>JAIBBP010000202.1 GCA_019694615.1 Microthrixaceae bacterium | reverse complement strand
TGCGCATCGGGACGCCGTCGGTGACCACCCAGGGCATGAGGGAACCCGAGATGGCCCAGATCGCCGAGCTCATCACCCGCGTTCTCCGCCATCGTGAGGACGCAGCGGAGGTCGCTGCGGTCCGGTCCGAGGTTGCTGCCCTCTGCTCGAAGTTCACCCCCTACACCTGAAGTCGATCGGGTCCCACGCTCGAAATGTGTTGCGCCGCAATCGCGAAACCGCACACCTCGCGACACATTTCGGCGGTGGGGGAGCGAGGCCGGCAGGTACCGAGGCATAGGGTGGCCCTGTGATCCGGTCGTACGCCATCGTGCTCGCTGTCACCTTCGTGGTGACAGCGGCGCTGGTGCCGCCGATGATGTGGCTGGCACGCCGTCTGGGTGCGATCGCTGTCCCGAGCGACCGCATGGTGCACGATCGGCCGACGCCGACGTTGGGCGGGGGAGCGATGTTCCTCGGCATGCTCGCCGGACTCGCCGTCGCCGGGCAGCTCGACCAGTTCGCCACGATGTTCGAGTCCCCCGCGAACATCGCCGGCGTCGTCGGAGCAGCGCTCGTCATCTTCCTGACCGGGGTCATCGACGACATCCGGGAGGTGTCGGCTCCCGCCAAGGTGGCCGGCATCGTGCTGGCGGGCTCGATCCTCGCCCTCGCCGGAATCTCGATCGTGAACGTGCCGTTGCCGATCGTCGGGTTCACCGTGCTCACCCCCGATCTCGCCGCGTTGGTGTCGGTGTTGTGGGTGCTGGTGATGGCGAACGCCGTCAACCTCACTGACGGGCTCGACGGCCTCGCCGCGGGGGTGATGGCGGTCGCATCGGGTGCGTTCTTGCTCTACGGCGTCGAGCTCGACCAGTCGGGGGCTCTGTTCCGCGGCAACGTCGGCCCCTTGATCGCTGTCGTCACGCTGGGTGTGTGCCTCGGGTTCCTCGTGTGGAACTTCCATCCGGCGAAGATCTTCATGGGTGACAGCGGCGCGCTGCTTGTGGGGCTCCTCATGGCCTCATCGACGATCGCGGTCGGCGGGCAGAGCGATGCCTCGTTCACCGGGCAGTCCTGGTTCTTCTTCGCGCCGCTCGTGATCCCGCTGCTCATCTTGGGTGTGCCCCTCGGGGACATGGTGTTCGCGATCCTGCGGAGGACCACGCGACGAACCGGTCTCGCGACTGCCGACAAGGACCACCTCCACCATCGCCTGCTTCGCCTAGGCCATGGTTACCGGCAGACAGTGGTCATCTTGTGGCTCTGGACCGCGTTGTTGTCGGCGTTTGCGCTGTACCCGGCATTGACCGGTCGGTCGACGCTGATGGTGCCCATCGCAGTCGCTGCCGGGGCGCTGCTGCTGTTCACGTTTCTCGCCCCGAAGGTGGGGCGCCGCGGTGGATCCGATGACGCCGGCACGCGTGTCGTGGAGTCGGCGGAGGTGCCGCGATCGGACGAATCGACTGGATCCGTTCCGGCCGACGCGTCACGTCCCGAGATCGGCCGGCGGCAGCGCGTCGGTTGAGTCCGGTGGCCGTCTCGGCGTTCGCCCTCAGCTGAGGCTGACGGTGCGGGTGTCGGTGCCGGAGCGAAGGACTCTGCCGGGCCTCGCGTCGGTCGGCACCCCGTCGACGACGATGTCGACACCGCCCACCATGACCCGCTTCACGCCGACCGCTTCGGCAACGAGGCGAGCAGTTCCGCCCGGCAGGTCGTTGACCAGCTCGATCGGACCGGATCCGATGGTGTCGGGGTCGAACAGCACGAGGTCCGCGTGGAACCCGGTCTCGATGTGGCCGCGGTCCTTGATGCCGAACAGCTCGGCCGGCGCTTCGGTGAGGTGCTGCACGGCTCGTTCGAGCGTCGCGAGCTTGCGGCCGCGGAGGCAGTCCCCGAGCCATTGCGTGGTGTACGGAGGGCCGGCCATGCGGTCGAGGTGGGCCCCGGCGTCGGAGCCGCCGATCAGAACCGAGGGGTGCTCCCACGCTTCGGCCCGCAAGCGCCAGGACTCGTCGTCGTTGTCGGTCGGGCCGGGCCACAGGACGGTACGGAGGTCGTCGGCCAGCACGATGTCGAGCAGCGTGTCGAACGGTGTCGTCCCGCGCTCCTCGGCGATCGACGCGACCGAACGTCCGCGGAGCCCTTCGTTGGCCTCGGAGTACGTCTGACCGATGATGTAGAGGTGCCATCCGGCGAGGCGCGAGAACACTCCGGCCTCGGGGGATGCTGCTCGCTCCTCCATGAAGCGGCGAACTTCGGGATCGCGAAGCTTCGCCATCCGCTCGTCGACCGGCAGACCGAGGATCGGGCCCCAGTCGGGCATCATGTTGAGCGCGCAGTAGGTGAGGAAGCTCATGTTCATGCCCACGAGGATCGGCATGGTCAGTGCGACCACTTTGGCACCGGCCTCGCGGCACTCGTCCATGGCCTCGAGCTGGGTGCGGTAGCGGTCGGGTTCGTTGCTGTCGATCGTGAGCACGTTCCAGTTCAGCGGCCGGTTGCCCGTCTTGGAGAAGTCGATCATGAACTGGACATCGCTCGGCTGAAAGCCGTCGAGGCAGCCGTCCGATGCGTACTCGAGCGTCGTGCCTTCGTGCTGTGAAACAACCTCGGCAAACGCCAGCAGTTCGTCCCTCGACGCCCACCGGGACGCGACCGGTTGGCCGTCGCCGTCGGAGTGGGTGCGGGCGAGCGTCGTGGAGAAGCCGAGGCCGCCGGCTTCGATCGACTCGGCGAGCAGCGCCTTCATGGCGTCGAGCTGTTCGGGCGTCGCCTCGTTGCCGACGGCGTCGGCGCCCATCACCCGCCGGCGAAGGGCGCAGTGGCCGACGAGAAAGCCGGCGTTGACCCCGATGTTTCCGTCGAGGCGGTCGAGGTACTCGGCGAAGCTGTCCCACGACCAGTCGACGCCCTGCTCCAACGCCGCGAGGGGCATGCCTTCGACCTTTGCCATCATCCTGCGGGTGTAGTCGGCGTCGCCGGCGGCGAGGGGCGCGAGGGTGAAGCCGCAGTTGCCGGCGATGATGGTGGTGACGCCGTGCAGGTTCGACGGGGAGGCTGCAGGGTCCCACATGAGTTGGGCGTCGTAGTGGGTGTGCGGGTCGATGAAGCCGGGCGTCAACACGAGGCCGGTGGCGTCGATGACCCTGGTCGAATCACCGATCGCGTCGGCGGGGAGGGGGGTGGCGTCGTCGAACACCCCGGCGATGCGGCCGTCGTTCACGGCCACGGTGCCATTCCTGCGTGGCGCGCCGGTGCCGTCGACGATGGTGGCGTCCTGGATCACGAGCTCGAACATGTCCGGTCCTCACTTGGGTGGTCGTGCTAAGGCCCGTCTCGTTTCTGACGGGTCGTCAGAAACTAGACCGGAAGCGCTTGCGTCGTCACGCGTGACGTGTTTGGATTGCCGCCACTTGATCCAGGGGGAGTGCGAATGAAGCGTCGGGTTATTGGTTGTCTCATTGTCGCGGTGCTGGTCGCCTCGGCGTGCGGTGCGAAAGGCGCCGACGAAGCCGCGGAGAAGGACCAGGCGACAAAGACCACCGAGGCCACCACGGACGGCACCACTGCCGCGGAGGGGTCGACAGCGAAGTTCGGAACGCTCGACTCGCCCTGCGGAAAGGGCGACACCACGGCAACCATCAAGGCGGACGAGGCCGGAGCGGGGACCGACAAGCTGTACATCGGCGTCGGCAACGACCGCGAAGGCCTTCGTCCCGGACTTCTCAAGGAGCTGTGGGACGGCGCCAACGCGTTCGTCAACTGGTGTAACGAGCAGGGCGGTATCAACGGTCTGCTGCTCGAAGCGGTGGATCTCAACGGCGAGGTCATCAAGGTCGAGGATGCGATGACCAAGGCGTGCACCGGCGTGTTCGCCATCGTCGGTGGAGGCTGGGCCCAGGACAACTTCATCTTCTCCGGCCGCGACGGATCCGATTTCCACAAGTGCAAGATGATCGCCTTCCCCGGCTTCGCCGTCTCGACGGACTTCTCCGAGGGCACCGACCAGGTTCAGGCGCTACCGAACCCCGCCTACGACAAGCCGGCCAGCGCAATGAAAGCAATCGCTGAGCTGTATCCCGACGAGGTCAAGAAGTTTGGCGTCGTGTTCGGCAACCTCCCGTCGCTCGTCCAGAACAAGGACCAGATCGTCGGCGTCGCGAAGCAGCTCGACGGGTACGAAGGGTTCCAGGAGATCTCCTACGACATCATCAGTCAGGATTGGGCGGTCGTCGCACAACAGGTGATCGACAAGGACATCCAGGCGATCAGCTTCGTCGGTGAACCGCCGAACATGTCGAAGTTCTCCCAGGCACTCCGTGACCAGGGATTCGAGGGCGTCATCAGCGCCGACGCGAACCAGTACGACGAGCGCCTGTTGGAGGCATCGGGCCCGGCCGCAGTGGAGGGAATCGTCATTCGCATCGCCGCGCACCCCTTCGAGGAGGCTGACAAGTGGCCGGCGACAGGACAGCTGGTCAAGGTTCTCGACGACACCGTCCCGGACTGGACCCGTGCCGGTCTCGCCGTGCAGTCGTTCTCATCCGCGCTGCTGTTCGCCACCGCAGCCAAGAAGTGCGCCGATGAGGGAGAGATCTCCCGTGCGTGTGTGTTGCAGGCCGGGCTCGACACCCACGAGTGGGACGCAGGCGGGTTGCACGCGGTGTCTGACCCCGGAGCGAACGCTGCCCCTGACTGCGCGATGTTGGTGACCGTCAAGGGTGGCCAGTACGAGCGCCTGTTCCCCGAGCTGGGTTCCGACGAGGACAACGGCGAGGGCTTCTACTGCTCGCCAACGGTCAAGCTGACCGGCGAGTTCGGCACTGGCAATCGCGAGTCGTCGATTCTCGGCTGATCGCCGAGTGGCGGGACCCGATCAACGGTGCAGTCGTTTCTGAACTTCACAGTCGTCGGCATCGCGCTGGCGGCGGTGTATGCCATCGCCGCCAGCGGGCTCGTCGTGACGTACACGACGTCGGGCATCTTCAACTTCGCCCACGGCGCGGTCGGGATGATCGCGGCGTTTCTCTACTGGCAGGTCAGCGCCCCCACCGTCTCCGGTGGGTGGGGCTGGCCGGTCTGGCTGTCGCTGATCTTCGTGATCTTCGTCGCTGCCCCGATCTTCGGTGCGCTCCTGGAGCGGGTCATCATTCGAGGACTCGAAGGGGCGACCGAAGTCGTCAAGATCGTCGTGACGGTCAGCTTGTTGCTCGCCCTCGTGGGAATGTCGCAGTGGATCTGGCCGGGGAACATCACCCGAGCGATTCCCCGCTTGTTCCCAGAGGTCGACGATCGGATCACCATCGGTGACGTTCGCGTTCCGTACGACCGCATCGTCATTCTGGTCGCGGCGATCATCGTCGCCCTGGTCCTCCGTGTCGTGCTCTACAAATCCCGCGCCGGCATCGCCATGCGCGCTGTCGTCGACGATCGCAACCTGGTGCGGCTGAACGGCGCTCGGCCGGCGCGGATCTCCATGTTGTCGTGGGCGATGGGAGCGTCGCTCGCCGCCCTCGCCGGGGTTCTCAACGCACCGTTCTCCAACGTCGACGCCATCACGATGACGCTGGTCGTCATCAACTGCTACGCGGCTGCGGTCGTCGGCAAGCTGAAGAGCCTGCCGCTCACCTTCCTCGGAGCGTTGGTCCTCGGCCTCGGCGAGGCCTACGCGGGCAGCTACCTCGACTCCACCGTGAAGATCGGCGGCTACTCCGTCGACGGCGTCAAATTCGCGCTGCCCGCGATCATGCTGTTCGCTGTCATGGTGGCCCAGCCGCAGGCCCGGCTTCGTGCGGGTGGAGTTCAGCGCGTTCGCGAGACGTGGCGGGTACCGACGATGCGCACCGCCGTGATCGGCGCTGTCGTCCTCGTAGGGTCGGTCTGGGGTATCACCGAGCTCATCGAACTCGATGCCGAGCGCGGCCCGCTGGTCACCGGCCTCTTCTTTGCCCTCGTTGCGCTCTCCCTCGTTCCCCTCACCGGCTATGCCGGGCAGATCTCGCTGGCACCGATGACGTTCGTCGGGATCGGTGCGATCGTCATGGCGCAGATCGGCAAGGACGGCAGCACGCCGGGGGCGGTGATCGTCGCCCTCGCGGTGTGCGCCGTGGTCGGTGCGCTCGTTGCGCTCCCGGCGCTGCGTCTGTCCGGCATCTATCTCGCTCTCGCCACCGCTGCGTTCTCGCTGATGATGTCGAAGGTGGTGTTCTCCCAGCCGAAGCTGGTGTCGGGCGGAACGATCGCGGTTCCCCCGCTCGACCTGGGGGTGTTCGTCCCGCGAACCAACCAGCAACAGGCGTTGCTCCTCGCCGTCTCGTTCGCGCTCCTCGGAATGTTCGTGGTGTGGATGCGCAACGGGTCGTGGGGTCGGCGCCTGATCGCCATGAAGGACAGCCCGGTGGCTTGTGCGACGCTCGGTCTCGATCTCACTCGCACCAAGATCGGCGTGTTCGCGCTGTCGGCGTCGATCGCCGGTCTGGCGGGGGCGCTGGCGAACCGGTCGATGCCGACCACCGATTACGACCTCCTCGCTTCGATGTCGCTCACCACGCTCGCGGTGGTCGGTGGTATCGGGGCGATCGGCGGTGCCCTGTTCGGCGGGTTCCTGCTCGGCACGGTGCAGGGGCTGATCCCCGCGCTGTTCCGTGACAACACGATCGGCATTTTCCGGTTCGTGCAGGTCGCGGTAACCGATCTGGTGAAGGTCCTCCCCGGGTTCATGGGCATCAGCCTCGGACGCAACCCGAGTGGTGCGGTTGGCCAGATCGGTGACGCGTACCGCGCCGTTGGCGAATCCAAGGAAGCGACCGGGCTCAGCGTGTTCGGCGTGGTGGCGCTGTGGGTCCTGGCTAAGTCGGACACCATCGGCAACTGGACGTTCGTCGCGACGATGATCGTGCTGCTCTTCGCGATCCTCCCGCTACTGCCGATTCTCATCTCGCCGCTCCCTGGCCGTCGCGCACTTCCGGCGGGGGTGGTTCTGGTCGTCGGGCTCGTCGCCGTGGGAGCGATCGACTGGGGAACCGCGATCGAGTCGACCGGTGTTCGGGTGATGATGATGTTCCTCGCAACGGCGGTCATCTCCGGCGCCGCAACTGCTGTTCACGGCGCTCTCCCGAGCGACGCTCCCGTCGAACCGTCCCCCGATCTCCTCGGAGTCGACCGGCCGATCACCAAGAGCGATGTGATGGAGGCGGACCGTATGCTCGGACTGCACGAGTCCGACCTCGCCCGCTCGATCGCAGGGGGTTCCTGATGGCCCTTCTCGAGACTCGCGGCCTCACCATCCGGTTCGGCGGCAACCTCGCAGTGTCGGAGGTTGACCTCGCCGTCGAGGCAGGCGCCGTCACTGGGCTGATCGGTCCCAATGGTGCTGGCAAGACCACGACCTTCAACATGATCTGTGGAGTGTTGGCGCCGACGTCGGGTCAGGTGATCCTCGACGGCCGAGACGTCTCGCGCCTCGGCACGCACAAGCGCGCTCGCCTCGGTATCGGTCGGACGTTCCAACGCATCGAGGTGTTCAGCTCGATGACGGTTCGCGAGAACGTGCAGGTCGGCTGCGAGATCCGACAGGGCTGGGGTCGAACCACAGCGCCGGGCCCGCAGCTCCTGGCTCCCAAGGGGGCCGAGCTCACGGCGGCGGACGAGGTGGATCTGATCCTCGATCGACTGGGTCTCACCGAGCACGCCGAGGTCCGCGCCGGGCAGCTCTCGACCGGTCGGGCCCGTCTCGTCGAGCTGGGTCGTGCCCTCGCCATTCGTCCCCGTGTGTTGCTTCTGGACGAGCCGGCGTCGGGCCTTGACGACACCGAAACCGAGGAGTTCGGCCTCCTGTTGCGGCAGCTGGCCGATGCCGGATTGTCCATCCTCATGGTCGAGCACGACGTCCCGCTGGTCATGAAGGTGTGCGCGCAGATCTTTGTGCTCGACTTCGGTCGGATCATCGCCTCGGGCACCGCCGCTGACATCCAGCAGAACGAAGCCGTTCTCAACGCCTACCTCGGAAGCGCGAAGTGAACGGCGCGCTAGTAGGCCGAGGGACGAGGCCGAGCCTCAGCGTCGTGAACGGAGCCGTCCAGGAGGTCGCGAAGTGAACGGCGCGCTAGTAGGCCGAGGGACGAGGCCGAGCCTCAGCGTCGTGAACGGAGCCGTCCAGGAGGTCGCGAAGTGAACGGCGCGCTAGTAGGCCGAGGGACGAGGCCGAGCCTCAGCGTCGTGAACGGAGCCGTCCAGGAGGTCGCGAAGTAGTGAACGGCGACGACACACCGCTCCTCCAGCTTGAAGGAATCCGCGCGTCCTACGACGCCATCGAGGTGCTTCACGGCGTGGACCTCGCTGTTCCGGTGGGCAAGGTTGTCGCGCTGCTCGGTCCGAACGGCGCCGGCAAGACGACAACGCTCAACGTCGCGTGCGGCATCGTCGAGCCTCGGGCCGGCAAAGTCGTCGTGGCAGGCCGTGACGTCACCGGCGTCGCCCCCGAGGAGCTCGCTCGCCGCGGCGTCATCACGATTCCCGAAGGCCGCGGCATCTTCCCGAACCTGACCGTCCGCGAGAACCTGCAGATGGCCACGTTCGCGGGTCGCCCCCTGGCCGAGATCGAGGAGCTCGCGTACCGCCAGTTCCCACGGCTCGGAGAGCGTCGCGGTCAGCTCGTCGGCACGATGTCGGGTGGCGAGCAGCAGATGCTCGCGATGGCCCGAGGGCTGGCGTCCAATCCGGCGATCCTGTTGCTCGACGAGTTGTCGATGGGTCTGGCTCCGCTCGTGGTCGAGGAGCTGTATGGCATCGTCGCCCAGATCGCTGCGACGGGCGTGTCGATCCTGGTCGTCGAGCAGTTCGCGAGGACCGTCCTCGGGATCGCCGATCTCGCGGCGATCATGGTCCATGGGGTGATCCGCACAGTCGGCACCCCCGAGGAAGTCGAAGATGAGTTGTCCGCCGCCTACTTGGGCGGTGGCGAATGAACACCCGAAACACCCAGGAGTCCCTGACATGACCGTGCAACCGAACCCCGAGGGCCTCAACGACCATCCCGATCGCGTCGCCGGTTTCCAGGCGGAGATCGAGTCTATGAAGGTGAAGGCCGGCGGTGGGCAGAACGAGGCCAAGCTGTTGGCACTCGGCATCGCTTTGGGGGTCGCGGGCCTCGCGCTTGCGATCTATGGCGGGATCATGGTCCAGAACGACGCCAACGAGTACAACCAGCGCGCGTTCATGGCGACGGGGAGCTACATCGGCATCGCCATGCTGATCGGCGGGGCCGCGCTGTTCGTGCGGTACTCGATGGCCCGCTACCTCAGGTTCTGGTTGATCCGCATGGTGCACGAGAGTCACGCCAACACCGACCGGATCGTGGCGGCGATCGAACGGGCGAGCGATCACCCGCGCTGACCTGGCGGGGCCGGTGCGCCGTGGCTGCCGATAGCACATGGGATTTGCAGCCTGGGATCGCCCCTCACTAGATTGAGAACAGATTCACAAGCGTCTCTTCTTTCCGCGTGAGACGCCTGACCGGGGCGACGACGATGTCAGTATCCGACACGACTTCCAAGAAGCGCGACATGACCGAGGGCCTCAACCGCTCGCACGGTTCGTTCGAGCTCGTCGTGTCGCCGGTGCTGCTCGGACTGCTCGGTTGGTGGCTCGATTCGAAGCTCGACACGACGCCGGCATTCGTCGTGGGTCTCGCTGTGTTCGGTGTTGTCGGAGCTGCGGTCAAGCAGTACTACACCTACAAGATGCAGATGCAGCTGACGCGTGAGGCGCAGCTTGTGGCCAGCACGGAGAAGGCCGCTCGCAACGCCGAAGCGCGCGACGCCCGCCTCGCGGAACGTGCCGAACTCGAGCGCACACTCGCCGCTCATCTCGAAGAGGCAGAACAGCGCGCGACGGAGTTGGTGTGATGTCGACCACTCCGGTGAACCCGCTCACGACCAGCATCGAGGGTCCGGCTCCGGCGATGGAGATCGCCGTCGACATGGCGAAGCGAGCCAAGTGGCTCGTCCCGCTCGCAGCGGTGGTTGGCGGATTCTGGGGTGTCGAGGGGATCGCGTCGGCCGGCTATGCCGTAGTGGTCGTCGTGGTGAACTTCCTCCTGGCGGCGTGGCTCCTGGCCACCACCGGACGAATCTCGTTCGCCCTGATGGCGGGTGCGGCGCTGTTCGGCTACCTGCTGCGGCTCGGCCTCATCTTCGGTGCCGTCATGCTCGTTCGCAATGCTTCCTGGGTCGAGATGGTGCCGCTCGGCATCATGCTCATCGTGACCCACCTCGGGCTCCTCTTCTGGGAGCTCAAGTACGTCTCGGGTTCGTTCGCCTACCCAGGCCTCAAACCCAAGCCGGTGTCCGCAACGTCCGACGTCGATCACGCTGCCGCCGAAGCGGCGTGACGCCGGGCGCCCGACAGTTGTTCAATGGAGGAGTGAAACGTGTTTGCTGCTGAAGGTGGCGGTGGAGTCAAGTTCCCGGGCATCAAAGAGATGGTCGAGTGGCCCGCGTTCCTGTTCAAGGACAACGAGCTCCTGGCGTTCAACAAGGTCGCGCTGATCTCTTTCATCGCGATGGCGATCCCCGTCGTGTGGTTCCTGGTCGCCGGCTCCAAGGCGAAGAAGTCGCTCGTCCCGGCAGGGCCGCAGAATCTCGCCGAAACGTCGATCGAGTTCATTGAGAAGCAGGTCATCGGCCAGGCCATCGGTCCCGACGGCATGCGCTACCTCCCGCTGTTGCTGTCGATGTTCCTCTTCATCCTCTTCGGCAACCTGTTCGGCATCATCCCCACATCGCACTTCGGCGCCAACGCCCGCATGGCCAACCCCGTGGTCCTCGCGCTCCTGACCTGGCTCGTGTTCATCGGCGTCGGCGTCAAGCACAACGGTCCTCGGTACTTCAAGGACGCGCTGTTTCCGCCCGGTGTCCCGAAGGCGCTGTACCTCCTGGTGACGCCGATCGAGTTCATCTCCACGTTCCTCGTTCGGCCGTTCTCCCTCTCCGTCCGTCTTTTCGCCAACTCGCTGGCCGGGCACATCCTCCTCATCACCTTCTCGGTGTTGAGCGCCACGCTGTTTGCCAAGAGCCTGCTGGTGGCGGTCATGCCGTTCTCGTTCTTCATGCTCGTCGCCTTCACCGGCTTCGAACTCCTGGTGGCGTTCCTCCAGGCGTACATCTTCTCGCTTCTCACCGCCGTCTACATCGGTGGCGCACTGCACCCGGCTCACTGATCCCTGCTCCGCCGCACCTTTCGGTGCGGACCCAGGCCCCGGCGCACGTCGGTCGGCCTAACCAAGACCTGACCCATACCTGGTGGCGCACCCACCGGACTCACAGGAGAAACCAACAACATGTCCACGCTCAGCCACATCGCCAACACGGTCGCTCAGCAGGCGGGTGAAGCACTCACCGCCGACGAGCAGAAGTCCATCGCCGGCGCCAGCGGTGCCGGTATGGCCTACGGCCTCGGCGCCATCGGCCCCGGCATCGGCATCGGCTACCTCGTCGGCCAGGCCGTTCAGGCCATGGCCCGTCAGCCCGAGTCGGCCGGCCAGGTCCAGACCACGATGTTCCTCGGCATCGCCTTCACCGAGGCGCTCGCCCTCATCGGCTTCGTGGTGTTCATCCTCCTCAAGTTCGTCTGATCCGGACAGCGGACTGTTGGTTTCGCGGCGGGGGCTTCGGCCCCCGCACCGTGATCCCGACGAACGCACCATCGACGAACGAATCCCTGAACCCGTAGATCTCGCCAGGAGTCCCCAATGCTTGCAGTGTTGAGCACCATCGCCGCCGAAGGCGGTGCGCACGCCGAGGAAGTGATCAACCCCGTCATCCCCGAGAACCCGGAGATGATCTGGGGCGGCATCGCGTTCTTCCTGCTGCTCATTCTCATGAACTGGGTGCTGCTGCCCCCGATCAAGCAGGCGATGCGAAAGCGCAGCGAGCAGATCCGCGGCGACGAGGAGGCCGCCGAGCGAGCGCTCGTCGACTCCGAGCAGGTCCGTCGCGACTACGACGCCACGCTCGCCGAGGCACGGGCCGAGGCCTCACGCATCGTGGACGAGGCTCGCCAGTCCGCCGAAGCCCAGCGTGCGGAGATCGTGCGTGCCGCCGAGGACGAGGTCGCGACGCTCCGTCAGGCAGCACTCGCTGAGCTCGACGCAGAGCGCTCCGCTGCTCTGGGCTCGCTCCGCACCGACGTCGCCGCCATCGCGGTGGCAGCGGCCAGCAAGGTCGTCCAGCAGCCCCTCGACGTCTCCGCCAACCAGGCGGTCGTCGACCAGTTCGTCAGCTCCGCCGACTCCAAGGCATAGGGAGAACCGATGCTCGCACTACTCGCATCCGAAGAGGGTAACGGCTACTGGCTGCCTCACGACCTCAACGAGGTCTACTGGGGTACCGCCGCGTTCCTCATCGTCGTCGGCCTCATCGTGTGGAAGGCCGGCCCCGCCATCAAGAAGGCCGCTGCCGCTCGCCCCGAGCGAATCAAGGCCGAGCTCGACACCGCCGCCGCGGCCCGGGCCGAGGCCGAGAAGAGCTTCTCCGACGTGAAGGCGGCGCTCGCCGACTCCGACAAGGAGGCAGCTCGCATCATCGACGAAGCTCGCGAAACGGCTACCAAGGTGGGCGCTGACATCGTCGCTCGTGCGCACACCGATGCCGCAGCGATCAAGGAGCGCGGCCAGGCCGAGATCGCCAGCGCTCGGCGTCAGGCGCAGGCCGATCTCACCGCCGAGGTGTCCCGCCTCGCGCTCGGTGCCGCCGAGAAGGTCGTCGAGTCCAACCTCAGCGAGGCCACCCAGCAGGCTCTCGTCGAGAGCTACATCAGCCAGGTCGGCGCGGCCAACTGAGCCGGACCCCACAGAGGACACCAACCATGACCGACTCCATCAACTCATACGCCGAGGCGATCACCGCTGTTGCGGCGGCAGAGGGCAAGTCCAGCGTCGTCGAGAACGAGCTGTTCGGTGTCGTCGCTGCCCTCAAGGCATCCGACGACCTTCGCTCGACCCTGGGTGATTCCAAGCTCCCACTGGCCAGGCGTCTGCAGATCGTCGAGGATCTCCTTGACGGCAAGACGAGCACGGCGACCACGTCGCTGGTGTCGCTGATCGTCGCCAACGGTCGCATTGCAGACCTCGAGGCGATCGCCAACGCCGCCCTGGCTCAGTCGGCCGGCGCACGAGGCGAGGCAGTGGCGGAGGTGCGCTCCGCCGTCGCCCTCACCGAGGACCAGATCAAGCGGTTGGCCACCGCCCTCAAGGCCAAGACCAACCGGGACGTCACCGTCCGCAACATCGTCGACCCCTCCGTCGTGGGCGGCATCGTCACCCAGATCGGTGACACCCTGCTCGACGGTTCCGTTCGTACCCGCCTCACCCAGCTGCGCGACGCGTTCTAGTCGTTCTCATCCGAAGAAGGAACAGCACTCATGTCCGAGTTGACCATCAACATCGCCGACATCACGGCAGCCATCCAGAAGAACCTCGAGGGCTTCAACCCCGACGTCAGCGTCGGCCAGGTCGGCCATGTGATCGAGGTCGGCGACGGTATCGCCCGCGTCTCGGGCCTGCCCGACGCGACCGTCAACGAGATCCTCGAGTTCGAGTCGGGCACGCTGGGCCTGGCACTCAACCTCGACGAGGACTCGATCGGTGCCGTGGTCCTCGGCGAGGTGACCGATATCGAGGAAGGTCAGTCAGTCAAGGCCACCGGCCAGATCCTCTCGGTGCCAGTCGGCGACGGCATGCTCGGCCGTGTTGTGAACACGTTGGGCGAGCCGATCGACGGCAAGGGCCCGCTGAGCAACGTTCAGCAGCGCCGAGTCGAGGTGCAGGCACCCGGCATCATGGGCCGCCAGCCCGTGGGTGAGCCGATGCAGACCGGCATCAAGTCGATCGACTCGCTCATCCCGATCGGCCGTGGTCAGCGCGAGCTCATCATCGGCGACCGCAAGACCGGCAAGACCACGGTGGCGATCGACTCGATCCTCAACCAGAAGGGTCTTGGCGTGAAGTGCATCTACGTGGCGATCGGGCAGAAGGCCTCGACCGTCGCGCAGACCGTGGCCCGTCTCGAGGAGGCCGGCGCCATGGAGTACACCGTCGTCGTGGTGGCCCCGGCCTCCGACCCGGCGCCGTTCAAGTACCTCGCTCCCTACGCCGGTTGCGCCATGGGCCAGCACTGGATGGAGAACGGCGACCACGCCCTCGCTATCTACGACGATCTGTCCAAGCAGGCCGAGGCCTACCGTCAGGTGTCGCTGCTGCTCCGCCGCCCGCCGGGCCGCGAGGCATACCCCGGCGACGTGTTCTACCTCCACTCCCGCCTGCTGGAGCGTGCCGCCAAGCTGTCCGACGAGAACGGCGCAGGCTCGCTGACCGCCCTGCCGATCATCGAGACGAAAGCCGGGGACGTGTCGGCGTACATCCCGACCAACGTGATCTCGATCACCGACGGTCAGATCTTCCTCCAGGACGACTTGTTCAAGTCCGGTGTGCGCCCTGCCATCGACGTTGGCATCTCGGTGTCCCGCGTTGGTTCGGCCGCTCAGATCAAGGCCATGAAGACCGCTGTGGGCACGCTCAAGTCCGACCTCCAGCAGTTCCGCGAGCTCGAGGCGTTCGCTGCGTTCGGTTCGGACCTCGACGCCGTGTCGAAGGCCCAGCTCGACCGGGGCTATCGCCTCACCGAACTCCTGAAGCAGGGCGTCGGTCAGCCCGTGCCTGTCCAGGAGCAGGTGGTCGTCCTCTACGCCGGCACCCGCGGCTTCCTCGACTCGATCGAGATCGCCGACGTGCAGCGCTTCGAAGCCGAGCTGCTCGAGTACTTCCGTGGTCGCCACGGTGATCTCCTTGCCTCCATCAAGGAGACCGGCAAGGTCGACGAGAACACCCTCGACGCAGCGGTGAAGGCGTTCGCCGCCCAGTTCGTCGCCTCGGTGGCCAACAGCGACGAGCCCGATGTCGACGTCGCCGAGGCCAAGTTCGGCACCGCGACCGCCGCCAACCATCTTCCCGAGGACGAGACGACCCTCGTCGAGGACAGCGTCTCCGAGAAGGAGGCGTAGGCCCATGCCTGGGGCACAGGAACGCATCCTCCGGAGGAGGATCGCCAGCACCCAGAACATGAAGAAGATCACCCGCGCCATGGAGCTGATCGCCGCGACCCGCGTGGTGAAAGCTCAGATGGCGGCCAACGACGCGCGGCCCTACAGCGAGCAGATCACCAACGTGATCACCAACCTCGCGGCTGGCGGCACGGCGGTCAGCCACCCGCTGCTTCGCCAGGCCGAGGACGTGCGCAAAGTCGGCGTTGTCGTGCTCACGTCGGACCGCGGCCTCGCTGGTGCCTACAACTCGACGGTCATCCGTGCCGCCGAGCGGGTCATCCAGGCCGCCAAGGACGAGGGCAAGGGTTACTCGCTCGTCACGATCGGGCGGAAGGCCGAGGGCTACTTCAAGTTCCGTAACTACCACATCGATGCGTCGTTCTCCGGGATGTCGGACAAGCCGACCTACGAGGACGCCCGTGAGATCGCGGCGAAGGTCACCGAGCTGTTCGCCAACGACGTCGACGAGATCGAGCTGGCCTACACCCGCTTCATCACGATGGGCAACCAGCAGGCCGTCGTCCGCCGGTTCCTGCCGCTCGACACCGAACACGTCGAGACCCAGGAGTCCTCCGGACCCAAGGCGGAGGTCGAGTTCGAGCCCTCGCCGGCGTCGGTTCTGGAGTCGCTTCTGCCTCGCTACGTGGAGAGCCGGTTGTTCGCGGCGCTGCTCGACGCTGCTGCTTCGGAGCACGCAGCGCGTCAGCGAGCGATGAAGGCGGCTACTGACAACGCTCAGGAGTTGATCGTCAAGCTCGCCCGCAAGATGAACCAGGCTCGCCAGGACGCCATCACCACCGAGATCATGGAGATCATCGGCGGTGCCGAGGCGCTCTCGGCGGACAAGGGCTCGCCGGAGGACCTGCTCCTCGACCACTTGGACACCGACCCGTTCCCAAAACGCGTGGGCGCCCATCAGGCGCATGACCACAGCCACCTTTAATCCCTGCCCGATCACCACCATTTTCGACCTGAACCAGAGGAAGCACCCATGACGGCTACCGAAACCCCCCTCAAAGAAGGACGAATCGTCGCCATCGCCGGCCCCGTGGTCGACGTGGAGTTCCCCGCTGACGCCATTCCCCAGATCAACGACGCGTTGGAGTTCACGATCACCGTGGACGGCAACGACATCCGGGTCATGGCCGAGGTCGCCCAGCAGATCGGTGACAACCGGGTCCGGGCCATCTCGCTCAAGCCGACCGACGGCCTCAACCGTGGCACGACGGTGCGCAACACAGGTCGCGGCATCAACGTGCCCGTCGGTGATGTGACGCTGGGCCACGTGTTCAACGTGATCGGCGAGCCGCTCGACGTGCCGGCCGACAGCCTCGAGATCACCGAGCGTTGGGACATCCACCGACCCGCACCGGCATTCGACAGCCTCGAGCCCAAGGCCCAGATGTTCGAGACCGGCGTGAAGGTGCTCGACCTCCTCACCCCCTACCTCCAGGGCGGCAAGATCGGGCTGTTCGGCGGCGCCGGTGTGGGCAAGACGGTGCTCATCACCGAGATGATCAACCGTGTGGCGTCCAACCACGGTGGTGTGTCGGTGTTCGCCGGTGTGGGCGAGCGCACCCGTGAGGGAACCGACCTCTTCATCGAGATGGGCGAAACGATGATGGGCGGCTCCGACAAGTCGGTGCTCACCAAGGCAGCGCTCACCTTCGGTCAGATGGACGAGCCGCCGGGCGTGCGCCTCCGGGTCGCTCTGTCGGCGCTCACCATGGCCGAGTACTTCCGTGACGTGCAGGGCCAGGACGTGCTGCTGTTCATCGACAACATCTTCCGGTTCACCCAGGCCGGCTCCGAGGTGTCGACGCTCCTCGGGCGTATGCCTTCCGCCGTGGGCTACCAGCCGACGCTCGCCGACGAGATGGGCGTGCTCCAGGAGCGCATCACCTCGACCGGTGGCAAGTCGATCACCTCCCTGCAGGCCGTGTACGTGCCCGCTGACGACTACACCGACCCGGCGCCGTTCACGTCGTTCACCCACTTCGACGGTACCACCGAGCTTTCCCGTGACATCGCGGCGCTCGGCATCTACCCGGCGGTCGACCCGCTGGCGTCCACGTCGACCATCCTCGCCCCCGAGGTCGTCGGCGATCGCCACTACCGCGTTGCCCGTGCCACCCAGGAAGTGCTGCAGCGCTACAAGGAACTGCAGGACATCATCGCCATCCTCGGTCTCGACGAGCTGTCCGACGAGGACCGCATCACCGTGGACCGGGCCCGCAAGGTGCAGAAGTTCCTCGCACAGCCCATGTTCGTGGCCGAGGTCTTCACCGGTCTGCCGGGCATCTTCACGCCGGTCGACGAGACGATTGAGTCCTTCGAGATGCTCCTTCGTGGCGACATGGATCACCTGCCCGAGCAGGCCTTCTACAACGTCGGCGGCGCCGATGATGTGTTCCGCAAGGCCAAGGACCTGGAGAAGAACGCCTGATGCCACTCCAGGTCGAGCTCGTCTCGCCGGAGTCGATCGCCTACTCCGGAGAGGCCAAGATGGTCATCGCCCGTGTGGTGACCGGTGACATCGCGTTCCTCCCGGGGCACGTGCCGTTCATCGGCATCCTCCAGGCTCACCCGGTTCGCGTGCTCTTCGAGGACGGCACCGAGCTCTCGATCGCTGTGCACCAGGGTTTCGTCGAGGTCTCCGACGACAAGGTCACGATCCTGTCCGACGTGTGCGAGCTGCCCGACCAGATCGACGTGGGCCGTGCCCAGGCCGCGAAGGCCAAGGCTGAGGACACCTTGAAGGCCGACAGCAACGACGAGGACGCCAAGGCCGCTCTCAAGCGGGCCGAGACCCGTCTCACGGTCGCCGGTGCCGTCACCTCGGCGAAGGCCGGAGCGCACTAGCCCTCACGGCCCGCTCATCGTTTGGGAGGCGAGCCTTCCCGTCAGCCGACTTTGGAGCGCTGAAGTGCAGTCCCACTGCACCCTGGCGCTCCAAAGTCATCCCCGTACTGGGCTTCGATGAGCCGCACGGTTCCCGACTTGGTGCGCATCACGAGCGACTGCGTCGTAGCGCCCAGCCGGGAGTAGTGCACCCCCTTGAATAGTTCGCCGTCGGTGATGCCGGTGGTGAGCACGGCATCGATGGTCAGTCGCTCCCGCGCAGCGGCCCGACCCGTGCGGGTCAGGCGCGCGCGACGACCGTGTCGGCGGCGCGGTCGTGGAATCCCCGGCGCTCGGGGTCGATCGTCGTCGTCGTTGCGAGCGTGAACAGCCACGCGCAGGACACGATCCAGGTCCCGTCGATCGGGACGAGGGCGACCCACCAGGGGCCGAGGGCGATCGTGATGCGGAGGAGCGACCGGCGCCATCCAGCTCGAGAGCCGTCAGCTGCGACGACGCGAAGACCGACGAGGGCTTTACCCAGCGTCCGTCCGCCGAGCGCCGTGGCCACCACGACGTAGACGGCGACGGCCGCGAACGACGCGAGCGGGATCCAGGACGGGCCGGTCCACTCCCGACGCCCTGACTCGATCTGGTGGTGGTCGTGGATCGGGAGGCGGCGATCGCGACGATCGTCACCGCGGCGATGGTCGACGCAGCGTCGATCACCCAGGCGCCGACGCGGCTGAGACCGGGGACGCTGGACCCGGTCGGTTCACCGCCCGACGGCGACTCGTCGATGCCAGTGACTTCGATCGTCGCCAACTCGTGGGGTCTCTCGGGGCGCCGGGCTGTCCGGCGTGGGCGGCGGGATCGACCCAGGGGAATCAGATGAACTTGTCTGGGGCGTGCTGGGCTTCGATGAGCCGCACGGTGCCCGACTTGGAGCGCATCACGAGGGACTGCGTCGTCGCACCCTGGCGTGAGAAGTGCACGCCCTTGACGAGCTCACCGTCGGTGATGCCGGTGGCGCTGAAGAAGCAGTTGTCGCCGGCGACCAGCGTGTCGGTGGTGAGGACGGCGTCGAGGTCGTAGCCTGCTTCGACGGCGGCGGTGCGCTCGTCGTCGTTGCGGGGCCAGAGCTTGCCCTGGATCTCGCCGCCCATGCACTTGAGAGCCGCCGCTG
Source organism: Microthrixaceae bacterium (assembly GCA_019694615.1). GTDB lineage: Bacteria > Actinomycetota > Acidimicrobiia > Acidimicrobiales > Microtrichaceae > SSF14. Next base: position 33,813 of record JAIBBP010000202.1, on the reverse strand, counting down.
CGATGACGCCTTCTGGGGTCCCGCCGATGCCGAACATGATGTCGGCGCCGGAGTCCGGCCACGCCGTGGAGATGGCGCCGGCGACGTCGCCGTCGGGGATGAGGCGGATGCGTGCACCGGCGGCGCGCACCTGGGCGATGATCTCGCTGTGGCGATCCCGGTCGAGGATGACCGCCATCAGATCGCGGACCTTGCTGCCCTTGGCGTCGGCGACCGCCGCGAGGTTGTCGGCGACGGACGCGTTGATGTCGATGCGGCCCCTCGCATCTGGGCCGACGGCGATCTTGTCCATGTATACACAGGGCCCTGGGTCGTACATCGTGCCCCGTTCGCTGACGGCGATGACGGCGACGGCGTTGCCGCGCCCCAGCGCAGTCAGGGTGGTGCCGTCGATCGGGTCGACGGCGATGTCACACTCGAACCCGGTGAGGTCGCCGACGACCTCACCGTTGTAGAGCATGGGAGCTTCGTCCTTCTCGCCCTCGCCGATGATGACGGTGCCCTTCATCGACACGGAGGTGAGCATGTGGCGCATGGCGTCGACGGCGGCGCCGTCGGCCTTGAGCTTGTCCCCACCGCCGACCCAGCGGGCGGCGGCGAGGGCGGCGGCCTCGGTCACACGGACCAGTTCCATCGCGAGGTTGCGGTCTGGCGTCGGCATTTCGGTCATGAGAGGAACGTTACCGAAAGCCTTCGATCGCTCCGAATCCGGGCGCGCACGTCTGCAAGGATGACCGCCGTGAACGACATCGAGACCCCCGACGCGTCCGACGAACCCGAAACTCCTCTGACCGAGGATGATCCGGGCGACGCCGAGGACGAAGCTCTGGAGAATGACGAACTCGTCACCGAAGTCGACGTGGCCGAGTTCGACGACCACGTCGACTACGAGATCGCCGAGTGGTCGGGCCAGTCCCGCGCCCTGCTGGACGCGACGCTGACAACCGAGGGGATTCCCCACATCTGGCAGGGGACGACGTTGGTCATCCGTCCCGAGGACGAGGACGCAACCGACGCCTTCATCGAGATCGTCAACCAGTCGGCCAGTCGAGGTCTCGACACCGACCGGGCCCGGGTCGTCTACGAGGTAGGCGCGTGGTCCGCGGCGATGCAGACCTCGCTAGCCGAGGCGCTCGGGGTCGCGGAGGTGCCGTTCGAATGGGACGAGAACGGCGATCTGGTCGTCTACGAGGATGACGAGGCGACCGTCGAGGAGGTCCTCGACGCGATGCCTGACCCCGACGACCCCGATGCGGTCGATGCCGATGGCCTCGACGTGCAGGAGGTGCTGTCCCAACTGTGGGAGGCGACCGGCGCGATCGCCAAGAAGCCGAAAGATGCCGATGCTGTGCTGTCGGCGATCGACGGGGCCAACCGGATCGAGCGCATCGGCCTGCCGTTCGGGTTCGAACCCTCGGTGTGGCGGGACCTCGTCGGCAAGACGCTCGCACTGCGGGCCGCGCTGGAGAGTGACGACGAGGCGGATCAGCTGTCTGACGAGGACCTGATCGAAGGGTGTCGACAGCTGCACGCGCAACTGCGCGCGCTCGTTTGACGTAGCCTTCAACCGATGGCGCTGGCGATCTTCGAGGCGTACTACTCGCGGCCGATCGCCCCGACCCGACGGGTGGCGCTCGGTCGAATGCTCCTGCCGGTCGACCCCGCACCGGGCTTCGGTGGCGTCCTCCTTGGCGGCATCATGGCCCGTTTCGCCCGCGAGCTCGACGAGGACACCGACGAGGAGCTCGACGTCCTGCTCGACCTCCTCGAGGCCGGGAGCCATATCGGGCAGCCGCGGCTCCGGCACCGGTTCCAGGCAGACCGGGTCGGGCTCACCCGGTGCCGCCACCGTTTGGAGGCGAGCGGCGAGCAGTTCCGGTTCGTGTTCGATTCTCACGTCGGCACGCCGACCCAGCACGTTCTGTGCGCCGCCTACGCCGCCGCAGCCATCGAAACCGAGGAACGTCCGGCGCTGTTCGCTGCGCTGCGCAAGGGGCTCGACTGGGTGGGTCCGATCGACGACGCTCTGGTCCGCTACCTGTCCGACCGGCGCACGCTCGGCCACTCTGTCGGAAGCGATCCGGTCGGGTGGGCGCTGTATCGCCTCGGCATCGCCGGTCCGATGAACGGCGACGACCTGCATGTGGCCGTATCTCGGGCATTCCGGACACTGCTGATCGAAGCGCACCCCGACCACGGGGGGTCGGTGGAGCTGGCCGCCGATCGGATCGCGGAACTTCGCGAGGCCCGCCGAATCCTGCTCGCGAGCTGAGGGCTGACATGGCACGCCGCAAACCGGTGGAAGGAATGCTGCTCACGCACGGGGCCGGAAGTGACAAGGATCATCCGATGCTCGTCGCGATCGAGGAGCGCCTCGCCCCGATCCCGGTGCGGCGAATCAACTTCCCCTATCGACAGCGGGAGGGAAAGCGGCCTCCCGATCGCGCTCCGGTGCTGTTGGCGTCGTTGCGATCCCAGCTCGACGAGTTCTGCGCCGAGATCGGCACTACGACCGGCCGCGTGGTCCTTGGCGGCCGATCGATGGGGGGACGGGTGTGCACGATGCTCGCCGCCGGCGCCGAAGGGTTCGAACCGGTGCCAATCGCCGGACTCGTTTCGATCTCGTACCCGCTTCACCCGCCGGGCAAGCCGGAGAAACTCCGCACCGAGCACCTGCCGGCGATCGAGGTCCCCTGTCTGTTCCTGTCGGGCGACCGTGACCCCTTCGGTTCGCCCGTCGAACTCGAGGCGGCAACCGCGTCGATTCCCGCGTCGGTCGAGCACCGCTGGTTCCCCGGAGGTCACGACTTCAAGAAGTGCGACGACGCCGTCGCCGAGGCGGTCGCCGAGTGGATTGCGGGGCTTGCCCCGCCCCGGCGGCGTTGAACCCGAACGGCGCTGAGCTTCAGTCGGTGATGTTGACGGGCATGCCCAGCGGCACCTGGTGCGCTTCGAGGTCCAGGATGTCGGCGTTGCGCATGCGTACGCAGCCGTGGCTGACGTCGGTGCCGATCAACTCCGGCTCGTTGGTGCCGTGGATGCCGATGACGCCGTCGGCGAACGCCTCGGTGTCCACGAGCGTGGGCGAGAACGCCGACAGGCCGTAGGCGATGGGTCCGTACGTTCCATTGGCCTTCGGGGGCTCGACCAGTTCCTTCACGTAGAACGAGCCGGTCGGTGTGGGCGTCGCGGCTTCGCCCACCGCGACCTCGTATGTCGCGACGACTGCGCCGGCGTCGAACAGTTCCAGGCGGTGCGACGTCAGGCTGATCGTGGCCGACATGTCGGTGTGGGTCAGAATGACGTCATCCTCCGCGACCCAACCGGTCGCCTCGTTGGGGCGGACGGGCAGGAACACTTCGACCCATGAACGCCCGCTGGACTCCACACCCTGCTGCTTGACGCGGAACGTCGTGGGTGCCCCCGACTTCAGGGGATTCTCGACGGTCACCGGCCGGAGCGTGCCGTTGCCGGCGGTGTCCAGCCGGAGTTGGGGTCCGCCGGGTGTCTCGTGCACCGTCACCGAGGTGACCTCCGGCTTCACGTTGGCGATCCAACTGCGGTACTGCGGGTCCGGCTCCGGTGCCGAGGTCGTGGTGTCGGCGGCTGCGGTGGTCGTCGACCGTGAGCCCGCGGGGGTCGTTGGCGGAGTCTGGGCCTTGTCCCCGCCGCACCCCGTTGACAGGACGACAAAAGCGACGGCGAGAGCGAAACCGGAGACGTGGGGGGTGTTCGTGCGGGCCACCATTCGAGGCTACCGGCGAGCAGCCGTCGTCCGGCCAGTTGTCAGGGTCTCGAGTCATCAGGGTCAGTCGTCGGGGTTGAGGGTCTCGAGGTCGACCCCGGCCGTTTCGGGGAGGAACCAGACCAGTCCGGCAACGATGAGCGGACCGACGGCCAGTGCGGCGATCGTCGGGCCGTAGCGGCCATCGACGACTGTCTGCCCCGAGATGTACAGGCCCGACATGCTGCCGAGCACCGCCGCTCCGTTGAGGAGGCCGTTCGCCGCCCCCCGGCGGAGGGTGGGAAAGAGCTCAGGGAGCAGCGCGCCGAGCGACGGCACCACCGCGGCGCCGACCATCGAGCCCACCAGTGAGCCGAGCCACATCGGCGCCCCGTCGAAGTTGAACATCACCGTGTTGCCGATCGCCAAGCCGAGCAGACCGGCAGTTGCCGCCCACCGGCGGCTGGAACGGTCGGCGATTCGTGCTCCGACCGCGATGCCCACGAAGCCCCAGGTATTCGTGCCGAGGATGAACAGCGCCACGAGCGCCGAGCCCAGCCCCCGGGTGTTGCGGAGGTAGTCGGTCTGAAGCTGCTGAGTTGGTGCAGTGAAGATGTTGAGGAGGAACATGCCTGCCGCGAGGAGCACAAATCGGTTGGCTCGCACGTGCTGATGCTCGTGCTCGTGCGGCAGGCGGTCGTCATGTTCAAACCGGTGGGTCTCGGGGAGGCGGCGAACGGTTCTGATCGTCAGCCAGATCATCGGGATCGCGAGCCCGAAGAGCGATCTCCACACCCAGTCACCGAGATCGAGGAGGGGTACGAACCACAGGACGATGCCGACACCGAGGCCGCCCGGCAGCGCCATCAGACCGATTCCGTACGCACGGGAGCGTGCCGGGAGCTCCTCTGCGCACACGATCGGAACGAGGTACGCCGCTCCGGCGACGAGCCCCCGAGACACCAGTTGGGACCCGGTGACCGTCGCGAAGTTCGGTGCCAGCATCGTTACGATCGAGGCGACTCCCGACCCCACCAGACATGCCAGGAGCAGCGGGCGTCGGCCCCGGTGGTCGGCGAGAGCGGTGCCGGCGAAGGTCAGCACCGCTCCCACGCGAATGATCGTGAGCGCGTTGGCCTGGGTCTCGGTGGAACCGCCGAAGTCGTGGGCGATATACGTGATCGTCTGGCCGAGCAGACCCCCGAGAAAGCCGGCGATCAGGGCCAGCGTCGCGCACAACCCGAGCACCGCCGCCTCGTGTTGTCCGATGCGGTCCGACGGGCACCACACCGGGTGGTGGCCGGGGGCGACACCGGTCCGCGCCGGCCGCCGGAGCGCCTGGTCGACCAGCCACCCCCAGTGGGGCGCCGCGGTTCTGTACGTCACGGTTTCGACCGCCGTGCCGTCCTCCACTCTGGTGAGGGACCGGTGCCACGTCCGGAACGGGCCTTCGGCACCGACGAATCGCCCGTCACCGTCGCGGCGCTCGAGCACCATCAGGTCGTCGCGGGGTCGGCTCCGGCGGGCGATCTCGTCCGGATCGTTGAGGGTGGTGCGGAGCGTTGGCATGGCGGCGACGGCTGGCCGAGCATACTGGCGGCCATGGACCAGATGATCGTCCGCCCTGGCGGTGCGCTGCAGGGCGAGATTCCCATCTCGGGTGCCAAGAACTCGGTGCTCAAGCTCATGGCGGCCACGGTTCTGACTCCGGGACGGTTCGTGATTCGCAACGTGCCGCGGATCAGCGACGTCGATTGGATGGCTGATTCGTTGGTGGCGCTGGGGCTGGTCGTGGACTGGGCCGACGAGCACACCATGACCGTCGACGCCACCGGGGACATCACTCCGGAGGCGCCGTACCACCTCGTCGAGCAGATGCGGGCTTCGACGGCGTTGTTGGGAGCCCTTCTGGCGCGGTGCGGCGAGGCCCGCATCGCGATGCCTGGCGGGGACGACTTCGGCGATCGCCCCATCGACATGCACCTGCGCGGCCTCGAGGAGCTCGGCGCCGAGATCGAGCTGAGCCACGGCACGATCGTCGCCAAGGCGCCACGACTGACCGGGGCGAGAGTCGTCCTCGAGTACCCGAGTGTGGGGGCAACGGAGAACCTCCTTCTTGCCGCGACCCGAGCCGAGGGGGTCACGGTGATCGAGAACGCCGCTCGTGAGCCGGAGATCGCCGACCTCGCGGCGTTTGTGAACCGCATGGGCGCCCGGGTTGTGGGCGCCGGGAGTTCGACGGTCACGATCACCGGGGTCGACGAGCTGCACTCCGTGGAGCACGAGGTGATCCCCGACCGGGTCGAAGCCGCGACCTACCTGGCGATCCTGGGAGCCGCCCGCGGCGAGCTGCTTCTCCGAGGCGCGCGACACGGTGACCTTCACCTGCTCGCCCGCAAACTGGGCGACATGGGGATGCGAATCTCCCCCGATGCCGCCGGCGTGTGGGCCATGGCCACTGGTCGTCCCGTCGCTGTCGACGTGGCGACGCTGCCCTACCCGGGGATCGCCACCGACTACCTGCCGATGCTCATCGCACTCCTGTCGGTCGCCGATGGAACGAGCTTCGCCACCGAGAACCTGTTCCAGGGGCGCTTCCGCTATGTCGGCGAGCTGACGCGCATGGGCGCCAACATCCGTGTCGAGGGCCATCACATGGCGGTACGGGGGGTCGAGCGGTTGTCGGGTGCCCCGGTGCGAGCGTTCGACATTCGCGCCGGCGCTGCTCTGGTGGTCGCGGCGTTCGCTGCCGAGGGAGAGACGACGATCCACGATGCGCACCACCTCGACCGTGGCTATGAGGCGATGGTCGGCCGGCTCGTCGCAGTGGGTGCCGACGTCGTCGGGCGCTGACGTCGTCGGCCGTTGACGTCGTCGGCCGTTGACGCCCGCCCCCGGACCAGGTTTTCGTTCGAGAACCTTCCGAAGGGTGAACCTTTCTCGAACGAAAACCCGACGCGGGAGGGGCGAGGCGGAGCATGTCAGGAGGCTTGTGTTCGCTCCCGAAGGTGGAACGCAATCTCGGTGATCACTTCCTCCTTCTCGAAGCGCAACTGTTCGCACGTGTAGCTCAGCAAGAGGAACCCTGACCCGTTGATGCGATTGCGGCGACGATCGTCAGCGGCAACCTGGCTGGGCAGTGTGTGCCATTCGACGGAGTCGCATTCGATGCCGAGCTTCGCGTCGGGGTAGGCGAAGTCAACGTAGTAACGGTGCTCGCCGACCTCGACTCGGTGTTCCCGCTTGGGCTTCGGGAGTCCGGCATCGTGGAGGGCTCGGCGCATCGCCGCTTCGAACCCCCACGTGCCGTCCATGCCGAGGCTCTGCAACACCTGGCGCGCCGTTCCGATCCCGTTACGCCCCTGTTTCGCCAGCGCGTGCACCCGTGCCTCGAACGCCTTGTAGCTCGTGTGGCCGTCCCTCGTAGCGTGATCGAGGAGCTGTTTGACCCGCTTGTAGTCCCAGTAGCGGCCCACGTCGATGAGCGTTCGGTTGAGGGAGACTGTCGGAATGTGATCGACCGTCCACTGGTCGACGGCCGGAAGGTCGAACGTCCGATGGCTCTTGATCGCGATCCCGTGCAGGCGGGGCGTGCCCTCGGACACGACTTCGATGATCCCCCCCGAATGTCTTGAACAGCGGATGCAGGGCGGCAGCGGTTCGATGCGCCGCGTATGTGCCTTCGCCACCGGCAAGCGTGGCGGCCATTGCGAGCTGTCGCCACGTGGTGGGCGCCCCGGCCAGGCGGTAGACGCTGCGGTGCATTCTCGCTACTCGGCCGGCGCCGCACATCCGATGCAGAGTGGTCGGGGAGTAGCCGAGCGCTGCGAGTTGGGTAGTGGTGACGAGCCCGTGCTGGCGCACGCCGAGCTCGTCGATGTCCTCGTATCCCATTTTTCCCGGAAAGGTTCGGTTGGGTGCGAGGGGGAAGCTGGCGGGCAGCGTAGCCGGACCGGCGGACATCGCTACAACAGCAGGCCCCCGTTCGAGTTTTCGTTTGAGAACCTTCCGAGCGGTGAAAGGTTCTCAAACGAAAACCGGGGTGGGGGGAGGGGCGGAAACCGGGGTGGGGCGGTCGGGCGGGAACCGGGGATGGGGCGGAATGGGGGAGGAGCGGGGCTGGTTGTACCCGTCGACGGGCCGGGCTCTAGCCTGACCCGGCAGGAGATCCCCCCAGGAGGAGCGGTGCGCGACCAGGTCGCACAGGTCATCGAAGTGGTGCGTCCGGCCATTCAGGCCGATGGCGGCGACATCGACCTGCTCGATGTCGACGAGGCGACGGGCGTCGTCACCGTCGAGCTGAGTGGAGCGTGCGTGAGCTGCCCGGCATCGACGGTCACGCTCAAAGCCGGCATCGAGCGCATCATGAAGGACCGGGTGCCGGGAGTTACCGAAGTGCGTCAGCCCGGCGAGGATCTTGAGGAGACCGGGACCACCGTCTCGCTCTGACGCACGTCGAGCCACTGCACGACCCCTAGTGTCATCTGACGATGGCAACCCAGACCGCCGAGGACATCGAACGGTTGCTCGACGGAGCGGCCACCGGCTCCCGCGCGTCGCTTGCCCGGCTGCTCTCGATCGTCGAGCGCGGCGGAGAGCGCGCCCGAACCCTCGCACGCCTCGCGCACCCGCGTGGCGGGTCGGCCTACAACGTCGGGATCACCGGCGCTCCCGGAGCCGGCAAGTCGACGCTGACGAACGCCTTGTGCACCGAGATACGCCGTCGGGGTGATCGGGTCGCGGTGCTGGCCATCGACCCATCTTCACCGTTCACCGGTGGTGCGATCCTGGGCGATCGGATCCGCATGGGCGATCAGGCACTCGACGACGGAGTCTTCATCCGGTCGATGGCCACACGTGGCCATCTCGGCGGCCTGGCGCTGGCGACCCCGTCTGCTGCTCGGGTGCTCGACGCAGTCGGGTTCCCGTGGGTCGTCGTCGAAACGGTCGGCGTCGGTCAGGTCGAGGTCGAGATCGCCGGATCGGCCGACACGTGCGTCGTGGTCGTCAATCCCGGTTGGGGCGACGCCGTGCAGGCGAACAAGGCCGGATTGATGGAGATCGCCGACGTGTTCGTCGTCAACAAGGCGGACCGGCCGGGTGCCAAGGAGACGCGCAACGACTTGGAGCAGATGTTGATGCTCCGCGCCGACCGGGGTTGGACCCCTCCGGTGGTGTCGGCCGTCGGGACGTCGGGCGACGGTGCAGACGCCGTCTGGGACGCCGTGCAGGCGCACCGGGCGTGGCTCGATGCGTCCGGAGAGGGGACGATCCGGCGCTCCGCCCGAATAGCGGCCGAGCTGCGCTCGATCATCGCGGTGCAGCTTGCCGCTCGCGCGGCTCTGCTCAGCGCCGGGCCCCGGTTCGACGAGGTTCGCGACGCTGTCATTGCACGCTCGGTCGATCCGTGGACGGCGGTCGACGACGTGCTGGAGGCGTCCGAGACCCGATAGTTTTCGCCGATGCCCGAGCTGCTCGACCTCCACCTCGCCGACGACGGCGTCGCCACGATCACCCTTCGCCACGGCAAGGTCAACGCATTGTGCGTCGCTCTCCTGAACGAGCTGCGTGACGCAGCACGGTCCATCACGTCGGGCGAGGTCGCCGCTCGGGCTGTCGTCATCGGTGGCGGCCCCAAGCTCTTTGCCGCGGGGGCTGACATAACCGAGTTTGCGTCCGATCCCGACCCTGCGTCGTTCGCTGTGGCCGGTCCCGAACGGGTCCGCGAGATCGGCGGTGCGTTCCTCGACGCACTGAACGCGGTGGCCGCGATCCCGGTGCCGACGATCGCGTCGGTGTCCGGCTTCGCGCTCGGCGGCGGTTGTGAGCTCGCGCTGGCCTGCGACCTGCGCATCGCCTCGAGCAAAGCGCGCTTCGGCCAGCCGGAGATCCTCCTCGGGATCATCCCCGGTGGCGGTGGTACTCAACGGCTCGCTCGCCTCGTCGGCCCATCGGTGGCCAAGGACCTCGTGTTCACGGGCCGTCAGGTGTCGGCTGACGAAGCGCTTCGCATCGGGCTGGTCAACGAGGTGGTCGATCCTGAGCAGCTCGATGGCCGCACCGCGGAGCTGGCGTCGTCGCTCGCCGCCGGCGCACCCAACGCGCTCCGTCTCGCGAAGGCGGCGATCGACGGTGGTCTCGAGATGTCGCTCGACGAGGGCCTTCGCCACGAGCAGGACCGCTTCGTCGACGTGTTCGCGACGCGTGATGCCACCGTCGGCGTCGCGTCGTTCCTCGAGTCGGGCCCTGGCCACGCTGCGTTCGGCGACATCGGCCCGGCGATCTGATCGACCTGATCGGCGGGTCCGACTCCGATCTGGCGCAACCCGTCCGTCATACTGTCCCCGATGTCGCCTCTGGTCCGCTTCTCGCGAGTGCCCCGATTCCGACGCGTCGCACTCGTTGCCGCAGCCGTCGGGACGCTCGTTTCGGTCGTGATGGCCACGGCACCTGCGTCGAGCACGGCCCGGGTGGATCGAGCGACGTTGCAGCCTCAGAGCGCTACCACCACCACACTCTTCGCTCGCCCCGGGGTCGGCCCTGATCCGGGACGAATTGCCTATGTCACACCGGCCGGTGATGTCGTCGTTGCTGATGGCGACGGATCGAACGCCGTCACCGTGGGTTCGGGTGCGGTGTCGAACGATCGGGGGCTCGCTCCGCTGGCCTGGCGTCAGCCGGCCGCGGATGCCATCACCTACGTGCGTGAAGACGGGGCTCTCGTCATCGCCCCTGTCGACGGTTCGCCGGAACGCATCATCGCGACCGACGCCGTTGTGCCACCCGACGCAGACGAGACGATCGTGAGCTGGGATTTCTCGGGGTCGTTCCTCATCTACCTGGCCGAGCCGGCACCGGGAAGGGTCGAGGCCCGCGTGATCGACCTGACCACCGCCGATGACGACACACCACCCGAGATCCGGGTCATCGGAAACCCCGACCGGCGACGAGTGCTCGCCCAGGCTTTCTCGCCGCTCGACCCGATCATCTACCAGAAGACCGTCGACCCCGACACCGGACGGCAGTTCACGGTGTCGATCGTCGAGCCGACCAAGGGCACGGTCTACGGTTCGAACTTCAGCTTCGATGACGTGACGTTCAGCCCCGACGGCCGATACGCGTTCGCGGTGTCCGGCGGAAACGGAAACGTCGAGCAGATGGTTCGTTTGACGGTGCGCAACCCCAAGGGCGTCGATCTCGTCACCGACCACGACAGGGTGTGCAACCCGGCCGTCTCGCCCGACTCCCGACTGGTGGTGTTCGCCGCGGGGGAGCGCTGTCAGGAGGTGTGGACGATCCGCACGAACGGCACCGAGCCGAAGCGGATCGCCAAGCAGGTCGGCGGCACGGCGACCTTCGACATCGGCCAGTTCACGTGGAGCCAGGACGGAAAGACGATCACCCACGCGGCGTGCAAACGCATCGGCGAGGAGTCGGCGTGCGACGGCGGCTATTGGGACATCTCCGTGGATGGTCGCGATGTCCGCCCGCGAGCAGTCGCGGGATCGGTGCTGCGGGAACAGCGCCCCCTGCTGCGACCGATCAAGGTGAGGATCGACATCACCGGCCCGGTCGAGTACTCCGGGCAGATCCAGGTCGGCACGGGTTCGTCCGAGACGCCGTTCGCCAACACTCCCGACGAGAAGATCCAGTACAAGGGCGTCGACGAGAACGACAGCTCACGCAGCTTCGAGGTGAAGGCGATCCATCCGGTGAACTCGGTGTGGCTCGCCGGCACCGTGCGCATCGTCGACAGCGGATTCGACGAGACCTTTCCCTTCGTCGGGCGGGTTCTCCCGTTCAGCTTGGGGTACGCCCGCTTGCGGGGGATCTGGACCCGCTCGGAGAAGCTGCCGATCCAATCGGGCAGCATCGTCGTGACCGTTGAGCGCTGACGGCGAAACGAGGAGACCGCCGGCCGCCATGTTTGACGAGCTTCGACGCCACCTCTTCGAATGGCTTCCCCGCCAACCGTGGTTCGACGCGGTCGATGAGGAGATCGAGGAGGTCAAAGTCGTCCGCACCGAGGTCATTCGGCGGGAGTGGCCGATCGTGATGTGGGCACCGGTGGAGGTGACCATCGACGGCGTGGCCGAACTCGTCCAGACTGTGCTCGCTCTCGCTCCGGTCGTGCCCGATGTCGTGCCGGAACGTTCGATTCTGGGCGAGGTGCCGTCGGGTGATGGTGCAGTGATGGCATATGGGGCGCTCGACGATCCGGTGGCGGCCGCGGCGTTCGTCGAGCACGCGGGTGACCGCATCGCCGATCCGACGGTGAACGGTCTCGATCACGCGCCGTGGCTCACTGTGGTCCGACTCGGTCACCACTGGGACCTGACCCTGTACCGGCGCCTTCATGGTGGAGCCCACCCCGATGTCGAGTTGACGTCGGCGTTGGCCGAGTCGACGGCCGGTGTGCGGCCCCCGGCGGCGGTTTGGCGCAAGCAGCAGTTCGACCTCGCCGCGGTTCGTCGCAATGCTCGGCGCGGCCCGACCGTGGGTCGGGTATGTCGTGATTCGGTCGACGAGTTGCTTCGTCGTCGGTGTCAGCCGAGAGAGAATCCCCTCGACGTTGTAGAGACGATCACCGAACTGGGCCGCGGGCTTGCTGCGATCCACATCGCGTCGGCGGATCGGTTCGGAACCGAGTCGGCATCGGGCGGCTCGCTCGCCGATGCGCTGGTGGCCCGGCTTCCTCGACAACTCGACGACCAGGCGGCGGCGCTGGTGGCGACCGCCTACCGGCGCCTCAGCCATGCCGATGACCTCGGGTCGGTGATCCGGGTTCACGGGAACCTCGGCGTCGACGCGGCGGAAAGGGTCCGCAACGGTTGGGTCGTCAGCCGGTTCGGCACGGACCCCCACAGCGAGCTTCGCTTCGCGCAACGACCCTCATCACCGTTGCTCGACATCGCCGGACTCATCCACGGCTTCGCCGCAACGGCGGGCGAGGCACTGGCCGTGGTGCTCGGGGCGGAACACGATCGTGTTTTCGGGGAGCCCGTCGCTCCCGACCCGATCGGGGAGTCGGAGCGTCGCGAGCTGGCCGTGCTCGCCGAGGCCTGGGAGGAACGAGCAGTGGACGCACTGATCGCCGGCTACACCTCCGACGACGCCGTCCACCGCCTCCTGCCGGTCGAACGGATCTCGCGCGACGCGTTGTTGACGTTGTTCGAGCTCGAGTTGTCGGTGCGTGATGTCGTGCGCAGCCAGGTGGGCAGTGGGCTGTTGCGCATTCCGGTCGAAGCCGTCGACGAGATCCCGCAGTCCCAGCCGCGACGTCGGTGGTGAGGCTTCACAGGGCGAGTGCAGTCCGGCCCGACGCCCATCGTTAGGGTGGACCCCGATGTCATATCCGTCGGGCCCTCCGCAGATGGGCGTGGAACAGCACTGCTACCGGCACCCCGATCGCCGTGCCGGCGTCAGTTGTCAACGTTGCAACCGTCCGATCTGTCCGTCGTGCATGATCAGCGCGTCGGTCGGATTCCAGTGCCCCGAGTGCGCCAAACACGGCGCGAAGCAACAGCGGCTGGTCGACGCCTGGCGTCAGGAGACGGTCCCGCGCCTGACCTACGCGCTGATCGGCGTCAACGTCGCGGTGTACCTCGTCGGCATGTTGAGCGGCGCGTCGATGAGTGGGGTGTCGGGTGACATCAACATCGACTTCGGGCTCTACCGGGGCGCGGTGGCGAACGGCGAGTGGTGGCGCCTGATCACAAGCGGGTTCCTCCACGCCGGTGTCCTTCACCTGGCGTTCAACATGTTTGCCCTTTACTCGCTCGGAGGGTTCCTCGAGCGGGTTGTCGGTCCCGTGCGGTTCGCACTTATCTACGTGGCGTCGCTTCTGGGCGGTTCGTTGGGCATCGTGCTGCTGGCCGGGCCACGTTCGCTGACGGTGGGTGCCTCGGGCGCGATCTTCGGGGTGTTCGGAGCGTTCGCCGTGCTCCAGCTGTCGCGGGGAATGAGTCCGTGGGCGAACGGCATCGGCAGCACGATCCTGCTCAACCTGTTCATCACGTTCGCGGTGCCGGGCATCTCCATCGGCGGGCACCTCGGTGGTCTCGCCGCTGGTGCCGGTGTGGGTGCGCTGCTACTCGGCATCAACCCGAGCCAGGCTCGGGAGCGTCAGGGGCAGCTGAACGTCTTCGGCCCGGTCGTCGGGGGAGTGGCCGTCGCGTTGTTGGTAGCGGCGATCCTCGCAGCGAACGCGTTGCCGATCATTTGAATCGCGCTCGCAGGTTCCTCATCGAACCTCTCCAGACGAGCCACAGCACCGGGGTCGCGATCCAGCTGCCGACGACGCCGCCCATCCACCAGGGGAACATCAGCTGTTCGTTCCATGTGACCTTCGTGTGGCTTCGACGGCGGGCCCGGAGCGTGATCGTGCCGTCGCCGGTGACGAGACCGACGTGGCGGACGCCCATCGTGCGGGCGGGCTCCCACGCCGTGATCTCCATGCGATCGGTGAGGCCGAACGGGCCGACCTTGGTGGCGCAGTCGAAGGTCGTGCCGACGCCGTCGCGCTGATCGCCGACGAAGTCGATGCGGACCGCGTCTCGCATCCATTCCACGTGGGAGGAGATGTCCGCGAGGTCGTTCCAGACGACGTCGGGCGGCGCGTCGACGGTCGTGGAGACTCGAAGGCGGGACAACTCAGGCTCCTCAGGACTCTTCGGCGCGGCGATAGACGGACACGTGGTGGCTGCTCGTGCCATCGACGAAGGGACGGCCGCCGAAATCCTCGTACCGCTCGACGAGCTCGAGGCCGGTGGCCCGGGCCATCGTGTCGATCGCCGCGGGGACGAACGGGCGCACCGACCACGGCCGCAGTCGGGTGCCCGTGTCGGTGATCTCGATGTGGCTTCCGGAGACGATGCCGGTTGTGGGGTCGGCATCGGTCGCTATCAGCACAACGCCGTCGGGCCCGACCGAACGGGTGACGAGGTCGCGGCGGCGAGCGCTGGTCTCGTCGGCATCGGGCGCATCCGGCACGAAGGCCTCGATCACGACGACGCCACCTGGACGGAGGGCCCGAGCGGCCCCCTGCAGGCACCGTTCCTGATCGGCGTCGCCGACCAGGTTGAACAACAGGTTGTAGACCGCGAGAACGGCGTCGGCGGAGCCGACGGGGAACGTGTCGGGGTCGGAGCAGTCGCCGAGCAGCGTGTCGACAGCGGCAGCCCCGTCCTTGGCGCGGAGTCGGTCGAGCATCTCGTTCGAGGAATCGATACCGATGACCCGGAACCCGGCAGCGGCGAGGGGGAAGGCGACCCGCCCGGTGCCGACCCCGAGCTCGAGAACGGTCGCTCCCGGTGGGATGCGGTCGCTCACGAACAGTACGAGGTCGTCGGTGGGCACCTCCGCGTACCAGGTGTCGTACACGTCGGCGAAGCTGCGACCGTACCGACCCGGGTCTCGATCGGCTGGGGGCGGTCCGCTCATGGCGACGTCTTTAGCACGCGACGCTGGCTGGCCCACACCTGTTCTGTGATGCGAGGCCGCCCCTCCAGGGGCGGCCTCGCATCACAGAACAGGTGTGGTGGGGGCGAACCGTTCGGCGAGGCAGAATGTGGGTCCGCTTCCTGGAGCCCCGTGGACCCTTTCTCCCCGACCGCCGTCCCGTCATCGCCCGCGCCCCCTGCCTCGGGCGCGTTCGGCGGCGCGCCCGTCGTGGTCTGGACGTCGCCGGGGATCGAGGGTGACGCTCCCCGGTTCCGGTCGGCCCCGACCACCTTCGACGAGCCGCCGCGGTCGACACGCGCTCTGATCGGGAGCCCGCTGGCACGGTTGCAGCCCCGAACGGTCGGACAGCTCCTCGATGGCGGTTTCGAGGTGCTTCGCTTCAGGGCGCGAACAATCGTCATCGTCGGAGCGGTGATCGTGCTCCCCCTGTACGTGTTGCCGCAGATCGCTGCGGTGTGGGCCGGAAGCGTGTCGAGCGGCTCGCTCCTGGAGTCCGACCAGGTGTTCGTCGGTGGTGGGTTCACCGCAACTGACGTGTCGACGCTTGGGCTCGGCTACCTCGGCGCTTTCGGGCTGATGTTGGCCACGATGCTGCTCGGGGTCGCCGTGTCCCACCTCGTGGGTGCATGGCTGATGGGCGGGGATCCGGGCCCGGCGGACACGCTGAGGTTCCTGCGTAGTCGGCTGGTCACGGCGCTCGGAGCGTTCGTGCTGGCCTTCCTTCTGAAGGTCGCCGGCGCGCTCGCCTGTGGTCTGGGTCTCCTGTATGTCATCCCGGTCCTCTCCGTGCTGGCTCCGGTGGTGGGCGTGGAGCAGGCGAGAGCGGCCGCTTCGCTGTCGCGAACGATGGCGCTGGCGCGTCGCCGCCTGGCGCCACTGATGGGCATCTCCGCGCTGTGGGCCATCACGTCGTGGGTCGTCTCCGGCGCTGCTGCGGGCGCGGCCGGCGCGATCGCCGCTTTGTTGGGAGGCCTGGACTCGTTCGCCATCGTGGTGCAGATCGTCTCGCTGGTCGCGACCGTTGCCCTGATGGCCGTGCAGGTCTCGGTGACCGCCCTGGTGTACATCGACCTCCGGGTTCGCACCGAAGGCCTCGACCTGCACCTCGAGTCGACGGAGCGGTTCGATGCGATTCGCTGAGCCGACGCCGCCCGAGGTGCGCGACAGGATGCGGGAGATCTTCGAGCGAGCCGAGTTCCGTCGATCGAGGAGCCTGCTCGAACGCTTCATGGACTGGCTCTCGGAGCTGTTCAGCGACCGCGGCGGCGATGTTCAACTCGGCCAGGGCTCGAGCTGGGGTGGTGCGATCGGCAACGTGATTCTGTGGGTCGCGATCGTGCTGTTGGCGATCGGACTCGCGTTCCTCATCTACAAGGTCGTCTCGAACCGATCGCCGCGCCTCAAGAAGAAGACGACGAAAGCCACCGTCGAGGTCGAGGAGGTCCGGTCCGCGACGGAATGGGCGTCCGACGCCGACCGACTCGAGGCGGAAGGGGCGTGGAAGGAAGCGATCCGGTGCCGATACCGGGAGTTGGTGGCCCGCCTCGTCGACGCCGGGGTCGCGGCGCCACAACCGGGTCGGACCACCGGCGAGCTCCGTTCCGACGTGGATCTCGGTGCCCCCGGCGTCAGCGGCGACTTCAGCCGCGCCACCGGCCTGTTCGAGCAGCCATGGTTCGCGGACGCGCCGACGGGTGCCGCGGAGAACGCCGAGTTCAAGGCCCTGGCGGCGCGGGTGCTGGAGGAGGTGTCGTGACCGCGTCGCAGCCGTCGTCCGGTGGTCGAAGCTGGGTGTGGATCGTCGTCGTGGTCGCGGCGGTCGTGCTCACGGTGCTCCTCACGCCCAAGGGCGAGACGGGCGAGCCCTACGACCTCAAGTCCACCGAACCTGACGGGTACCGAGGTCTGGACCTGTTGCTGGACTCGACGGGAACCGACGTCTCGATGGTCGACGCTGGCGACATCTCGGAGTCGAGTGTCGACCGGTTCGACACCGTCTTCGTCCCTCTGGGCGGCAGGGCGGAGGCCGACGTCGTCGGACAGTGGCGGCGCTACGTCGAGGCCGGCGGTCGGCTCGTACTCGGATCACCGTCCGACCACATCGGACCGGCCCCCGTTGACATCGGGTTCATCGCCGGGGGCTTCGGCGTCGAACCCGGCACGTGTGATGTCGCCTCGATGGCCGGGCTCGACCGCGTTCGGATCGACGGCATCCTCGGCGCCGTCGAGGTGCCCAGCGGCGCCAGCAGCTGCTTCGGCGACGGCATCGAGGCGGTGGTGGTGATCGAGCAGTTCGGGACCGGAAGCGTGACCGCGCTCGCATCGCCGGATCTGTTCACCAACTCGACGATGGGCGCGCCGAAACCGGACAAGCCGGTTGGCGAGATCCCCGACAACGCCGTCGTCGCCGAGCTGCTGTTGGGCCGATCGCCCGACGGTGGCGACACGAACCGGCTCGCCGTCGTCACGTCCGGTGTCGACGCCCCGCTCGAGCCGGGTACCGAGTCGCTCACCGACCTGATGTCTCCGGGCGTGAAGCTGGGGCTGCTGGAGCTTGCTGCGGCGTTCGGCTTCTACCTGGTGTACCGCGGCCGGCGGCACGGTCGGGTAGTTACTGAGCCGGTTCCGGTTTCGATCGCCGGATCCGCTTTCGTCGAAGCGGTCGGCAGCCTGCTGGAGCGTCAGGGCGACGTCGGTCGCGCCGCCGAAGTCCTTCGTGACGGCCAGTGTCGGGTGTTGGCCGAGCGGCTCGGCGTGCCCCGCTCGACACCCCGACGCGACCTCGCCCAAGTGCTCGCCGCTCGAACGGGCCGCGACCCCGCGCAGGTGGAACACCTGTTGACCGGACCCGTCGACGACGAGCGCTCGCTCGTCGAACTCACCCGCGAACTCGATTCGTTACGCCAGGAGGCTTTGCATGTCTGACAACCCGTACTCCGCCGAGCCGCCCCACCGGCCCGAGCAGGCGGGCGTCCCGCAGCAGCCACCGACCTACCCGACCGATGGCTACGGGAGTGCGACGCCGGGCTTCGCCGCGCCGCCAACGACCGCTGTGCCGGCGGGGGCACCGACCGCGATGGCCACGTCGTCGGCCGCCCGGGACGCGATCCTGGCCTTGCGTCAGGAGATCGGCAAGGTGGTTGTCGGGCAGGAGGGAACGCTCTCGGGTCTCGTCGCGGCCCTGCTCGTTCGCGGGCATGTGCTCCTCGAAGGGGTGCCCGGTGTCGCCAAGACGCTGCTCGTCAAGACGATGGCGACGGCGCTGAACCTCGATTTCAAACGGGTCCAGTTCACCCCCGACCTCATGCCGTCCGATGTCACCGGCCAGACGATCCTCGATGTCAACGACGGGTCGTTCCGGTTCCGCGAGGGCCCCGTGTTCACCAACCTGCTGCTCGCAGACGAGATCAACCGCACGCCCCCCAAGACGCAGGCGTCCCTGTTGGAGGCGATGGAGGAACGGCAGGTGTCGGTGGAAGGTCAGAGCCGCCAACTGCCCGACCCCTTCATCGTCATCGCGACCCAGAACCCGGTGGAGTACGAGGGCACCTACCCGCTGCCCGAAGCCCAGCTCGACCGCTTCATGTTCAAGCTGCTCGTCGGATATCCGACCGCCGAGCAGGAGGTCGAGGTGCTGTCGCGCCATCACCACGGTCTCAACCCGCACGACATCGCCGGGGCAGGTGTGCGCCCGGTTGCGTCGGTAGCCGACCTGCAACAAGCCCGTGCCGAGATCGATCAGATACACGTAGAGCCGGTCATCCTTCAGTACCTGGTGGCTCTGTGCCGGGCGACCCGCGAGACCCCGGCGGTGCAACTCGGCGTGTCGCCCCGCGGCGCTGCGGCTCTGCTGCATGCGTCGAAGGCGTGGGCGTGGCTCTCGGGCCGCCCGTTCCTCACAGCGGACGAAGTGAAAGCCGTCGCCAAGCCGGTGCTGCGTCACCGCCTCCTGGTGCGTCCCGAACTGGAGTTGGAGGGCACCACGCCCGACGGGGTGCTCGACACGCTGCTGGCGTCGGTGCCGGCACCGCGCTGACGCGGCCCGATCCCACATGGTCCCGACTCGCCGCTTCGCACTGCTCGCAGCAGTCGTCGCCGTGGGTCTCTTCGCGTACCCCGGTGACATCGCCGGCTCGTTGTGGTGGCCGCTCCTCGCGCTCAACGCGCTCTTGGTCGCGGCCGGTGTCGCCGACGCGTTCGCCGGGGCCCGTCCCCGAGACCTCGAGTTGAGTCGAACCCACCCGCCGGTCGTCGTGATGGGCAACGCGGCGGCGGTCACCTGGACGATCCACAACACTGGGCGACGCCGCGCTGTCGTATCGCTGGCCGATGAGCTCGCTCCGTCGCTCGGTGCGGAGACCCGCCGCGCCGCGGCCGTCGTTCCCGCCGGAGCGACGGCTGCCGTGACGACGACGATCCGCCCGACGCGTCGTGGTCGGTTCAATCCCAGCGAAATGGTGGTTCGTTCGACCGGCCCGCTCGGGCTGATGTCGCGCCAGCATCGCCGACAGGTTCCGACCGCCCTTCGGATCCATCCTCCGTTCAAGAGCCGTGACGAAGCCGAACTACGGATTCGTCGCGCCCGCATCCTCGACGTCGGGTTGCGCTCGGCCAGGGGACTCGGGGGCGGAACCGAGTTCGAGGCGCTGAGGGAGTACACCTCCGACGACGAGTTCCGGCGCGTCGACTGGGCGGCCTCCGCTCGAACCGGCAAGACGATCGTGCGCACCTACCGGCCCGAACGAAACCAGACGGTGGTGGTGCTCCTCGACAACGGCCGGTTGATGGCAGCGCAGGTCGGGGGGGTGCCGCGCCTGGAACACGCGATCGACGCGACGATCATGCTCACGGCCGTCGCGAACGGTTTGGGCGACAAGCTCGGCCTGGTTACGTTCGATCAGCAGGTGCGATCGATCGTCGCTCCCGCGCGCCACGGCCATCAGTTGACCCGGGTCACCGAGGCGATGTTCGACCTCGAACCGGTCCTTGCCGAGAGCGACTACCCCGAAGCGTTCCGTCAGACGCTGGCCCGGTTCCGTCGGCGCTCGCTCCTCGTCCTGCTCACCGACCTCGCGCCTGGCGCCGCGACGGCGTCGCTGTTGCCGGCGATGCCGCTGCTCACCCGAAGCCACCTTGTGGTGATCGGCGCCGTCCGGGATCCGTCGGTGTCGGCGTGGTCCCAGGACAACGTCGTCGACGCCGGCCAGACCTTTCGACGGGCCGCGGCGGTCACCGCGACCGAGGAGCGCGAACGCCTCGTCGCGAAACTGCGGGCGATGGGCGCGACAGTGGTCGACGCCGAGCCCGGTCGCCTCGCGCCGATGCTGGCCGACGTCTACATCAACGTGAAATCGACGGGGCGATTGTGAGCCGCCAGTTCCTGCGCCGCTCCGGCTCGTTCGGCTGCCACCGCCTGCTCGTGGGCGGCGACGAGATCGGCCATCGGCGGCTCGCCGAACTTGCCGGTGAGCCCGATGGTCGCCGCGTTGCGTCCGACGCCGAACATCCACGTGAGCGCCAGCAGCTCCACGACCACCCCGATGCCGACTCGTGCTGCCGTCGGAAGGTCCGACGGGGTGACGAACGCCTCGGTGAACCCGGCGACGACGAACAGAACCATCGTGCCCAACAGGACGGTCACCGACCGCAGCCCTTCCTCGGCGACGGCCTGGCCACGGGTGCGGTCACCCGGTACGAACATCGCCCATGCGATCCGGAGCCCGGCGCCGGACGCCACCGCTATCGCCGTGAGCTCCAGCAGGCCGTGAGGGAGGATCAGGCCCCAGAACAATGGACCTTTACCGTGGGTGTGCATCACCGCCGCCATCACGCCGAGGTTCGCCCCGTTGGTCGCCAGCAGGTACACGCCGCCCACCCCGCCGAGCGCGCCGCCGCCGTAGGCCATGACGGACACCTGGATGTTGTGGGTGAGCAGCTCGAACGCCCACGCTTCGGCGGCCTCCGACTTGTAGTACTCCTCGAACTCGCTGGCGGCGACGAGCTTCTGCGTCTCGGGATCGATCGCGGCGTTGCGGGCTTCGCCGCTGACATTCAGCCAGATGCCGAGCGCGAGCGCGGGTGCGAACAGCAGGAAGGCCGCGGCGGCGATCGCTCTTCGGCACATCCACGCCGCGGCCGGAAACGTCTCGGTGAAGAATCGCGCGGCCGCCACCCCGGTTCGACCCTTCTTGCGGTAGATGAGTCCCCGGGCGTTGCCGAGTGTGCGGCTGAGCCGGTTCGACAGACCGATGTCGTCGAACTGGGTGCGGGCCGTGCTGAGGTGCCCGCTGGTCGTCTGATAGAGGGCGAGCAGGTCGTCGAGTTCGTCGGACGACAGACGCCGAACCGATCGGGAACCCTTTGCCACCAGTTGGTCGAGTCGGTTCCACGAGGCCTGGTTCTCGGCGATGAACCGGTCGATGTCCATTGGGGCATCCTACGAGTGCCCTCACGGATCGGAGCACCATGAGTGTGACCGCGAGCATGGGTGTCGTCACACCTGAGGCCGTTGTCCTGGAGTTCCGCGCCGCCGGCCTGGCAACCCGGACGCTGGCGAAGGTCATCGACCTGGCGATGCAGGCGGTGGTGCTGGGCATCCTCCTCGTCGTCGTCGGGTTGACCGCGGCTGCGAGCCCGACCGCGGCGACGATTGCCGTGGCGGTGTCGGTGTTCGTCGTGGTGCTGTTCCTTCCCGCGCTCGTCGAGACGTTGTGGAACGGGCGCACCCCCGGCAAGGCCATTCTCGGGCTGCGTGTGGTCACCGTGGAAGGCGGGCCGATCTCGTTTCGCCACGCCGCGCTGCGTGGCCTGCTCCAAGTGATCGAACTGCCGCTCGGCGCGGCGGTGTTCATCGCGCTGGCCAACCCCCGCAGCCAGCGCCTCGGCGATCTCGCCGCAGGTACGTTCGTCATAAGCGAACGGGCGGCGTCGTCGCTGACGGTGCCGACGCTGTTCTCGCCGCCGCCCGGACTCGAGGTGTACTGCGCCCAACTCGACGTCAGTCGCGTCGACTCCGAACAGTTCCTCCTGGCCCGGAACTTCCTGCTGCGAGTCCACGAACTCGACGGTGCTGCCCGATACGACCTCGCAACGCGGCTAGCGGACGCGCTGGTGGCGCGGTGCGCGCCCCCACCCCCTCCGATGGTGTCCGCCGAGTACTACCTCATCTGCGTCTGCGCCGCGTACCAGGTGCGTCACTGGGGAGCGGGGCGGTAGCCACCTAGCCTGTGTGCGTGCAGCAGCGGCGCTCCGACCTCGTCTACCTCGACCACGCAGCGTCGACTCCGTGGCGCGCTGAGGCGCGAGCGGCGTTCGACGCAGCGATCGACACCGGATCGGCGAACGCCAGCGGCTCGCACCGCGCCGCCCGACGTGCCCGGGCCCTCGTGGAGGACGCCCGCGACGAGTTGGCCGACGTCGTGGGGGTCGATGCGGGGTCCGTCGTGTTCACCTCCGGCGGAACGGAGTCCGATGACCTCGCCGTGTTCGGTCGCCACGCGGCGGTCGGGGGCACGGTGTTGTGCACCGCCGTCGAGCATCCGGCGGTACTCGAGGCGGTGAACCGACTCGGCGGCAAAGTCGTGGGGTGTGACCGGAGCGGTGTCATCGATCTGGAGCAACTCGCGTCTCGCCTCGACGGTGATGTTCGCCTCGTCTCCGTGATGACGGTCAACAACGAGGTCGGTACCGTCCAGCCGATCATCGAGGTTGCCGAACTGGTGCGTGATCGGGCACCGGCAGCCGGGGTCCACACCGACGCGGTCCAGGCACTGACCTGGCTCGACCTCCGCGCGGTTTCACCACACGTCGATCTGATGTCGTTGTCCGCGCACAAGATCGGAGGGCCACAGGGGGTTGGGGCGCTGATCGTCTCACCCGACGTAGCGATCTCGGCGCGCCACGTCGGAGGAGGCCAGGAGCGCGAGCGTCGCAGCGGAACCCACAACGTCGCCGGCATCGTCGCCATGGCTGCGGCAGCGCGAGCCGCCGACCGTGAGCGAGCCGTCGACGTCGCGCGGATCGGTGGGCTCCGCGATCGCCTCGTCGATCGCATCGTCGCGGAGATTCCCGACGTCGCGCGGACGACGGCCCACGACGCCGCGGTCGCGGGCTTCGCTCACCTCTGCTTCGGTGGGCTCGAGAGCGAGGAGCTGCTCTTCCTCCTCGACGACGCCGGGGTGTGCGCATCGGCGGCGTCGGCGTGCGCGTCCGGCGCTCAACAGTCGTCGCACGTGCTCGCGGCAATGGGCGTCGACCCCGACCTCGCTCGCGGTTCCCTCCGGCTCACCCTCGGCCACACGACCACGGTCGCAGACGTCGACGCGGCGGCCGCCGCGGTCATCGGGGCTGCGCAGCGACTCCAGGCGGTGGCGCGATGAGCCGGATCCTGGTTGCGATGTCGGGTGGGGTCGATAGCTCGGTCGCAGCCGCGGTCCTGGCGTCGGAGGGCCACGACGTCGTGGGGGTGACTATGAAGCTCTGGGGCGGACCGAGCGACACCGGCTGCTGTTCGGTGTCCGATGTCGACGACGCCCGCCGCGTGGCTCAGCAGCTTGACATCGACCACCACGTGTTCAACTTCGGCGCCGAGTTCGACCGTCACGTGGTCGCCCCCTACGTGGCCGATCACGCGGCTGGGCGAACCCCCAATCCGTGTGTCGAGTGTAACCGCCACCTCAAGTTCGACCGCCTTCTGCGTCGCGCCGACGCCCTTGGATTCGACGCTGTCGCCACCGGTCACCATGCGCGCCGTGTCGACCGAGCCGACGGAGCCGGCGGTGTGCGTATCGCCCGTGGCGCTGATCGTGGCAAGGATCAGAGCTACGTCCTGTATCCGCTCCACGGAGAGGCGCTGGCCCGCACTCTCTTCCCGCTGGGCCACCTCACCAAGGACGACGTGCGCTCGCTTGCAGCCGAACTCGGCCTCCGCACGGCGGCGAAGCCCGACAGCCAGGACGTCTGTTTCATCACCCGCGAGAAGGGCGGCCGCGGTACGTTCCTCGGCGACCGGATCCCACTGCGGCGTGGCGCCATCGTCGACCGCGAGGGGGCTGTGCTGGGGTCGGTCGATGCCGTCGAGTTGGTGACGGTCGGACAACGCCGGGGGCTCGACATCGGCGGCCCCGGCGGTCCGCACTACGTGGTCGACGTCGACGTGCCCGGGGCGACGGTGGTGGTCGGGTCAGCGGAGGACCTTCTCGCCGATGAGGTCCGCCTCGAGTCGATGGTGTGGGCGGGCGCACCGTGGTCGGGACCGACCCTTGCGCAGTGCAGCGCCCATGGGCGGACCCAGACGGCGGTCGTCGAAGCGATCGGACCCGACCGTGTTTTGCTCCGATGGGACGAACCGCAGCGACGCGTCGCGGTCGGGCAGAGCGTGGTGCTCTACGACGGCGACGTCGTGGTCGGCGGGGGCATCGCAACCGGAGCGAACGGCCCGCCCTGGTGAACCGTGTGCTGAAACTGCCCTCGGAGGGCGCTTTCGGCACACGGTTGTTCGACACCGCCTGAGTCGCCGGCTAGGTCGTGGCACCGGTCGGAAGGCGCCGCCGCGCGGCCTCGGTCACGACAGCGCCGGGCCGGACCGGGCTCACCAGAACCGTCCCGACCAGCTCGGTTTCGCCTTCCGTCCGCGCGGTGCGGGCGACGATCTCGACCGGTGCGTCGAACGCGATCTCGAGGACCAGGCCCGACGTGCCGGACGTGAGATCGCGAGCCGTCGTGCCGTCCAGAGCCGGAGCCAGGCGAGCGATGCGACGGAGCGGGAACATCACCGGGTCGACGAGTACGAGGTGGTCGACGAGGGTCGCCCCCGCCGGGACGAACACCAACCATCGACGCGACAGCGCGTGGAAGGACCGGATCGCTACGTTCGCGACGACCAGACCGGCCGCGAGGAGGACCGTTCCTGCGATCCACGATCGTGCTGCCAACAGGATGGGCCCGACGATCAGACCCGACATCATCACCGCCCAGAACGCCGGAACGGGGCCGAGCTTGAACGCCACCGGAACCCGCAGCGCGAAGCGCCGCTCGTCGCCGTAGGACGCGGCGTTCACGTACTCGTCCGCCAAGGCTCCCGACCACGCAGCCGCGGTGGCGAGGATCGCCGCGGCAAGTCCGATCGCGCCGAGCACCAACGTCGAGGTCTCGAGTTCGGCGGGAGCGCCGACGGTGAGCGCGGTAGCCGTGGCCAGCGGTGCGACGGGAGTGATCACGCGCACGATGGTGAGCGTGACGTGGTGTGGAACGAGCGCTGCGACCAACACGGCCGCCCACAGCGTCCACGCCAGCATCGCTGTTGCCACCGCGACCGCCGTCGACCTGTGGTCGACCGCTGCGCTGATCGCCTCGCCCGCGGTGAACGGGAGCAGGAGCCAACAGACTCGGAAGGACCACACGACGGGATGCGCACGCATGGCCCCAGACTTGCGTACGCGAGAGCCCCGTCGCTAAGTAGAGGTGATGGGGGTACCCCTTCGACTCGTTCTTCCGGCAGGCCTGGCCACTGTTGTCGGTTCGCTGCCGCAGCTCACTCCCTTCGATGCGTCCCGCGTCGTCCGTGAGCTGACTCCCGGTCTCCCATCGGGGCCGAGCCTGCGTCTCGACTCCGCCGCTGACCTCGACGACGCCGAGCGTGGCGCTGGCGTCGACGGTTCGGCTGAGCGGCTGGCGCCGCTGAGGGCGTTTCTCGACGACCTTCGAGGTCGGGTCGAGCCGGTCGTGGTTTCGGTGACCGGGCCGGTGACCGTCGAGCTCGGTCTCATGCAACGAGGCGTCGACCGCGATCGGGCATCGGGTGCCGCTGCTCGGTACGTGCAGGACTGGGCCCGTGCTGTCATCGACCTCACCGGCCAGTTGCTACCCGGCGCTCCGCTCCTGCTGTTCCTGGAGGAGCCCGGCCTCGCCAACTCCATGCACCCGACGTTTCCCTTGTCTCCCGATGAGATCGAGGGCCTCGTGTCCGAGGTCGTCGAGCCCCTCAGCGAGGACGCGTTGGTCGGGGTGCAGGTGAGCGGCCGAGCCGACTGGGCGATGCTGCTCCGCACGGGCATCGCGGTGCTCGGCGCGCCGATCTCCGCCCGTCTCGACACGGCCGCCGCCGAACTCGGTCGGTTCCTCGACGGGGGCGGTTTCGTCGCCTGGGGTGCCGTGCCGGTCGATGAGCCGTTGGGTTCGGGCGTGGAGCGCCTGTGGCGTCGGTTGTCGGCGTTGTGGGCAGACCTTGCCCAGGCCGGACTCGACCCGCTCCTGCTCCGCGAGCGTTCGATCATCACGCCGTCCGCGGGCCTCGGCAGCTTCGGCATTAGCCAGGCCGAGCGGGTGCTGCGCCTGACCGGTGAGCTGTCCGAGCGGGTCTTCAACCAGGTCGTCGGGGCCCGCCTCCCGGTGGGTGCCTGACAGTCCGGCGGAGCCGGTCCGTCACGGGTGGCGTGGGTCCCGTTCAGCCGAAGATCCACTGCCAGATCGTGTAGATCGCGATCGCCAGGCTGACCAGGACGAACAGCGCGCCGATCGCCACCATCGACACCGCGACGAGCAACACCTTCCAACTCTCTCGGCGGGTCGCCTCGCGATCCCGTAGGTCGCTCTCGATGATCCGGAGGTTGCGCTGGTTCGCCTTCCAGAAGAACGCGATGACGGGGCCGGCGAGCGGGATCATGCCGAAGAGCGACTCGCCGAGCGTGTGGAACATCATCCGGGCGACGGTCGGCCAGCTCGCCCCGGCTTTCACTCCGGCGAGCACGACTGTCGCTGCGAGTCCGAACCCGGCGGCTTCGCCGACGACGGGGATGAAGCTGAGGAATCCGTCGATTCCGACGCGCCGACCGGCGACGATTGGAATCGCGTCGTCGAGCACCCACGCCAGCTTCCGCACATAGTCGGGCACCAGCCCGGCGGCGGGCTCGTCGGTCTCCGCCTCGATCGGTCGTTCCGGACCGGGCCTCTCGGAGTCGACCCGCGGGCGGGCGTGAATCGTGTGCTCGACAGGAACGGGCAGGTCGCTCACACGGGCAAGGTATCCGATCGAGACCCGAAGCCAAATGCGCTGCGAGGCAATCGCGAAACCGCAAGCCTCGCAGCACGTTTCGGTGGGGTGGGCGGGACTCGGGGAACTCTCCCTTATCGGTCGTGGCCGTTGATGGGTCGCCCGTAGACTTCGCCGCATGTCCGTCTCCGACAGCGCCACTGCACTCGATCCCGTCACCGTTTCTGCCGGCTCCACGCTGGGTGAGTCGTTCGCCGCGGCGGGGCTGACGATGACGGGGCCGAATGCGATCGTCGTGGCCAGGACGGATGACGGGCGGCTGCTCGACCTCACTCACATGCCCGATGCCGAGCTGGCCGTTCAGCCGGTGCCGATGTCGAGTCCGGACGGGTTGAACGTGTTGCGTCACTCCGCCGCCCACGTGATGGCGCAGGCGGTGCAGGACCTGTTCCCCGAGTCGAAGCTCGGAATGGGCCCGCCCATCGAGAACGGCTTCTACTACGACTTCGGCGTCGAGATCCCGTTCTCCACCGAGGACCTTCCGCGAATCGAAGACCGCATGAAGGAGATCATCAAGCGCGGCCAGCGCTTCTCCCGGCGGGTCTACGGCAGCGCGGCCGAAGCGCTGGAGGAGTTGTCGAACGAGCCCTACAAACTCGACCTCATCCAGGACAGCGGCGGCATCGACGGCAACGAGTTGATGGAGGTGGGCGAGGGTGCCCTCACCGTCTACGACAACCTCGACCCCAAGACCGGCGAGCGTTGCTGGTCTGACCTCTGCCGGGGACCGCACCTGCCGTCCACGAAGATGATCCCGGCGGTGAAGCTGCTTCGTACCGCTGCGGCGTACTGGCGGGGCAGCGAGAAGAACCCGCAGCTCCAGCGGATCTACGGCACGGCGTGGCCCACCCGCGACGAACTCAAGGCGCACCTGGCCCGACTCGAAGAGGCCGCCAAGCGCGACCACCGGCGCATCGGCGAACACCTCGACCTGTTCGCGTTCTCCACCGAGGTCGGCAAGGGCCTACCGCTGTGGCTCCCCAACGGCACGATCATCCGCGACGAGCTCGAAGGCTGGGCACGGGAGACCGAGCGGGCCTACGGCTACCAGCGAGTCGTCACCCCTCAGCTCGCCAAAGACGACCTCTACTACCTGTCGGGTCACCTGCCGTACTACGCCGAGGACCTCTACTCGCCGATCGACATCGAGGGTGAGACGTACTACCTGCGGCCGATGAACTGCCCGCACCACCACATGGTGTACCAGTCCCGCCCGAAGTCCTACCGGGAGCTTCCTTACCGCATCGCCGAGTACGGCACGGTCTACCGGTTCGAGCGCAGCGGCCAGCTGTTCGGCCTCATGCGCACCCGCGGGTTCACCCAGAACGACGCGCACATCTACTGCACGTTCGACCAGGCCCGCGAGGAGTTCCTCACGGTCATGAAGATGCACGAGGAGTACTACACGGCGCTCGGCATCGAGGACTTCCACATGGTGCTGGCGCTGCGCGATCCCGCCAAGACCGACAAGTACCACGACGACGAGGAGATGTGGCGCCGCGCCGAGGAGATCACCCGCGGAGCGATGGACGACTCGGGCATCCCCTACGTCGAGGACATCGGCGGAGCGGCCCACTACGGGCCGAAGGTCGACTTCATGATCCGCACCGTCGGCGGCAAGGAGTACGCGGCGTCCACCAACCAGGTCGACCTCTACACGCCGAGCCGCTACGACCTGAACTACGTCGCGTCCGACGGCACCAAACAGCCGGTCGTCGTCATCCACCGTGCGCCGCTCGGCAGCCACGAGCGGTTCACGTCCTATCTCGTGGAGCACTTCGGTGGGGCGTTCCCGGTGTGGCTGGCGCCCGAACAGGTCGTCGTCATTCCCGTCATGCCCGACCTCGACGACTACGCGGCGGAGGTGAACCGGGTGCTGTTGGGTGAAGGTTTCCGGTCCCAGGCCGACCTGTCCGACGGGCGGCTCGGCGCCAAGGTGCGCACGGCGTCGAAGCGGTGGGTGCCGTTCATCGCTGTCGTCGGTCGCCGTGAGGCCGAGGAGCGTTCGGTCACCGTGCGCGATCGCACCGGCACCGAGACCCCGATGTCGCTCGACGACTTCGTCGCGTTGATGCACGACCGCATCGACACCAAGAGCCTGATCGACGCCGGCCACATCACGAAGGCCTAGCTCCTCGTGACGCACTACGTCGTCCGGGTTGGGCGCATCATCGAGGCGCCGATTGAGGTCGTGTGGGACATGATCGCCGATGCCCGTGGGTTCAGTTCGTGGGGGTTCATGTCGCACTCGTCGTTGGAGCGTGAGGGCACGCCGACGCCCGATGGCGTCGGCGCCGTCCGCAACCTCGGGACGGGGAGCTTCATCAGCCGCGAGGAGGTCGTCGTGTTCGACCCGCCGAGTCACCTGGGCTACGTGCTGCTCGCCGGGCTGCCGATCTCGAACTACCGGGCGGACGTCCGCCTCGAACCGCTCGGCGATCGGCGATGCCGGATCGCCTGGGTGGGCACGTTCGAATCGAAGGGCATCACCGGTGCGATCATGCAGCGGTTCCTGACGATGGTGTTGGGCGACTTCGTCCGCCGACTCGCCAAGGTTGCCCCCACCCGAACCTGACGCGGCACCCCACCCACTGGGGTTCCTCCCTCAACCGGTTCTGTCCCGCGAATCTTCAGGAAAACCTAGACAAACGCGGGACAGAACGAGCCCTGGCGGGTGGGAGGACAGTGATCGGTAGGCTCCCGGTCGATGGCTTTGCCCCCCGACCTTCCCGCCGAACCGTCCGAGCGCGTGGCGTACCTCGTCGATGTGCTCCGCGAGCACAACGCGGCCTACTACGAACGCGACGCCCCGACGATCCCCGACGCCGACTACGACGAGTTGGCGCGGGAGCTGCGCCGTCTGGAGGAGGCCCACCCCGACCTGGCCGTCGCGGATTCACCGGCGACGGCGACCGTCGGCGGCGCGCCGTCGGCGGCGTTCGCCGAGGTCGTCCACAGGGTTCCGATGACGTCGCTCGACAACGCCATGGACGTTGGCGAGCTTCGTGCGTGGGGCGATCGCACCGCCCGCAAGGTCGAGTCGCTCGGGCTCGACCCCTCCGCGGTTCGCTACGTGTGCGAGCTGAAGATCGACGGGCTGGCGATGTCGATCCGCTACGAGGGCGGTCGCTACACACAGGCAGCGACCCGGGGCAACGGACGGGTCGGCGAGGATGTCACACCCAACGTCGCCGGGATCGACGTCGTGCCGAAGCAGCTGAGCGCAGATGCCGATGAGGCCGGCGCGCCCGAGGTGGTCGAGGTGCGCGGCGAGGTGTACCTGCCGCTCGATGCGTTCGAGGCGCTCAACGCATCGCAGGAGGCTGCGGGCAAGCCGCGGTACGCGAACCCCCGAAACACAGCGGCCGGCTCGTTGCGTCAGAAGGACGCGTCGGTCACCGCCGAGCGCGGGCTCATGTTCTGGAGCTATCAGCTCGGCGAGGTCGTGGGCGGGCCGGAGGTCGAAACGCATTCCGCCGCCCTCGACTGGCTGCGCACCTTGGGGTTTCCCGTCAATCCCGAGACACGCGTCGTCGACTCGCTCGACGCGGTCTACGAGTTCTGCGCCCACTGGACCGAGCATCGCCACGACCTCCCCTACGAGATCGACGGCATCGTCGTGAAAGTCGACTCGCTCGCGGTGCAGTCGGCGCTGGGGTTCACGTCGAAGGCGCCCCGCTGGGCGATCGCGTTCAAACTGCCGCCGGAGGAGCGCACGACGCTGCTGCGCGACATCGCGGTTTCGATCGGCGGCAAGGGCAAGGCCACCCCGTTCGCCGTTCTCGAACCCGTCCAGGTGGCGGGGTCCACCGTCGGGTTGGCCACGCTGCACAACGAGGACCAGGTGGCGCTCAAGGATGTTCGTCCCGGCGACACGGTGATCGTGCGCAAGGCGGGCGACGTGATCCCCGAGGTAGTCGGCCCGGTGTTGGCCATGCGACCGCCGGACTCCCAGCCCTGGGTCTTCCCCAGCGTGTGCCCGTGTCCGCACCGCTCACCGCTAGTCCGACTAGAAGGCGAAGCCAAGCACCAGTGCGTCAACATCGCGTGTCCCGAACAGCGGTGGGGGAGGATCAGCCACTTCGCGTCGCGGGGAGCGATGGACATCGACGGCCTCGGCGAGAAGCAGGTACAGCTCTTCATCGAACTCGGCCTCCTCAACAACGTCGCCGACATTTACTCCCTCGACTTCGAGCGCATCCTCGAACACCGCGGCTACAAGGAGACGTCGGTCAACAAACTGCGTGCCGCGATCGAGGCGTCGAAACAGCGGCCTCTCGCGAACCTGCTGTTCGGGTTGACGATTCCTCACGTCGGCTCGTCCGGTGCTGAAGCGCTCGCCGAGGGTCTCGGGAGTCTTCAGGAACTGATGGATGCCTCGGAGGCCGACATCGCCGCGGTCGAGGGCATCGGTCCGACAATCGCCAGTGCGGTCGTGAAGTTCTTCGCGAACGCGGAGAATCGGACATTGGTCGAACGCCTCGTCGCCGCCGGCGTCAACACACAGGGTCCGGAACGGTCGACGCTGCCCCAGGTGCTGGCGGGGATGGCCGTCGTCGTGACCGGGGGCTTGGAGGGTTTCACCCGCGAGAGTGTCGAGGCGGCCATCAAGGCCCGCGGCGGAAAGTCGCCGGGTTCGGTGTCCAAGAAGACGACGGCGGTCGTCGTCGGCAACGATCCGGGAGCGTCCAAACTCACCAAGGCCACCGATCTCGGAATCCCCGTGCTCGACGAAGCCCAGTTCGTTCATCTTCTCGAGACAGGAGAGCTGCCGCAATGACAGCAACCAAGGCCGTGTTCTTCGACTTCGGTGGGGTGTTCATCGCGTCGCCGTTCGGGGCGATCGGTCCCGCGGCCGACCGGCTCGGTGTGCCGGAGCCCGACCTCATCGACGCGATCTTCGGGCCGTACGACGCCGACACCGATCACCCGTGGCATCGCCTGGAGCGCGGCGAGATCTCCTTCGCCGAGGCCCAGAACGCCATTGGCGACCTGTCCGAGTCGAGAGGGCTCATTCGTCTCGATCCGATCGTCGCGTTGGCCGACGTAGTGGTCGACCGGAGCGTGCGCGGGTTCATGGTCGACGCGGTGCGGGAGCTCCGCGGCAGGGGACTGCTGACCGGCGTGATCACCAACAACATCGCGGAGTTCGGCGAGACGTGGAAGTCGATGATCCCCGTCGATGAGCTGTTCGACGACATCGTCGACTCATCCGCGGTCGGGGTCCGCAAGCCCGGCTCGGCGATCTACGAGCTGGCCTGCGAACGACTGTCGGTGCAACCGGGCGAGGCCGTGTTCATCGACGACTACCAGGGCAATGTCGACGGTGCCGCGGCGGTCGGCATGCGGGCGGTGTGCTGCGGGTACACCGTCGAGTCGACGGCGGCCGCCCTCGACGAGCTACTGGCCCTCGTCGGGTGACGACCCCAACCCGTTCTGTTGTACAAAGCGCGCGCCCAGCCGCGCGCTTTGTACAACAGAACCGGCTTGGAGGGTTACGGGTACTGCTTTGGAGGCGGGGGTGCCTGCCTCGGGCGACCGGTGTTCGAGCGCGATCAGCGGATTGGTCTCGGGGTAGTAGGCGGCAGCACACCCCGGTGGCGTGGGGTAGGGCACAACACGGAACCCACTGACCCGGCGCTCGGTACCACCGAGGTGCGACACCAGGTCGACGATCTGACCGTCGTGCAGGCCCAAGCGGGCGATGTCGCCGGGGTTCACGAACACCACCATGCGGCCACCGTGGATGCCCCGGTAGCGGTCGTCGAGTCCGTAGATCGTGGTGTTGTACTGGTCGTGGGAGCGCAGCGTCTGCAACAGGAGTTGTGGACCGTCGGGGTCGACCGACTCGGGTGCGTCGGCGGCCAGTCGTTGGGTGACCGCGAAGTTCGCTGCTCCGGTAGCAGTGGGAAACGTGCGCGAGTCGCGCGGCGGGTGTGGCAGCTCGAATCCGGCGGGGTCGGAGACCCGCTCATTGAAGTCGTCGAAGCCTGGGACGACCCGCGAGATGTGATCGCGAACGACGCCGTAGTCGTGGCGGAACGACGCCCAGTCGACCCCGCTCGTGGTGCCGGGA
Source organism: Microthrixaceae bacterium (assembly GCA_019694615.1). Taxonomy (GTDB): domain Bacteria; phylum Actinomycetota; class Acidimicrobiia; order Acidimicrobiales; family Microtrichaceae; genus SSF14. The sequence goes on along the minus strand of JAIBBP010000202.1, from coordinate 501 downwards.
AACAGCGCTTCGGCCAGGCCCGTCACGATCGCCATCTCGCTCCGCAGGAACGGACTCGCGGGCTGCAAAACGCCCTGTGAGCGGTGGACCTTGCCCATGGAGTCCTCGACTGTCACGAACTGGTCGCCGGACAGCTGTGCGTCGATCTCGGTGCGGCCGAGCGTCGGGAGGATCAGTGCCGTCCCGCCGCACACGGCGTGGGACCGGTTGAGTTTCGTGGACACGTGCACGGTGAGCCGAGCCCGGCTGATCGCCCGCTCGGCGAGATCGGTTTCGGGAATCGCTCGCATGAAGTTGCCGCCGAGACAGAACAACACCTTGGCCGTACCGTCGACGAACGACTGGATGGCCTCAGCAACGTCGACGCCGTTCTCACGCGGCATCGGGAGTCCGAACTCCGCCTCCAAGCGGTCGAGGAACGGGGCAGGCGGCCGCTCCCAGATGCCCATCGTTCGGTCGCCCTGGACGTTGGAGTGCCCGCGCACCGGACACAGCCCCGCA
>JAIBBP010000192.1 GCA_019694615.1 Microthrixaceae bacterium | reverse complement strand
CGCCTATGAGATGTGGACCGGGGTTACCTGGGAGCCGAACGGCGATCCAGCACCTCTGCTTCTCGATGAGCACGGCGGTCAACAAACCCCGCCTGTCGGCCCCTTCTCGGTTGGCTGGGATGAGTCGTCCGAGCAATTTGTCATGGTCTACAGCCCGTGGCCCGCCTATTCCCCAAATGTGGAGATTCGCGTAGCCAATCGACCTGAAGGGCCGTGGAGTGCACCGGCATTCATCGAATTGCCAGGATGTGCCGATCGCGTTGGACCAGAGATGCGCACCTGCTACGGAGCAAACGTGCAACCGTCCTTCAACGCCGCTGGTCGACTCGGGATCGGCTATCAGGACCAGCTGGTCGCCGATTCGCCGCGGCGGGGTTCGTTCCTGCTCACGACCGTGGGGGTTGACCTCACTGCGGGGTGAGGCCCGCCGGCGGAGGAACGATCGTCGATGTCGAACCGAGTCCCTCCGGCGGCGGAGGCGCGACCGGTGTCGACGCGCCCGCGTAGATCGCGGCTCCGGTACGCTGCTCCACCGTCACGATCGCCTGTCGCCATGCCAGTTCCGCTGCGGCCATTTGGGTCTGCATCTCACCCGCGGACAGCGACGGCCCCCCTTCAGCAGTGACGAGCGACAAAACCTGACGGTAGCCGTCGATCGACCGTGCGAGCCCGGCAGCCTCGGGCACATCGCCCTGGAGGGCGGTGAGCTCCTCGCTCACGTGCTGCATCTCCACCAGCACGTCGGTGAGTGGGCCGCGGATCGCAGCGGCCCGGGCGGCGTCGAGCGGTGCTCCCGTCGGCAGGAGCACGTTCACCTGGCCGACCACCTGCACGCTCCTCACCGCGGCCTCTGCGAGCTTGGATGTCTCCGCCGATACCGCCGACGTCGTCGGGTGGCCTGACCTCCCGCCGCCGTCGCCACCATCCGAACTGTCGCCACTGCACCCCACCCCGGGACTGACCAGCGCGACGGCGACCAATGGCCACGCCGCCGTCCGCCGAAGCGCTTCACGCAAATGACGCCTGCCGCCCTGTCGCATCATTTCACTATGTCCCATCCCTACGGGTGCGCAATGGCATGCAAGACCACTCGACCGGTTCAGCAAGAGCCACTAGAACGTTACCAATCATCGGGGGAATGGCTTGTAGCACGCTGCGAATTGCCACAACCACTGGTCGACATTAGGCGAGGTGCACTGAATGTTGTCGATACCGCACTCCTTGTGTCGAGACATACTCCGAGCAGTCGCACTCGTCACCGGTGTTGGTGCAGCGATCTTCATCGCGAGTACGGCCTGGACGACGAGCGCGGGCGCTGCGTCGACGGGCTCGATCAGCGGCACGGTGACCGATTCGGTGTCGGGATCCCCTGTTGCCGGGGCGTGCGCCAACATCACGGTGAGCGACTTTTACTCACCCGCGATCGTTGCGTGCACCGACGCGACCGGGCGGTACACGGTGTCTGGACTTGGGCCGAACACCTACTCGGTGGTCGTCGTGGATCGGGCCCAGAGACACCTCTCGTCCGCGGCCCGGATCGTTCCCGTCGGCGACGGCGCAGCCGTGACCGGGGTCGACGTCGCACTCGGCCGAGGAGGAGCGATCTCGGGGACCGTCAGGGACGCAGCGACGAGCGCACCGCTTGCGGGCGTCTGTGTGCGGGTGACGCGGGTCGGAGACAACCCGATGGGCGGAGGGACAACCGGCGACGCATGCACCGATGCGGCGGGCAACTACCAGACGACCGGGCTTCAGTCCGGACCGTACCGGGTCGACTTCCACGACACCGTGGGGTCTCATCTCGATCAGTACGCGACGGATCGAACGACTGCGGAGAACGCCGACCTGATAGACGTCGTCGTCGGGGCCACCACGTCTGGCGTCGATGCGAACATGGTTGCGGGGGCCTCCTTCGCCGGAACGATCACCGACGCCGCGACCGGCAATCCCGTCGAGGGGATCTGCGTCCAACTGTCGGTCAGCTACAAGTTCCTCGACGGCGACCACTGCACGGATTCCACTGGCCGCTATCGGACGGGTGGACTCGAACCGGGAACCTACAGCGTGACGTTCCTCGACCCGCGAGCCCGCTATCTCTCCAACTCATCGAGCGGCCCGGTTGTCGTCACTGCCGGCGCACCCGTCCCCGATCTCGACCAGGAGATGACCCTGGGCGGAACGATCAGTGGCACGGTGACCGACGCAACCACCGGCTCACCACTCGCCGGTATCTGCGTACGCGCCAACGGAGCCGGCGCCTGGTGGGCATGCACCGACAGCAACGGCAAGTACCAGGTCACGGGCCTTTCCACAGACCAGTACGCGTTGGAGTACACCGACAATCTGCACGCCCGCTACCTCTCGCGCTTCTACTCGACCTCGGCGACGGGCAGCGTGCGCGTTCCCGTGACCGCAGGGGCGGTCGTGACGGATATCGACGTCGGGATGCAGGTGGGTGCTCGAATCACCGGCACCATTCGTCGCTCCGCGACCTCGGCACCGGTTGCCGGGGCGTGCCCGACGGCGTTCCTCGACGAACAGACCTATGGCATCGGTCAAGCCAGGTGCAGTGCCGCCGACGGCACGTACACGATCTGGGGTCTCCCGGTCGGCACGTACCGAGTGAACTTCGTTCCGCCACCCGCAGCGAACCTGCTCGGCGAGTGGTACAACAACCGAGCTACCCGGGACGACTCCGACGGGGTCACCGTCGGCTCCGCCGATTCGGTCGTCAGCGGAGTCGACGCGTCGCTCGAGGACGGCGGGATCATCAGCGGCAGGGTCACCGCTACAACGGGAGGAGCGCCTCTCGCCGGGATCTGTGTGTTCGCCACTCGTGACGGCGCCGCAGCCCTCTCCTTCGCTGGCTCAGAAGCCGGGTCGTTCGCGACGTGCACCGATTCAGCGGGCAACTACGAGATCCGTGGCGCACCGACCGGCACCTATCGTGTCCGCTTCTCCCCGCCGTTCGGCTCGCCCTACCTCGGCGAGTGGTACGACGATCAGACCGCCTCTGGAAGCGCCACCGGCGTGAAAGTGGTCGCCGGCACCGCCACAGCTGACGTCAACGCCTCACTCACGACGGGCGGGACGATCTCCGGCCGGATCACCGCCGCGAACGGTGGCGCCCCGATCCGGGGAGCGTGTGTCGACGTGTCGAGCAACGGCGGTTTGTCATTCGCGTCCTCGACCACGACCTACTACGGCAAGGCCTGTTCGGACTCGACGGGCAACTACACCCTCCAAGGGGTTCCCACCGGCAGCTACCTGGTCGGCTTCCGGTCCAGCGTCGGCAACTTCCTGCCGCAGTGGTTCAACGGCAAGTCCGGTTCCGGCGCCGCGGACATGGTGCAGGTCACCAACGGGGCGACCACCGGGTCCATCGACGCCGCCCTGCTCACCGGTGGGATCGTCTCCGGCACGGTGACCGCCGACGATTCCGACGAACCGCTGACCGGCGCATGCGTGGCCGTGTCATCGTCGAACCCCTACTTCTACGGATCGGCGTGCACCGGCACCGACGGCAGGTACTCGATTGATCGCATTCCCGCGGGGAGCTACCAGGTGAGGTTCTCACCACCGAACGGGACCGCGTACCTGCCGCAGTGGCACGCGAACAAGACAAGCGCCGCAACGGCCAACCTCGTGGCGGTGTCACCTGGGTCGACGGCGGGTTCCATCGACGCAGCGCTCGTCACGGGCGGAACGATCACCGGAACCGTCCGGTCGGAGAAGGACAACTCCGTGTTGGTGGGGGCGTGTGTCACCGCGACGCGAGTGCCTCCGGGCACGCTCGTTCCCTACGGGGCGTCGGACTGCACCGGAAGTGACGGAACGTACGAGATCACCGGTCTCGAGGCCGGCGACCACCTCGTGCAGTTCCAACCCGCATACAACACCAACTTCATCCCCGAGTTCTTCGACAACGCCGCAACGGTGAGCACCGCAACACCGGTTGCCGTATCCCTCGGGGCAACCCGCTCGGGGCTCGACGCCAGGCTCGCCGTCGGAGGCAGCATCACCGGAACGGTTACCGACAAGATCACGGGCGACCCGCTGCCGTCGACCTACGTCGCCATCGTCTCAACGGGCACCGGCGTCTACTCGTCGTACTGGGCCTCCACGGACTCCGCAGGACGGTACGCGGCCATTGGGCTGAGGGCCGGGACCTACACAGTGGGGTTCTCGTCCTACTTCTCCACCGATCCCACGATCTCCTACCTCCCGCAGTGGTTCGACAACGTCGCGACGCTGGCCGAAGCGAACGGCGTCACCGTCACCGCCGGTGAAGCAACCGAGAACATCAATGCCAGAATGGCCCGAGGTGGACGGATAACCGGCACGGTCACCGCCGCGAGCACCGGCCAGGGCGCTGCGTCGGTGTGCGTGACCGCCACGAGGATCACGACTCCTCCCATCGTGTTCCCGCCCTCGTTCAGTGGCTGCACCAACAACTCCGGCAAGTACTCCATCGGCGGTCTCGCCGACGGCAACTACGAGGTCCGCTTCACTCCGTCGGGTGGCTCGCTCCTCGGAGAGTGGTACGACGGGGCGACGAGCGCTGCGAGCGCCACACCGGTCACCGTGCTCAACGGTGCGACCATCTCGAACATCGACGCGTCGCTCCTCGCCGGCGGTTCGGTCAGCGGCACGATTCGGGACTCGGCGACGGGCGATCCGCTCCCGAACGCATGTGCCGACGTGTACACAGCGTCCGACACCTCGATGGCCGTGCGCAGCGCCTGCGCCGGTGCCGACGGGAGCTACACCGTGGGCGGACTTCCGACCATGAGCGCGGTGGTCCGTTTCCGCCTTACCCCTTCCCATGTCCCGCAGTGGTTCGACGGGAAGGCCGCAGCGAGCACCGCGACGATTATCGCTGTGACCAGCGGCGAGGACACACCGGCAATCGACGCGTCGCTCGTCCGGGCAGGAACCGTCGCCGGAACGCTCACCGATCACGCCACCGCAACACCGCTTCACGGTGCGTGCGCAACGCTCTACCGCTCCAACACCTACGAGTGGGTCACCTCGTCGTGCAGCGGCACCGATGGCAGATTCGCCATCGCTGGACTGACTCCGGGGAGCTACCGGCTCTCGTTCCAGGGACCGTACGGTTCGGCGTTCAAGAGCTCCTGGCATAACGGGAAGTCCGAATGGGCCACCGCCGACCCGGTGACGGTGACCGGCGGGGCAACAACCACAGTCGACCACGCGTTCAGACCCATCGAGGGCATTTCCGGCACCGTGACCGACGCGGCGACTGGGCTGCCTCTCCAGGCGTGCGTCTCCGCCTACTCGAACGGGTCGTTCGTCTCGTCTGCGTGCAGCAACGCGTCGGGGCAGTACGCCGTCGCCCTCTCCCCCGGCACCTACCGGCTCGAGTTCCGGCGGAGCGGCTACGCCACCCAGTGGTTCAAGGGCAAAGCCGATCTGGCGTCAGCCGACACGATCGTGGTCTCCGCCGGGGCGACCACGACCGGCAGGAACGTGCAGATGGTCGTCGGAGGAACCGTCACCGGTACCGTGACCGACAGCGCAACGAGCGATCCAATCGCGGGGGCCTGTGTCTACGCGATTCCGGAATCAGGAACGAGCGGCTTCGGCGGATCCACATGCGCCGATATCGACGGCTCGTACTCGTTGATGTTGAGTCCCGGCTCGTGGAAACTCCGGTTCGACGCTCCATCGGCTGGCTACTCGCAACGGTTCTGGCCCGATTCCGCGGATGCGAGCGGTGCGACCGCTGTGCCCATCGCCGCAGGAACGACCTTGGCCGACATCGACATGTCGCTCATCAAGGGCGGTGCGATCTCCGGCAAGGCGACCGATGCCGACAACGGTGCTCCCCTCTCGGGCATCTGTGTCAGCCCGATCGACGCCACGGGAGCTGTCGTCGACTCCCGCTATGCCTGTACCGGACTCGACGGGGCGTATCGAATCAACGGCCTCGCACCCGGCAGCTACCGCCTGAGCTTCACCAATCCCTCGGGTCGATACCTCAGCGAGTGGTTCGACGACAAGACCAGCGTCGCCACAGCCACACCGGTCGTCGTCGCCGGGACAGCCACGTCGACGGCGGACGCCGCGCTGACCCTCGGCGGATCGGTGTCGGGCACCATCACTGACAGCGATACGGGGCTACCACTCGGCGGCGTGTGCGTGACCATCGTCCGCGCCGGCGATGGCGAACACGCGGGCCTGGCGTGCACCGCGGCCGACGGCCGCTACCGCACGAGCGGCCTGCCGACCGGTCAGTACCAGGTGTTGTTCAATGACCCATCGGCCCGCCATGTGACCGAATGGTGGAACGACCAGCCGACGCGCACTACAGCGACACCCGTCGCCGTCACCGTCGGCAGCGACACCCCCGGCATCGACGCGGCGTTGAGCCCCATCGTGTCGGCCGTGTCGGGAACCGTCCGCGACGACGCGACGACGCCCCTTGCAGGAGTGTGCGCGTACCTCTACCGACTCGACGGCACCTACGCCGGATTCGGCGCCTGCACCGGAGCCGACGGTCGCTACGAGATGCGCGGGATGGCGGCCGGCCAGTACAAAGTCGGCTTCTACGACCCCTCCGCGCTCCATTCGACGTCGTGGCACGACGCGAAGCCGACCCATGCGGCGGCCGACACGGTCACGGTCGTCGACGGAACCGCGACCAACGGCGTCGACGGCACCATGCCACGACTCACGGTCCTGTCCGGGACCATCCGGAGCACGACCGGCCTCGCGCTCGACGGAGTGTGCGCCTACCTTTTCCGCCTCGATGGCGGATATGCGGGAGCGGGGTCCTGCTCGGGTGCCGACGGACGCTACGCCGTGCAGGGAATGCCCGCCGGCGACTACAAGGTCGCGTTCTTCGACCCATCCGGTCGCCACGTCACCGCCTGGTTCAACGGGAAAGCCACACACGGCGCCGCCGACACCGTGACGGTGGTCGCCGGCCGTCTCCATAGCAGTGTCGACGCCAACCTCAGCCGGATCACCTCCGTCGGAGGGACGATTCGCAACACGACCGGTTCGCCCCTCGCGGGCGTGTGCGCCTACCTCTACCGATTGGACGGCACCTACGCCGGATTCGGGGCGTGCTCCGGTGCCGACGGGCGATACCTCGTGCAGAACATGCCGGCGGGGGACTACCGCGTCGGCTTCTACGACCCGGCAGGGCGTCACGTCACCGGCTGGTATCGATCCGGAGGATCAACCAGCTCCGCCGTAACTCCCGACGAGGCCGACACCGTCGCCGTGGCCTCCGGTTCGTCAGTGGAGACGATCGACGCGCGATTGTCCGGCATCGGCTCCATCACCGGCATCGTCACCGATCCAAGCGGAGCGCCGCGCACCGATGTGTGTGTCTACGCCGACCGACTCGACGGCTCCTACAGCGGCATCGGCGGATGCACCGGGGCCGATGGCCGCTACACCCTCAACGACCTTCCCGAGGGCGGCTACAAGCTCGGGTTCTACCTACCCGACACCCCAACTCCCACCAACCACTGGTACCACGGCGCCTCCGATGAGGCGTCGGCGCAGCGCGTCGACGTCGTCGGCGGCTCGACGACCAGTGGCATCAACGAGCAGTTCTGATCAGCGGATAGGAGACCACATGTACACCAACACCGCCGTACTCGGATCGGCCCTGGGCGCTGGAGGATCAGCCCTCGGAGCGACCCAAACCGCCGGCCTCGCAGCGACGGGGCTGGCGACCGCGTCACTGCTGCTGGTCGCTGTGTCGCTGCTTCTGACCGGGGTCGCGTTGGCGCGCTCCGCCAGGATCCGCCGCAGCCGTATCGCCTGAACTGTTCGTTCTTGTCGTGGTCGCCGTCACCCTGGCCCTGATCATCGCAACGGCCGGCTATCTCGTCGCCGCTGCGGTCCTGAGCCTCCGGCGCGTCGACGCGCCCGATGCGGGAGAGCCGCTCAACTACCTCTTCGTGGTGCCGTGCCTCAACGAGGAGCTGGTGATCGCCAACACACTCGATTCGCTGATGGCACTGCCGTCGAAGCGGACCCACGTCCTCGTCGTCGACGACGGCTCCACCGACGGAACCTCAGCGGTCGTCGCCCGCTACCCCACCGAGCGCGTCACGATCCTTCGACGGGACCTTCCTCACGCGCGCCAGGGCAAAGGGGCAGCGCTCAACGCCGCGTTCCGCTGGGCGATCCCGGCTTTGTTCGATCAACAGCTCGACCGGGTCGTCCTCGCCATTGTCGACGCCGACGGCCGCGTCGAGCCCGATGTACTCGACAAGGTCGATCCGATGTTCGCCGATGACCGCGTGGGAGCGGTGCAGCTGATGGTCCGAATCCTCAATCGCGATCGGATGATCACCCGGTTTCAGGACTTCGAGTTCGTCAGCTTCTCGACGATCGTTCAACAGGCTCGGGAGAACCTCGGAAGCGTCGGCCTCGGTGGCAACGGCCAGTTCGCCAGAGTCTCGGCGCTCGCGGATCTCGGCGAGGACCCTTGGACCGACTGCCTCACCGAAGACCTCGACCTCGGTCTGCGACTCGCCGTCGCCGGGTGGCGCAACCGTTTTACCGCGGACACCGCAGTGTCCCAGCAAGGGGTCCAGCGGGTCCGGCCGTTGCTGCGGCAACGCACACGCTGGCTCCACGGTCACCTCCAGTGTTGGCGGCTTGCCCCCACTGTGTTTCGGTCCGACCTCCCGAACCGCACCTGCTTCGACCTGCTGTACTACCTGGCCGCACCGTTGATCCTACTGGCAGCGTCGGTGCTGTTCACGATCCCGCTCGTCGCACTCGCGGTGACCGCGGCGACGTCGGGAGTCAGCATCGGCTCGCCGGCCGCTGCAGCCGTCGCTCTGGCCGTTTGGTACGTGTTCGCGTTCGGACCGGTGCTGCTGCTCGGAATCGCCTACTGGCGCCGCGCCGGCGACGTCACCTTCGTCCGAGCGATGGTGCTCGCCCATCTCCTCGTCGTCTACAACTACGTGTGGTATGCGGCCGCGTGGCGAGCGCTGGCACGTTTCGTCACCCGCCGCGGCGGCTGGGCCAAGACGGCTCGCTCTCCCGAGCAGCCGAGCACCGACCCGCCGACGCCGTTGTTCGCCACCTGAGCCGGGATCGAACGCGCCGTCAACCGACGTCGATCAGCACCTTTCCGACGCTGGCATCGGTGGCGAGGTACTCGTGCGCCACGGCGATGTCGTCGAACGCGAAACGACGGTCGATCACCGGCGAAATCTGGCCGAGGTCGAACCACGGCAGCACCTCGGCGGCGAACCGACGGCTCACGGTCACCTTCTCCTCGATCGGCCGGCTTCGCAGCGTCGTGCCGATCAGTTGTATCCGCTTGACCAAGAGCAACCCCAGGTTGATCTCCGCCGGTCCCCCGCCCATGACGCCGACCTGGATGATGCGACCCTGCGGCGCAGCGCACGAGATGTTGCGGGGCAGGTAGTCGCCCCCGACAACGTCGAGCACGACATCGACGCCACGGCCGCCGGTGAACTCCTTGACGGCCGCGACGAAATCGTCGGTGCGGTAATCGACGACGAGGTCGGCGCCGAGCTCTCGGCACCGCTCGACTTTCCCTGTCGACGTGGTCACGGCGATGCGGGCACCGATCGCCTTCGCGATCTGGATCGCCGCTGTCCCGACTCCGGACGCTCCGGCGTGAACGAGACAAGTCCGGCCGGCCGTCAGCCCGCCTTGGATCATGAGGGCGTCGAACGCCGTGATGAACACTTCGGGGATCGCCGCGGCGTCGGCGAGCGGCACCGACGCCGGGATCGGAAGGAGGAGCCGCTCATGGGTGACGAGTTGCTCGGCGTACGAACCGCCGCCGACGATGCCCATCACCTCGTCTCCGACCTTCACCGTCGTCACCCGATTGCCGAGCGCTGCCACCGTTCCCGCGAACTCCATGCCGGGAACGTCGTAGCGAGTTCCGTCCGCCGCGACGACCGGTGGGCCCGGATACAGGCCCTGCCGCTGCAAGAGGTCGCCACGGTTGAGGGCGGTCGCCACAACGTTGACGAGCACCTCGTCGGGTCCTCGCTCCGGCGTGGGGATCTCACCGATCCGCAGCACCTCGGGGCCACCGTGTTCGTCGAGCACAACTGCGCGCATAGCCTCACCGTATATGGACTTCTCGTTGTCCCCGGAGCTCCAGGAGCTCTCCGACCTGGCCCGACAAGTGGCCCGTGAGACGACGGCCTCGCTCGACGTCACCGAGGACTCGTGGCTCCGCGGGGTCGACCACCAGTTCCCCAAGATCATGGCCGAGCACGGGTGGCTCGGCATGTGCCTCCCCACCGAGTGGGGTGGCGGCGGGCGGTCGCCACTGGAGCGGTTCGTCGTCGTCGAAGCGCTGATCTCGGAGGGCGCTCCCCTCGCGACCACCTGGTTCGCCGACCGCCAGATCGGCCCGACCCTTCTCCAGTTCGGCACCGACGAGCAGCGACACCGGTTCCTCCCCGACATCATCGCCGGCACATCGTCGTGGTGCGTCGGCATGAGCGAACCCGACGCCGGCAGCGACGTCGCCTCGCTCCGCACGCGGGCCGACCGTGACGGCAGCGACCCCGACGCCGACTGGATCGTCAACGGCTCGAAGGTGTGGACGTCGGGGGCGGCGGAGTCCGACTGGTGCTACCTGATCGCCCGGACCGACCAGGACGCAGCGCCGCATGCCGGGCTCTCCGAGTTCATCGTCGACCTCCACGCTCCCGGCGTCGACGTACGGCCGATCCGCGACATGACCGACGACCGCCACTTCTGCGAAGTGTTGTTCACCGATGTGCGGGTGCCGGCGTCGATGATGGTCGGCACCGAGAACGCGGCGTTCAAACAGATCATGCGACAGATGGAGCACGAGCGCGGTGGCATCGACCGTCTCGTGTCCAACCGTCGCCTGTACCTCGACGCGGTCGGCGCCGCGCGGGTGTCGGGCCGGTTGGCGTCCGACCATGTTCTGCGCGACGAGTTCGCCCGGTTGGAGGGCGGCTACCGCATCGGTCGGATGCTCGTCCTCCGCGAAGTTCTCGGTCAGGCGCCCCAGGGGTTCTCCGCGGTCACCAAGACGTGGTGCACCGAGTTCGAGCAGCGTGTCGCCCGGTTCTGCGCCTCGGTTGCAGGCCCTGACGCCATGATCTGGGGTCGCACCGCGAGGAACATCTGCTACGCACCCGGCTACACGATCATGGGCGGGACGACCCAGATCCTACGCAACATCGTCGGGGAGCGGATCCTCGGGCTCCCCCGCTGAGCCGGTGGGCCCGAGTCAGCGCTCCCGAATCAGATCTGCCAGTCGCAACGGGTCGTCGCCCTGCACCGAGTGGCCGGCGTCGGGGACGACGACTACCTCCGCTCCGGGCTGTCGACGCATCAGCTCGGCCACGTCGTCGTCGTCAACGACCGGCGAGACACCACCGCGGACCAGCAGGTACGGGCAGGTCACGGCGCTCACGTCGTCCCACAGATCGACCATTGGCGGCATGTCGTACTCGGTGAGCGAGCGGCGGTCGTAGTTCCACTCCCACGACCCCGCCTCGGCTCCGGATGCAACGCGGTGGGCGTTGTGCAGGATCCCCCGTCGGAGCGACGTGGCCGAGCGGGTCGGGTTGAAGGCGACAGTTCGGTCGAAGATCTCGGCGAACGACGGAAAGAACTGGGGACCGGCGAGGAAGTCGTGAATCGCCTTCGCCTTGTCCGCGTTGACACCGGGGGTCACGTCGACCACCACCAGCGAGCGGACAAGATCGGGACGCCGGGCTGCGATCGCCGTCGCCGTGAGACCCCCGAGCGACATGCCGACGAGGATGAACGGCGCGCTGAGATCGCCGGCCTCCACCGCCTGCTCGACCGCGGCGATCACCGCGTCCGCGTTGTGCGGCGGGTCGTACCATCCATCGAGCCGACGTCCGCTCCGACCGTGGCCAGGCAGGTCGAAAGCGACGGCAGGACAGTTGAGGGCGAGCAGCACTGTGTCCCAGGTGTGGGCGTTCTGTGCGCCGCCGTGAAGGAGGACGAGGTCCGCCGCTCCGCGCCCCCATCGCAGGGCGCTGACCGCTCGCCCATCCTCGAGCGGATAGGCGGTGCGGGTGACGGCGAGATCGTCGGGGCGCGTCAGGTCGTACTCGGAGCAGTTCTCGTCGAAGTACGCGAACTCGTTGTACACGAACGTCGGGTCGTCGGGATCTATCGAGTGGGCGTCGTCGGCCATGCCCGACAGTCTTCCACCAGCACCCCGCCCGCCCGACCACCGCCACCACCACGGGAGGGGTTTTGTTCGGCGAACGTACACAGATCTGTGTACGTTCGCCGAACAGAACTCCGACGGGGGACATCCCCCATAGCGGTCACAACCGAATGTGAGTCACGGTGCTGGGGTGAGACTCGACGACGACCTCCGAGCCCTGGCAGCGAAACAACATTCGTTGGTCAGCCGACCGCAACTTCGGGCCCTCGGGATGACTGCCACCGAAGCGGCACGTACGGCTCGATCAGCGGAGTGGGAGGACGCCGGAGGGCGCGTTCTCCGGATGACGGGCTCGCCGCACTCACGCAGTCAACGCCTCCTCGTTCCGATTCTCGACCAAGGAGGCGACGCGTCGCTCGGGTTCTTGGAAGCAGCATCATGGTGGGGGCTTCGAGGCTGTCGCGAGAATCCCCCAACCATTGTGACGACGGACCGGTCGAGTCGGACCACCGACCTCGCCCGTGTGCGGAGAGTCCGAGAGCTTCCGCCGCGCTGGTCCGTGCTTCTCCGTGACGTGCCCGTCGTTCGCCCGGAACTCTTGGCGCTGCACCTGTTCGTTGTGTGCCACCCGACACGCGCTGCCAGCCTCGTCGACCGTCTCTGGTCCCGCCGGCTTCTCTCCGGACCCTCCATCGAACGCTTTCTTGCGGACATGGGTCGGTCGGGCCGCAACGGCATCACGCCGCTCCGCGCGTACCCCGAAAAGCGTCCTGAAAACTACGTGCCGCCCGCAAGCGGTCTGGAGGGAAGGGTCCAAGACATCCTTGACGCTCACGGCATAGCCATGAGGGCCCAGGTCGACACAGGAGGCGAGAACTGGACGGGGAGAGTGGACTTCCGCCACCCGGATCTGCCGTTCGTTCTCGAAGTTCAGAGTGAAGCACACCACAAGGCGCTCACCGACCAAGAGCACGATGCTCGGCGCCGGAAGCAACTCGTCGCCGACGGCTTCACTTACGACGAGGTGTGGGACACCGACGTCTGGGCACGTCCGTGGATCGTGGTCGACAAAGTCCGGGCGGGAATCGAGGCCGCGCGAGGGGGTTTTGTTCGGTGAACGTACACATTTGTGTGTACGTTCGCCGAACAAAACCCAGTGGGGAGGGGCTACACGGGCAGGTCGCCGGTGGCGCGGCGGGTGGTGCCCTCGTCGCGGTAGGCGGCGATCGTCCGTTGGGCGATTCGCATCTGGTGGATCTCGTCCGCACCGTCGGCGAAGCGGGCCCATCGGGCGTGCTGGTACATGTGCGCCAGCGGCGTGTCGGTGGAGTACCCGAGGGCGCCGTGCACCTGGATCGAACGGTCGATCACCCGGTTCAGCATGTTGGCCACGAAGTGCTTGGCCATCGACACCTCCGACTTGAAGTCCAGGCCCTGATCGATGCGGAACGCGGCGTGCAGCACCATCAGCTTCGCCTGGTAGAGCTCCATCGCTGAGTCGGCGATCATCCACTGCACACCCTGCTTCTCGGCGAGCATCGATCCGTGGCTGTACCGATCGAGCGACCGCGCCACCATCATGTCGAGCGCTGTCTCGGCCTGGCTCACCCAGCGCATGCAGTGAGCGAGACGCGCCGGGCCCAGTCGGTACTGGCCGAGCAGGTGGCCCTGCCCGCGGCCTCCGAGCATGTTGGCGTTGGGCACCCGCAGGTCCTCGATGACGATCTCGCTGTGGCCGGTGCCACCGTGCATCGTCTCGATCTCGCGTACACGGTTCCAACCGTCGGATGGGATGTCGACGATGAACGCCGTGTTGGCCGCCTGGGGAAGGTCGGGGTTGTCCTCGGTCCGGCACACCAGAATAGCGAAGCTGGCACGGCGGGCGTTGGAGATGAACCACTTGTGCCCGTTGATCACCCACTCGTCGCCGTCCTGCACCGCGGTCGTCCGGATGAGCGTCGGATCGGAACCGGCGACCTCGGGTTCGGTCATCGCGAAGCAGCTCATCGTGTAGCCGTCGCACAGCGCCTTCAGGTACTTCGCTTTCTGCTCCTCGGTGCCCCAGTGCAGCAGCGTGTGCATGTTGCCCTCGTCGGGCGCCTGACAGTTGAGGACGAAGGCCCCGTAGTACGTCTTGGCCGCCTCGGCCTGCACCATCGCCAGCTGCACGTGGCCGAGCCCCATACCGCCCCACTCCGTCGGCATGTGCGGCATCCACAAACCGGCGTCTCGGGCCTGCTGGCGCATGCCGAGGAGGATGTTGATGTAGTCGTCTCGATCGATGTCGTCGGGGTTGCCGATCTGCGCTTCCCCCGGCTTCACCACCTCGTCGATGAAGGTGCGGACACGCAGGCGGATGTCCTCGAGTTCGGGGGTGAGTGTGAAGTCGATGGGCATACCGCGCACGCTACCGTCACGCGATGGACGCGACCCGCGTGGACTCGTACCTCTGGGCGATCCGGCTCTACAAGACGCGTTCCGCAGCGACCGACGCCTGCAAGGGCGGACATGTGCGAGTCAACGGCCACCCGGCCAAGGCCGCCACCAAGGTGAAGGTCGGTGATCGCATCGA
>JAIBBP010000135.1 GCA_019694615.1 Microthrixaceae bacterium | reverse complement strand
TCCCAGATGGCGCGCATCTGGCGAACGGTGTCGGCCACCGAGGTGGCGTGGCCGTGGGCCGTGTCGATGACGATGGCGTCGACGCCGGCGTCGATCAGGGCCTTGGCCCGCTCGAACACGTCCGCCCCCGTGCCGACGGCCGCGGCGACGCGGAGGCGGCCCTCGGAATCCTTTGTGGCGTTGGGGAAATCGGTCCGCTTCTGGAGGTCCTTGATGGTGATGAGGCCACGAAGGAAGCCGTCGCCGTCGACCACCGGGAGCTTCTCCACCTTGATGTGGCGGAACATCTCCTGGGCCTCATCCAACGTGGTGCCCACGGGAGCCGTGTGGAGGCCCTCCGAGGTCATCACCTCGTCGATGCGTCGCGACGGATCGGTTTCGAAGCGGAGGTCACGGTTGGTGAGGATGCCGACGAGCCGGTTCTTCTCGTCGGTGATGGGCACGCCGGAGATGTGGAACCGCTCCATCAGCTCGAGCGCCGCGCTCACCGGAAGGTGCGGCTGCAACGTGACCGGGTCGGTGATCATGCCGGACTCCGACCGCTTGACCCGGTCGATCTCGGCCGCCTGCTCCTCCGCCGCGAGATTGCGGTGGATGACCCCGAGACCGCCCAACCGTGCCAACGCGATGGCCATCCGTGACTCGGTGACCGTGTCCATCGCTGCCGAAACGATCGGGACCGCGAGGCGGATGTCGGGCGTGAACCACGTGGACGTGTCGCTCTCGTGCGGCAGCACCGACGACTCAGCCGGCATCAGCAGCACATCGTCGAACGTCAGGCCGATTCGGCCGAACCGGGCAGCGAACGCGGCGTCGGGATCTCCACCCGATGCGAGGTCTTCGGGGAGTAGAGCCATGCGGCAGCTTAACTCTCGCGACCGAAGCGACGTGAACAGCGCCATGGAGCACGTGACCGAGAAAAGGTCGCGATGGCGCCCGATTCGGCGAGCCGCGGGCCTACAGTGCTCGTCGTTGACTACGACCGGCACGATCACGGCCACGACGGGCACCCCACGGCTACCGCTCGCGTTGCAGCCGGGTACGCCCGACCCGACGGGTCCCGCCCCGCGGCTCTCGCGAACCGACACCCCCGGCCGCATGCGCATCCTGGCTCTCGCCGTTGCGGTCGTCGCCGCGTTGTCCGGTGTCGTCGGCTCGTCGGTGCTGACATCGCGAACGTCGGAGCTGTCGACGGCGCGGGACGACGCCGCGCAGCTGGAGCGCCTGGAGTCAGTGCGCACGGCCGTCGTCGAGGCGGACGCTCTGGCCGCCGCCGCATACCTCGCCGGTGGCCTCGAGCCGCCGGCGCGCCGCGCCGAGTACGAGGAGCGGCTTGACGCCGCTCAGCGCGGCCTGGCGGCGGCAGCGGCGCGGGCTACCGGCGACGAGTCGGTTCGTCTCGGAGGGGTGGCTTCGGCTCTGTCGCAGGCGTCGGGATTGGTCGAGCAGGCTCGGGCCAACAGCCGGCAGGGATTCCCCGTCGGAGCGGCGTACCAACGGAGCGCCAGCGCGCTGATCCGAGCGGAGGTACTACCGGTCCTCGATGAGATCGCCGGCGAGACCGGCGACCGTACTGTTGATGCCGTCGGGAGCGGCAACCTGACGGTCGGCCTGCTGTGGTTGTGCGCGGTCGTCGCACTTGCCGTCATCGGCGTGGCGTCGTGGTGGATGCTTCGGCGCACCAATCGAGTGGTCAACATCGGCCTCGCTGCTGCCGCGATGATCATCGCCGGCATCACGGTGCTGTCGTCGGTGGTCGTGGGCTCGTCCACCTCCACCGCCGTCGACACGATCGACGTCCCCTACCGCGCTGCCACCTCCTACGCCCGCGCTCGCACCGCCGCCTTCGATGCGCGATCGAACGAAGCGCTGACGCTCATCGCCCGTGGCAACGGCGGCGCCTTCGAGACCCGCTGGCAGCAGTTGTCGGCCGAGGCGACGGCCTACCTGGAGCGTGTCGTCGAACTCGACGGCGTCCGCGGCGGTGGGGTCGCTGACAGCTTCGCCGGGTACCTCGAAGCGCATGGCGAAGTGCGGCAGCTCGACGACGACGGTCGACATGACGAGGCTGTGGCTCGGGCGCAGCAGATCGGAATCGACGACTGGTTCGGCCGTTTCGACGTGGACTCGGCGGCAGCCCTCGATGAACTCGCTGCGACGGTCGACGCCGACTTGGGCGACGCTCGTTCCGGTGTTTCGTGGCTTCGCTGGACGGTACTCGGGGCGGGCCTCATCGCCGCCGTCGCCGCGTTCGCCGGAGTCGCCCGTCGCATCCAGGAGTACCGATGACACCCCGCCGTCCGATCGCCCTCGCCGCTGCCGCGGTCGTCGTGATCTCCGCGGCGTGCACCGACACATCGCGCCTGGATCTCGACGACGTTGCCGTACCGGAAGTCACCACCACGACGGCGGCCCCCGCTCCCCCGTCAGCCGACGGTTGCGGCGGGTTGCCGGCGATCGCTTCCTACCCCCCGCTGAACCCGATGCCACCAGCGGGCACTGTCCCCGCTGGTTCGACGATGGCCGAGATCAGGGAACGTCGGGCTCTCCGTGTCGGGGTGTCTGCCGACACACTCCTGTTCGGTGTTCAGAACCCGCTGACCGGCCGCATCGAAGGGTTCGACATCGACATGCTGCGGCTCGTCGCTCGGGCGATCTTCGGCCCGGGAGGCGACGACAAGCTGGACTTCAAGGTCATCACCTACGCCCAGCGCATCCCGTCCCTGGAGGACCGGTCGGTCGATCTCGTGGCCCACACGATGACCATCAACTGCACCCGCTGGAGCCGTGTCGGCTTCTCGACCGTCTACTACGACGCGGGCCAGAAGATCCTGGTCCGCAGCGATTCGAAGGTGGCCTCGATCAGCGAGCTTCAGGAGAACCGCTCGCAGATCTGCGCGCCGGCGGGTTCCACCAACATCGACGAGCTGGCGAACTACCCGGGCCTTCAGGTGACAGCGGTCGACGACATCACCGACTGCCTCGTGCTGTTCCAGCAGGGCAAGGTGGAGGCGATCACCGCCGACGACACGGTCCTCGCCGGCTTCGCCGACCAGGACCCCTATGCCAAGGTTGTGGGCGATGCATTCTCGTCGGAGCCCTATGGAATCGCCGCAAACAAGGATGATGTCGACCTGATCCGATTCGTCAACGGCGTGCTGGCAACGGCCCGAGCCGACGGCGAGTGGAAGGCGACCTACGAGCGCTGGCTCGGTGAGTTCGGTGCCACGCCCGAGCCTCCGGTGGCGGACACGTCCCGGCCACTGGGGTGACGGCGATGACCGCTCCCACCGGCAACTACCCCGCCCCCGGCGACGACGTCGAACGGCCGGACTTCGACGCCCTGTTGTCAACGCTCGCCGCCTGGCTGAACGATCGTGGCCAGCAGCTGATGGCGATCGACGAACGTGCTGCGTTGCACGGTACCGATGCCCAGCGCGCCGACGTCAACATCGCGTTCGTGTTGTGGCAGGCAGCGAGCGAACGCCGGGACGAACTCGCCTCGGTCGACTGGCCCGATCCGAAACGTTCCAACGCCGAGGTCGCGGACCTGGTGTACCGGACGATCTCCGATCGCACCGGAACGGCGTTGGCCGCCAACTTGCCCGAAGCAGTGGCGATCGTCGACGACATCGCGAGCCGGCTGACCGCGACGCTGAATCGCACCGAATCGGCATCGGCTGCCTGGTTCGAGGCACGCAGCGCGATCGCGGCCGACCTCGACGTCGCCGAGCGGCTCGCGCTCACGCTCGGCGACCAGGTGCGCGCCGCAGCCGGGCTACGCGCCGAGCTGGAGCGGCTCACCTCGGCCGGCACGGCCCGGGGAAGCACGGCCGGCACGGCACCGGGCACCGAAGGCTCGGCATTCGCCGACGCGGACATGGCTGCACTGCGATCGTCGGTCGCCCGGTTGCGCGCCGACTTGGAGTCGACCGATCGCGAGCGCCAACGTGTGCTCGCCGAGTGCAACGAGGCATCGGGTCGCCTCGAAGCGCTGAGCGCCCTCGAAGCCGACGCCCGATCGGCCGTCGCGGCGTGCGCCGATCGTTTCACCGCTCCCCCTCGCCTCGCGGTCCCCTCCGTCGAGGCGCTCGAACTTCCGCCTGCCGATCTTGCGGACAGACCCTGGCCCCAGGCCCGACCCCTCGCGGAGGACTTCGTCGATCGGGTCGGCCGACTCGAGCGAGCGCTCGGGATCGTCATCGAGCGCAACCGCTCGATGCTCCGCGAACGAGACGATCTGCGCGGATTGGTTCAGGCCTACCGGGACAAGGCCGCTGCCGCCGGCGCGGCGGAGCGCCCCGAGTTCGACGAGGCGTTCCGGCGCGCCAAGGCGCTCCTCTGGTCGGCGCCGTGCGACCTCGACAAGGCGCGATCCGAAGTCGCCGCGTACCAAGCGCTGGTTCGATCACTCTCCGGCCCGGGCGCGAGCTCGGGCCAGCCCGTCGTCACCGAGGAGATCCCGTGACCTCATGTCTCGTCCCCGGATGCGGCGGCGCCATCGTCGACGGCTACTGCGACCGCTGCGGCATGGCGCCCGGGCCCGCGGGCCCTGCGCCGACAGCGCCGGCAGGCGCGGCAGGAGCAGTCGGCGGGCCTGCGTCGGAGATGCCGACATCGGTGTCGGCCCGCCTCGGCTCCACCCCGATCGGAAGTCGGCGCACCGAACCCGGCACTCGGCCCACCCGACGGGTCGGCGCCGGACGGAACACCCGCTCTCGCCTTGGTGCCGGGTACACGTCGGTGCCGAGTGCCCCGATCGTCGATCCGGTCGGCGCGCTCATGGATCCGCCCGAGGTCCCCGAACGCAAGCGGACCTGCGCCAGTTGCGGCGCGGCGGTCGGACGGAGCCGGGGTGACCAACCCGGACGCTCGACCGGTTTCTGCCCCAAGTGCCGGACTCCGTTCGACTTCGACCCGAAACTGAGGCCGGGCACGCTGCTCGGCGGGCAGTATGAGGTCGTCGGCTGCCTCGCTCACGGCGGAATGGGCTGGATCTACCTTGCCCGCGACCGCAACGTGAACGATCGGTGGGTCGTGCTCAAGGGCCTCCTCAACGCCGGCGACCCCGATGCCTTCCGGGCCGCCGTCGCCGAGAAGCAGTACCTCGCCGAGGTGGAACACCCCCTCATCGTCGAGATCTACAACTTCGAGACGCACACTGACGGCACGTCGTACATCGTGATGGAGTACGTCGGTGGCAAGAGCCTCGCCGACCAGCTCAAGGCCCGAATGAAGGCGAACGGCGGGCAGTTCGAACCGCTGCCCGTCGACCAGGCGATCGCGTTCATGATCGAGGTGCTCCCGGCGTTCGCCTACCTCCACGCCGCGGGTCTCCTCTACTGCGACTTCAAACCGGCGAACCTGATCCAGGTGGGCGACAGCATCAAGCTGATCGACCTCGGCGGTGTTCGACGCATCGATGACGACACGTCGCCGATCTACGGCACCGTGGGCTACCAGGCACCGGAGGTGCCGTCCGACGGCTGCACCGTGGCGTCGGACATGTTCACCATCGTTCGCACCCTGGCGATGCTTATCTTCGAGTTCAAGGGTTACCAGGCGGAGTACCTCGCCTCGATGCCTCCGCAGGAGACCGCGGCGGTTCTCGTGGAGCACGACTCGCTGTACCGCCTGCTGACCAAGGGCATGTCGCAGCGCCCTGAGGATCGGTTCCAGTCCGCCGACGAGCTTCGCGATCAGCTCGTGGGGGTGCTGCGCGAGGTGGTTGCGCTGACCAGCCCGACTGCTGCGCTCTCGTCGAGCCCCTCGACGCTCTTCGAGGCACCGGGTGCCACGCCGAACCAGGTGGGATGGTACGACCTCCCGAGGTTGCGGGCGGAGCCCGACGATCCGATGGCGGGCTGGCTCGAGAGCGTGACGGTCGCGGACCCGCAGCGACGTGTCGAGGTGCTGTCGGGTGCGCCACAGACCACACCGGCCGTCCAGCAGGCGATCGCCTACGCCGGGCTCGAAGCGGGGATGTCCCATGTGGTCCAGGCCGCCACCGACGCCATCCTCGCGGGCGATCCTTGGAGCTGGCGGGCGGTGTGGCTTCAAGGGCTCCTGGCGCTGTCGGAAGGGCGGATGTCCGACGCCGTCGCCGCGTTCAACACCGTGTACGGGGAGATCCCCGGCGAGCTCGCCCCCAAGCTCGCCCTCGCTGCGGCCTGCGAACAGAGCGGCGAGCATCAGGTCGCTCAGCGCCTCTACTCGGTGACTGCTCGTACCGACGCGGCCTATACGGCCTCGGCCCGGTTCGGTCTGGCGCGCATCGCTGCCGGAGCGCACGACTTCGCCGCAGCGCTCGAAGCACTCGACGGCATCCCGGCGACGAGCAGGTCGTGGCCCGCCGCCAAGGCTGAGCGGGCGCGCCACCTGATGGAACGCGTGGCGGTCGGTGGGGGCGGCCTGGCGGATCTCGCTGCCGCGTTCGCGGCGAACGCCGAGGCCGGTGAGGACCCCTACCGGTACGCGATTCGATCGATCGGGATTCTGGACGCTGCATTGCAGCAGGTCCTCGCCGGCGGCGAGCAGCCATCGGTGACGGTCGGTGGGGCTGCGGCGACGGTGACCGGCCTCCGCCGGGCGCTCGAAGGGGCGTGGCGCTCCGCGGCACGTCACGCACCCGACGGGACCGAACGGATCCGTTGCGTCGACGAGGCGAACCGCGTTCGCCCCCGGACCTGGGTGTGAGATGTCGGAAGTGACGGCTCTCGCTGATCCTGTCTGCCCGTCCTGTGGCGCAGCGATCCACGCCGGCGACGCGTTCTGCGAAGCGTGTGGGGCGACCGTCGATGGCGCCACAGCGGTCGCGGCACCACCTGAGGCACCCGCAGTTGGGGCCGAGGCCGGGGCCGCCGACGCCCTCTCCGCTGCCGCTGGTGGTGTCGTCGCCGCAACGTTCATCTCCGCGGCTCCTCGCTCCGAGCGTCCCCACGCCGAAGCGACGCCGTGTCTTGTCTGCGGCGGCGCCGTCGCCGGCGACGGCTACTGCGAGACGTGCGGCACCAAAGCGCGAACCTGGCGGGACCACTGGACCGAGAGCCCGGCGCCGTGGTTGGGCGCGGTGTGTGACCGAGGGGTTCGGCACAGCCGCAACGAGGACGCCATGGCGACGATGGCCAGCGCGGAGGCTCCCCCGCACCCCGACTCGCTTGCGGTGCTCGTCGTCTGCGACGGCGTCACGTCCGCACCCGACAGCGACCAGGCCAGCCTCGCCGCGTCGGTCGACGCACGCGACCATCTGGTGGCAGCAGCACGGTCGACGAGTCACACCAGCGGTGCCGCGGCGATCGAGGCGATGGTCCACGCCATCACGGCCTCGTGTCGGATCGCCCAGGTGGCCGTGACCCGGGTGACCGACCGATTGATCGCCGCATCCCCGACGGGAACGCTCAGCGAACCCCCGTCATGCACCTTCGTCGCCGCTGTCGTGGCCGATGGTCGTGCCACCGTTGGATGGTGCGGCGATTCGCGGGCCTACTGGCTGGGCGACGACGGCAGCGGGCTCCAGCTCTCCCACGATCATTCGCTGGCGTCGGAGTTGATCGCCGGCGGCATGACCCGCGCCCAGGCCGAGCAGGACCCGACCGCCCACACGATCACCCGGTGGCTCGGGATCGACAGCCCCTCGCCCACCGCCGACACGATGACCTTCGATCTGCCGGGACCCGGCTGGGTGATGGTGTGCTCGGACGGAATGTGGAACTACGCGTCGGAGCCGTCACAGCTTTCGGCACTGATGGCGCAGGCGGTAGCCGACGGGGCGACGACGCCGACCACGATCGCCGAGTCGATGGCCGCGTTCGCCAACAACCAGGGCGGCGCCGACAACATCGCCGTGATCCTCGCTCGCATCGAGCAGAACCCCGAACCGGTCCCCAACAAGGAGAGCTGAGATGGCGAGCTTCACCGCCGACGTGTTCCAGAACGAGTACCTGCCCGACGGTTCGACCGAAGTGCACGCCGTCGTCTCCGTTACCTGCACCGGGGCCGGACAGGCAGGCCAGACCGGCTCGGGCGACGCTGCGGAGATCATCATCATCGACACGTCCGGGTCGATGGACATGCCGTCGGCCAAGATCATCGCGGCGCGGCGCGCTGCCCACGTCGCGCTCGACGAGATCCACGACGGCACGTGGTTCGCCGTCGTGGCCGGCAACACCGGCGCGCAGCTGATCTACCCCCGTCAGGGGACCATGGTGAAGATGGACGCCGGGCACCGCTCCGCAGCCCAGCAGTGGGTCGCGCAGGTGCAGCCCGGGGGTGCAACCACGATCGGAGCATGGCTCGACTGCGCCCGTGACCTGTTCCTGTCGGTCCCCGCGGCGCAGCGCCATGCGATCCTGCTCACCGACGGCAAACAGGAGCACGAGGCGCCGGCGGAGCTCGACCGGGCGATCGCCCAGTCCAAGGGCGTGTTCCAGTGCGACTGCCGCGGGGTGGGCGACAACTGGGTGGTCGAACAGCTCCGCAAAATCGCCACGGGCCTGCTCGGCACGGTCGACCTGATCGCCACGCCGGAGCAGATGGAGGCCGATTTCGAGGCGATCATCAAGCGCTCGATGAGTCGCGGCGTAGCGGACGTACAGCTCCGGGTCTGGGCACCGGCCGGCTCCGAGGTGATGTTCGTCCGTCAGGTCGCCCCCGACGTCGACGACCTGACTCCCCGAGCGGTGCAGGTGTCCGAGCTCATCCGTGAGTTCCCAACCGGTGCCTGGGCCGACGAGTCGCGCGACTACCACGTCGCCGTGCGAGTACCGACTGCTCCGGTCGGCTCCGAGCGTCTTGCCGCTCGGGTCGAACTCGTCGTCGACGATCAGGTGCAGGCCAAGGGGCTGGTGCGCGCGGTGTGGAGTGCCGACACCGATCTGACGACCCGGATCAACCCCGCGGTCGCCCACTACACGGGCCAGGCCGAGCTGGCCGACGCAATCCAGCAGGGGCTAGCGGCTCGCAAGAGCGGCGACGAGGAGGCCGCGACGATGCTGCTGGGCCGGGCGGCGAAGATCGCCCACGACGCCGGCAACGAGTCGACCACCCGATTGCTGGCCAAGGTCGTCGACATCACCGACCCCGACACCGGCACCGTGCGCCTGAAGAAGGAGGTCGCGACGCTTGATGAGATGGCACTCGACACCTCCTCGACCAAGACCGTGCGTGTTCGACGGGATCCGGCGCCTGACGGCTCGCCGCCCGCCGGACCGCCGCCGGGGGGCCAGCCATGACGACGACCTACCCGTGTCCCGAGGGACACCAGTCCGCCGACCCTGAGTGGTGCGACACCTGCGGGACCCCTCTCGCGAAGCAACCGACCCCCGCGCCGACCACAGCGCGGACAGCCGCCGTGCCCGCTGGCGCCGGCTCGGTCGGCGCTACCGTCGGCTGCGCCCACTGCGGGGCGGTCAACGAAGCCGACGCTCTGTTCTGTGAGAGCTGCGGCTACGACTTCACGACGGGCCAGGCACCCCCGCCTCCGCCACAGCCCGTCGGTGTCGCCCCTCCGCTGACGGAGTCGGCCGAGCCCACCGACTTCAGCGTGGATGTCACGGTGGACCCCGCGTGGTACGCGCTTCAGGGCGCCGTCTCCAACGAGCCCTGTCCCCCGCCGGTCTCACAACGCCTCGCGGTGCGGGGCACATCGGTGCAGATCGGGCGCACCAGCGCCGAGAAGGGCCTGCACCCCGAGGTGGCGCTCAACGACGACCCGGGAGTGTCGCGCCGTCACGCTCAGCTTGTGCAGGACAACGCCGGAGAATGGAGCGCGGTCGACCAGGGCTCCATGAACGGGACCTACGTGGTGGCTTCGGGCGTCGCGCTCGCGTCGGTCCCCGACCCGATTGCCGTGGGCGAGCCCGTCGCGCTGGCACCGGGCGATCGCGTGTTCGTCGGTGCCTGGTCCTGCATTACCTTGATCGACAACCGGGTCCCCGTCGGCGGGGCCAACGTTTCCCCGGAGAGCTGACATGGCGTTGCGTATCGACTTCTTCTCGGTTGAACCGGGGCTCGACCTCGAAACCTTCGATCTCGGCACGCTGGTAGGCGACGATGGCCACCGCCCTGACGCCCCGGCCCGATGGGAGGGCCATGTGGCGGCGTCCGATGACGACGAGGGCGTGCTCGTCGAGCTCGCGGGCCGTTGGGCGACCCACGGTGTACTTGACGGCATCGGCGTGCAGGGGGTGTCGGAGACCCCTCAGGTCGTTGCCGCTGCGGACGCGACCTCGCTGCTCGACATCGGCGATCTCGGCGGCGGTACGAACGACGGAAGGCTGCGGGAGTGGGCTGGGGTTGCCTCCCATTGCGTGACCGAGTCGGTAGCCACCGCTCGTCATATCGGCTGGTGGACACGCTTCGACACCGGCGGTACCGCGGATGGTGGGACCGAGGAGTGGGTGTCGGGCTCGTCGATTCGCGGGTTGGGTTGAGGTGTTTGGCGGCCGCTCCGTGACCATCCGTGCCACGGCTCTGGCCGTGCTCGTCGGAGCGGCGACGGTTCTAGGCGGCTGTGGCGGCGACGACGCGTCGATCGCCCCGAAGCGCTCCGCGAGCACATCGTCGGTCACCATCGACCCGACGCTCGGTCGGCTCGTCGTGACCCAGGTGCAGCTCGACTGTTGCTACACGGAGGGCCAGGTGTCGTCGATCGTCATCCGCGACGCGGCGAAGGCTGTCGTCGCCGAGCATTCCGACCAACCCGACGAGACGTCCGTTGTGCTGCTGGATGAGCAACTCGCCCCCGGCGCCTACGAGGTCGAGTCCTACCAGAGGCCGTGTGTCGGCAACTGCGAGCATCTCGACCCTCCCACCGACCTCTGCACCGAGCCCGTGGAGTTGGTGGCCGGGGCGGAGCTGCACCTGACGGTGACGTTCTCCCCGGGCCGCGGCTGCAGCATCTCTCGCTCGACGAGCTGAGCTGATTCGTTCCGAGGGGGTCTGCCGTGCTCATGGTCCCGCCGTATCGGAACCGTGTGCATTTTGTGCCCTCTCAGGGCCGTTTCAGCACACGGTTCACGCGCGTTTGTCCGGCGCCATCATGTGGAGCACTTCGTGCCGGTCCGTCTGTGGCACCGACCGAGCCCACCGCCGGCCAGCGACAGACGGCAGCGATTGGTGGTCATTGAGCACGGATCCGAGTTGTCAGGCGCCTTGTGCCCGAGAAGCCGCCAGCAGCCGTCGAACCGTTGGGAGCGGCAGGCCGATGACTCCGCTCTCGTCCTCGCCGTCGACGGAGATCACGAACCCGGCGTCGTCCTCCAACCGGTACCCGCCGGCACAGTCGAACGGCTCGTAGGCGCGCACGTACGCGGTTGCCTCGGCGTGGGTGAAGGTGCGCATCGTGACGCGCTGGACATCGACCTCGTAAAGGCAGCGTGGTCCGTCGAGGAGCACTACGCCGTTGACGAGCTCATGGGTGCTCCCCGACATCGACAGCAGCTGGGCGACAGCGCGGTCGTGATTACCAGGTTTGTGGAGGATTCCGGCCGCCGTGCCGTTTCGGACTACGGCGAGCTGGTCGGCCCCGAGGACGAGGTGATCGGGGAACGACGGGGCTACCGACCGCGCCTTTCCCGACGCCAACTCCAACGCGTGGCGCTCGGGCCAACGCAGGTCGTCGGGATCAGGTCGGGCTTCGACAGCCCGCTCGTCGAAGTCCGGTGCAGCTACGACAAACTCAAAGCCGGCCTCAGCGAGCAGCCGTGACCGGTAGGCGCTCGCGCTCGCGAGAACGAGCGGCCGGTCGGTGAGGTGGGCGGGGTCGGGCGACGGGGACTGATCCATCGGTACCATCCTTGCCCGTGCCAGACCTCTCTCCCATCATCGATCCCGCTCTCACCGCTGTGGTGACGATGGAGTGCCAACGTGGCGTCGTCGGCGACCTCGCCACGTTCCCGGCGCTGGCCGCCGTCGTCGAGGAGAGCGGCATGATCGACGCCGCCGCGGCGGTCGTTCGTGCCGCACGGTCGGCGAGCGTGCCGGTGGTCCACGCGTTGGCGGTGTTCCGGCCCGACCGTCTCGGCAGCTTCACCAACGCCCCGTTGCTGGCGCACGCCGCCCGCATCCCCGGCCAGCTCGAGGAAGGGTCGGATGCCGCCCTGCTGATCCCCGAGCTGGGCCCGGAGGCTTCCGACATCGAGTCGTCACGGCGTCACGGTGTGAGTCCGTTCACCGGCACCGATCTCGACGCGATCCTGCGGAGTCGCGGCGTTCGGACCATCGTCGCCGTGGGCGTGTCCCTCAACGTGGGCATCCTCGGTCTGTGCATCGAGGCGGTGAACCTCGGCTATCGGGTGGTCCTCCCCACGGACGCGACGGCAGCGATCCCGGCGAGCTACGCCGAAGCGGTGCTGGCCAACACGCTGTCGCAGCTCGCCACCCTCACGACCTCCGCCGACGTCGTCACTGCGTGGGCGTAACGACCGCGGCGAGTGACGACACGGCGTCGAGCCACTCGGCGCGGGTGGACGCCTCGACGAGGACCGAGATCCAGCCGACCCCGATCTCGGAGAGTTCGGCGAGCTCCTCGGAGAACTGAGCGCTGTCCGACCACGGCGACATCGGTGTGAAGCAGATCGTCGGCCGCTCGTCGCGGCCGTGCTGCTCGCAGAGCTCGTCCAACAGGCCGATGCGTCGTCGTAGATCATCGACCGACGCGATCTCGGCGGTTCGGACGGCCGCAGACATCCCCGGCGGTGTGGCGAACGGGAGCCACCCGTCGGCCCGAACGACGGCTCTGGTCATCGCCGCCCTGGAGTTGCCGCCGCACCAGATCGGAGGGCGTGGGGTTTGGGCCGGCCGCGGCAGGATCGTCGTGCACCGGGCGTTCCACCCCGGGCCGCCACCGGAGAACGTCTCGCCGGTCCAGGCTGCGGTTACGGTGTCGATCGCCTCGTCGAGGCGGGCGCCGCGTTCCTCGAAGTCCGCGCCGAGGGCCTGGAACTCCGGGCGGAGGTAGCCAGCGGCTACCCCCACGGTGAGCCGGCCGTTCGACAGGACGTCGAGAGTCGCGAGCGTCTTCGCTGCAAGCAGCGGCGGCCGATAGGCCATCACGTAGATGTTGGTGACCAGCCTGATCGCCTTTGTCGCAGCAGCGGCGAACGAGAGCGCCACTGTCGGCTCCAACGCGTGGTGTCCGCCGCCGGCGAGCCAGCGGTCGTCGGGAGCGGGATGATCGGTCACGAAGACGCCGTCGAGGCCGGCGGCCTCCACGTGGCGGGACATCTCGAAGATCGCGTCGGCCGATACGAACTCGTCCAAGGCGTCGACGCGGTCGGTCGGAAGCCCCACGATCACGTTCACTGCATGCCCTCCAGCCACTCGCGTGCGGCGTCGAGCATTGCCGGTGACAACACGTGTCCGCCAGGGAGCCGTTGCAGTTTGGGCGCGGGACCGCTAGTTGCCGATCCGATGAGCGCGGCGAGGTCGTCCGCCATGAACGCAGGAACGACCTCATCGGAGTCGCCGTGCTGGATCAGCACCGACCGAGCCGCAACGGGGGCGACGTCGATCTCGTCGTCGAAGGTCTCGGGAAGAAAGCCTGCCTGCAGGAGCAGGCCGCCCAGCACCGTCCCTTCGGTCGCGAGTCGGGCCGCTGCCGCGAGGGCGAGGGCCGCACCCTGGGAGAACCCGCCCAGAACGACACTTGTCCAGGCGCCGCCGGTCTCGGTGAGCGCGGCGTCCACCACCTCGACGACCGCCGCGACCGACGACGAGAGGGTGACGGAATCGACTCCACGGGGGCCGCTGTCGAACCAGGACCATCCACCCTCGGTCGGATGTGGTGCTTGCGGACAGATCCGGACCCAGCCGTCGTCGTGCTGTTGGCGGAAGAACGGATGGACCATCGACGGTGACGAGCCGTGGCCGTGGAGGTAGACGAGGAGGTGGCTCACGTCGCGCCCGTCGCCGCGGTACCGTTGGCTCTTCCCCCGAACCGGCGTGTTGCGATGTCACCGAGGCCTTGGAGTGACACGAAAAGTAGGCTCTTGCCTGATGGATTCACGTAGGTACCCTCGCAGGTGGGGTGCAATCGTGTCCCGCCGGCCGACCGATCGAGACTGCAACGCCAGTGACAGCTTCCCACAACCCTGATCCGCCGGCGGCGACCCCGGTCATGCCGATGTTCTCCGTGGTCCCGCGCTCCGCCGCGCCCTCTTATGCAGCCGACCGGCGAGCCGACGCCGAAGATGTCCCGCCGGCAGCGGTGGACGCCCCGTCGTTCGCGGTTGGCGACGTCGAGCCCGACGTCGAGCCGGTCGCTCCTACGAAACTCCCCAACCCCGACTTCCCCCACAACCACCCGACGTCGTCCACCGATCACGCTCCGAGCGCCGCGACCGACGCTTCCTCCGATGTGCACGACAGCGGCCAGCATCTTCCAGTCCGCGTGGCCCCGTCGCCCGGGCTCGCGCTCGCCCGTGCCAACGACGGCTTACCGATGGTCCTCGACCCCTTCGCCGTGGCCAGCCGCGCTGTGCTCGTCCTGATCGGCTCGATGGAGCCGGCGAAGCACATCGCTCGGACGGCGATCGAGATGTCGATCGAGCACGACTCCAGCGCAGCGCTCGACGTCGTGATCCCCCGTGCCATCGATCTCGTCCTGCGCCGCGCCGCGCATCTGGTTTCGATTGGTGCGGGCCCCAAGGTGGTCGACCACTACACGGAGCGGCTCGAACTGTGGCGCCGGCTCGCTCGTCGGTCGGGTCTCGAACCCGCGGCGATCGTGCTCACCCTCGCTCCCTTCCCCATTCCCACGGTCGCC
>JAIBBP010000106.1 GCA_019694615.1 Microthrixaceae bacterium | reverse complement strand
ACGGCACGCACCAGGTGGCCCAGAAGTCGACCAGCACCGGCTGCTCGTCCGCTTGCAGCGATTCGATCTTCTTCTGCAGGGCGTCCGGAGTGACCGTCTCCAGCTTCACCGCCGCGCCGACCTCAGAAGGCTTCGTCTCGGTCGGCTTCGCTTCCGAGCTCTTCGCGCCGTTCGATTCTTTGCCCGCCGTCGCCGGCTTCGAGGCGGTGGATCCGCCCGAGCAACCGATCAGGGCCAGCGAAAGACTGACCGCCATCCCGGCGCCGAGCGCCCGCATCCCTGGGAAAGTCCGCATCACAAGCGAGTCCTCAAAGTCGATCAGGCGTGGATTCCGTCCGGCATCGTTTCCGTCCGGCGACCGTTCACTTCGAACCATCGTATCCGACCGACCCACGAATTCCATCGGACCGCCTTGATCGATGAACCTGCGGCGCCGCGTTCAAGTCCGCCGGTTGGCGTTTCAGCGCGGCTCAAGGACGGCTGGAAGCGCTCCGCGTCACTCGTCCGCTCGGTACGTCGCGAACGACTTGGGCGTTTCCCACAAAGTCACTTCTTTCACGGGCAACTGAAACGCGACCGCCTGCTCGTAAATCCGCCGGGCGATGTTCTCCGCCGTCGGATTGTCGGGCAGGAGGAACACCGGTTCGTTCATCTCTTTCAACACCGGCAGGACTGGATCGCGCTCGCAAAGGATCATGCGATG
The DNA here is from genome assembly GCA_019694615.1 of Microthrixaceae bacterium. GTDB lineage: Bacteria > Actinomycetota > Acidimicrobiia > Acidimicrobiales > Microtrichaceae > SSF14. The sequence continues at coordinate 14,087 of JAIBBP010000106.1, read as the reverse complement.
ATCCAGCTCGTTGTCGATCCAGGTTCGCAACAGCTTTTTGATGTCCGAAAAATCGACCAGCATGCCGCAGCCGTCGAGCGCCGGTCCTTCCAGCACAATCACGGCGGTGCCGTTATGTCCGTGCAGATGCCGGCACTTGCCCGCATAGTTCAGCAAACGGTGCCCATAACAGAAATCGATTTCCTGGGTGACGCGGAACATGGCGGACGCTCTCCGGAGGTCTCGAATCGGAGGGATTGAAATCAGCCATCCTCCATTGCGGACGGCCTGCGATCGGCGTTGCGACCGCGTCAGCGTTGCCATCGAGGCGGTCGACGACCCACTTGAGCACTCGGCTGTTCTCGCCGTAGCCCGGCCACATGAACTTGCCGTTCTCGTCCTTGCGGAACCAGTTGACCCAGAACATCTTCGGCAGGTTCTCGGTGGCGGTGGCCTCGCCGATCTCGAGCCAGTGCTTGATGTAGTCGCCGACGTTGTAGCCCATGAAGGGCAACATCGCGAACGGGTCGAACCGCACCTCGCCGATGGCGCCGGCGGCGGCAGCGGTCTTCTCCGAACTCATGATCGAGCCGAGGAACACTCCGTGCTGCCAGTCGAACGCCTCGGTCACCAGCGGGACGTTGGTGGCGCGGCGGCCGCCGAACAGGATGGCCGAGATCGGCACACCGGCCGGGTCCTCCCACTCCGGCGCCATGACCGGGCACTGCGCTGCGGGAGCGGTGAAGCGTGCATTGGGGTGGGCCGCGGGGGTGCCGGACTCGGGCGTCCAGTCGTTGCCCTTCCAGTCGATGAGGTGCGCCGGGAGCTCCTCGGTCATCTCCTCCCACCACACGTCGCCGTCGTCGGTCTTGGCGACGTTGGTGAAGATGCTGTTGGCCTCGACCGACGCCATGGCGTTGCGGTTGGTGGCGTCGTTGGTGCCGGGGGCCACACCGAAGAACCCGGCCTCGGGGTTGATCGCATAGAGGCGACCGTCGGGGCCGAACTTCATCCAGGCGATGTCGTCGCCGACCGTCTCGACCTTCCAGCCGGGCAGAGTCGGGATGAGCATGGCCATGTTGGTCTTGCCACAGGCGGATGGGAACGCAGCGGCCACGTAGCGCTTCTCGCCGTTGGGCGGGGTGAGGCCCAGGATGAGCATGTGCTCGGCCATCCAGCCTTCGTCGCGGGCCATGGTCGACGCGATCCGAAGGGCGAAGCACTTCTTGCCCAGCAGCGCGTTGCCGCCGTATCCGGATCCGTAGGACCAGATCTCACGGGTCTCGGGGAAGTGGCTGATGTACTTGGTCTCGTTGCACGGCCACGCAACGTCGGGCCGCTCGGTGCCGTCGGCCAACACGAGCGGGTAGCCGACCGAGTGCACTGCGGGGACGAACTCGCCGGACTCGCCCAGCACGTCGAGCGCCCCCTGACCCATCCGGGTCATGATCCGCATGTTGACGGTGGCGTACGCCGAGTCGGTCAACTGGACGCCGATGTGGGCGATGGGGGAGCCGAGCGGGCCCATCGAGAACGGCACCACGTACATGGTGCGGCCCTTCATGACGCCGCGGTAGCGCTCCAGCATTTCGGCGCGGAGGTCGGCGGGGTCACGCCAGTGGTTGGTTGGCCCCGCGTCGATCTCCTGCTCGGACGCGATGAACGTGCGGTCCTCGACGCGTGCGACGTCACCCGGGTCCGACAATGCCAGGTACGAGTTCGGCCGCTTGGCGTCGCTCAGCCGCTCGAACACCCCTGCGTCGACGAGCTGCTGGCAGAGACGGTCGTACTCCTCGGCCGAGCCGTCACACCAGTAGACCTCGTCGGGCTCGAAGATCGAGCGCCACTCCTCGACCCAGTCGAGAAGTTCCTGGTTGTTGGTCGTCCCTGGCATGTGGCTTCCTCCGCTTCGCGCACCGGCGCTGCCGTCCCGGCAAGCTCGTTGCCGATGTGCTGGATTCGTATTGCTTAAAGAAGTCGTCCGGCGGACGCAACGCCCAAATCGTCACGTCTCGGACTGTTCCCCGAGTTTGCTCCCGAACTGGCGGCAACCGCCATTCGGCGGAACCTCAGACCGGGTCGTCGACAGGATCTGCGCTCGGAATGGTCTCGTGGAAACCGGGGGTACCCATGTCGGCTTCGGAACCGAGCCGGAGTCCGGTGGCGAAACCATCGTCGGTCAGCTCGAACGTGACGCGCTGGCCTTGACGAAGCATACGAAAGACCGACCCCTCCAGGGCATCGCGGTGGAGGTCGTAGTCCGCGAAGTCGGCATCGCACAGCACGACGCCGTCGCCGGTCGTCGGGTCGAATGACTTGATGACGCCCTGCATCGTCGTGACCTACGGGATGACGCGGGCGGTGGGCTTCTGCACCTTGCCCGACTTGAGGCAGCCCGTGCACACGTTGACGCGCTTGGGCGACCCGTTTACGACGGCGCGTACCCGCTGGATGTTCGGGTTCCAGCGCCGCTTGTTGCGACGGTGGGAGTGGGAGAGGCTCATGCCGAAGCCGGGCCGCTTGTCACAGATCTCACAGACGGAGGACATGGTTCACCTGATAGTTCGTGCGGGGATGGGGGCGGAATGGTGTCACCGCCCGCGGGGGCGTCCCAAACGCACCGGGCACGATAGCAGGGACACCGACGCGACCCCAATATGGTTGGGAAGGCGGCAGGCCCCGGTGCTCGCTGTCGGTGGCGACGGCTACCGTCGGCACGATGGACGCCGACCGCTACCCCTTGTCCCAGCTCAGCGCCGACGGCCTGGTCGACGTGTTGCGCGCCGCTCACGACTCGATGGTCGCTCACGCACCCGGGCTCGACCGACTCGATCGTCTCGACATGTTGGAGGGGATCGACGGGGGAGATACCGGCCAGCACCTTGCGAGCACTCTTGCGTCTGTAGTCGCCGACCTTCCGTCGGGGGTCACGTTGACCCAGCTCGCGCCGGCCCTCGACGTCGGTGCGGAGTCGGGTGTCGGTCGGGCGGGGAGGATGCTCGCCGCATTCCTGTCGGGCGTGGCGGAGCTGTGCCGCAACGCCGACGCACTCGATGCATCGCGACTGGCGGTCGCGTTCGAGGCGGGAGCCGAGGCGGTGGCCGCTGAAGCCGGGCCCGATGCCCGGCCGGGCGCCATGCCCGCTGTCGTGGCTGCGGCGGCCGCGGCTGCGTTGCGTGGCGCGGATGAGGGCCTCGACCTCCCCGAGTTGGTGTTGGCAGTCGCCGAGAGTGGCCTCGACGCGCTCGAAGCCACCCCCGACCAGTGGGCTCCGCTCGCTGAAGCAGGCCTCGTCGACGCCGGGGGTGCCGGGTTCCTCGTGCTCGTCGACGCGTTCGTCAGCGTCGTGCACGGTGACGACCCGGAGCTCCCCGAGTGGGAGTTCCCCGAGGACGTCGACGATGACGGCGAATCGTTCGCAGACGAGCGGTTCCGGTACGAGATCACCTTGTCGCTGGCGTCGGCCGACCATGCCTCCGATCAGCTAGGCAAGCTGCTGCAACGGGCGTGGGTCTCGCTCGGCGACGAGGTGCAGCTGCTGACTGCGGGCGGCACGCTCACTGCCTCGGTGTGTGCCGACGACATCGGTGCCGTCATCGAGGCGGCCATCGGCCTCGGTCGGCCGTCGGGGATCGTCGTCCGAGACCGGCGTGCCTGACGCTGCCCCCATCACTCTGGCCGACCTTGCCGGCATGGGCGTGGAGAAGCTCAGCGGCGTCGGCCCCAAGAAGGTCGAGGGCCTGCACAAGCTGGGCATCGACTCGATGCTCGACCTGCTTTCGCACTACCCGCGGCGCTACCTCGATCGCACCAACCAGGCGAAGGTTCGCGACCTTCGCCCGGGTGAGGAGGGGATGGTCCTGGCGACGGTGCGTTCGCTGTCGACTCGACGGGTCAAGGGTGGGCGGGCGATGGTCACCGGCGAGATCGCCGACGACACCGGGCGGCTGAAGATCTCCTTCTTCAACCAGGCCTGGCGCGAGCGCCAGCTTCCGGCCGGAACCGAAGCGATCTTCTACGGGAAGGTCGAGGACTTTCGCGGGACGCGCCAGATGACGAATCCCGTGGTCGACCTGATCGGCAACCGCACCGGCCGCATCATCCCCGTCTACCCGCAGAGTGAGAAGTCCGGCCTGAGCACCTGGGACCTCGGCGACATGTGCGCCCAGGTTCTCCGGCGCTGCGAGGCCCGGGGCATCGCCGAGCCGCTTCCTGGGGAGGTTCGCGACCGTTTCGCTCTCGTCGATCGCCGAACCGCGTTGACCGGTATCCACGCGCCGGAGTCGATGGCGAAGTCCCAGGCTGCGCGAAAGCGCCTCGTTTTCGATGAGTTGTTGCGCATCCAGCTCGCCCTCGTACTTCGGAAGCGCCACATCGAGGCAACGTCGCAGGGCATCGTCCACGAGTCGGCGATCGATCTCATGTCGGCCTACTGGTCGCGCCTGGCGTTCCCGTTGACCGGTGCCCAGCAGCGGGTGATCGGCGAGATCGTCGCGGATCTCGCCCGGCCGATTCCGATGCATCGCCTGTTGCAGGGCGATGTCGGCGCAGGCAAGACGGTCGTGGCGGTGAGCGCGCTCCTCGCAGCAGTGCACGGTGGGCATCAGGGCGCGCTGATGGCCCCCACGGAGGTACTCGCCGAGCAGCACGCCATCGGGCTTCGCCGTGACCTCGCCGGATTCGTGGTCCCCGCCGAGGAAGGGTCGCTATTCGCCGAGCGTGAGCTCCGCATCGCATTGCTCACCAACCGTGTAACCGGTGCCGAGCGCAGGCAGATCCTCGCGGAGCTGGCCGACGGCGCGATCGATCTCGTCGTCGGTACCCACGCGTTGATCCAGGATGCAGTCCGGTTCCACTCGCTGGGCGTGGTCGTCATCGACGAGCAGCACCGTTTCGGTGTCGAGCAGCGAGCCGCGCTCAGGGCGTCCAACGCCGATGGCACCAGCCCGGACGTGCTGGTGATGACCGCCACGCCGATCCCTCGGACTGCGGCGATGACCGTGTACGGCGACCTCGACGTGTCGGTGCTCGACGAGCTCCCTCCCGGCCGCACGCCGATCGCCACGCAATGGGCACGCAGCTACGACGAGGTGGAGTCGGCGTGGGCGCTCGTTCGCAGCGAGATCGCCGACGGTCGGCAGGCCTACGTCGTCTGCCCGCTCATTGAGGAATCCGTGAAGCTCGAGGTGTCCTCGGCTACCGAGACGTTCGAGGACCTGTCCGGCGGTGAGCTCCACGGGCTGCGTCTCGGGCTGCTGCACGGGCGGATGGCATCGGCAGAGAAGGACGCCGTCATGACGTCGTTCCGCTCCGGCGACATCGACGTGCTCGTGGCGACGACGGTGATCGAGGTCGGGGTCGATGTGCCCAACGCCACCGTGATGGTCGTCCTCGACGCCGACCGGTTCGGTATCGCCCAGCTCCACCAGCTGCGCGGTCGTGTCGGCCGCGGGGCGCACCGGTCGCACTGCGTGCTGGTCGCCGACGAGCCGACCCCCGACGGCGAGGAACGGCTCGAAGCCATGGTTCGCACGACCGATGGCTTCGAGCTCGCCGAGGTCGACCTCGAACTGCGCGGCGAGGGCACGATCATGGGGGAGCGGCAGAAGGGCCAGAACGATCTGAGGCTGGCGTCGTTGCGCCGCGACCGGGACTGGGTCACCAGGGCCCGCGAGGTCGCGTTCGAGCTGGTCGACGGCCCCGGCGGGCTTCGGCACCTCCCGGTTCTGCGCGGCGAGCTGGCGTTGTTCATGAGCGACGAGGACGAGGAGTTCCTCCTCAAGGGCTGAACGGCTCCCGCACCCGGTTCTCGTTCGAGAACCTTCCGCCAGGTGAACGTTTCTCAAACGAGAACCGGGGCCGGGGACCAGGCCGAACCGGGGACGAGCCGCGCGAACCTCGCAGAGGAAACGGCGTCGCAGGTAGCGTGCCCGCCCATGCGAGTGGTCGCCGGCACGGCACGCGGGCTGCGGTTGGACGCCCCGCCCGGCGTCGGAACCCGCCCTACCTCCGACCGGGTCCGCGAGGCCATTTTCAACTCGCTCCACTCCGCCGACCTCGTGGTCGACGCGACGGTGCTCGACCTCTTCGCCGGCTCTGGTGCTCTCGGCATCGAAGCGCTTTCCCGTGGCGCGGCCCACGCCACGTTCGTCGAGTCGGACCGGGCGGCGCTCGCGACGCTCCGCGCCAACATCGAGCGATGCGGCCTCGTTGGTCGGGCGACGGTTGTTGCGAGCTCGGCAGAGCGGTTTCTGGACCGCTCCGCCGTCGCTGAGCGCCCCTTCGACCTGGCGCTGCTCGATCCGCCGTATGCCTTCGACACATGGTCGGACCTTCTCCGCTCCATCGATGCCGCGACCCTCGTCGTGGAGAGTGATCGGGACATCGAGATCCCCACTCGGTGGGATGTCATGAGGCACCGCGCGTACGGCAGTACGGTGGTGCAGATCGCCACCCGTAGTCCCCAGGAGCAGCTGAAGTGACCGTGGTCCTCTACCCGGGTTCATTCGACCCGGTCCACAACGGGCACGTCGAGATCGTCGAGACGGCCGCCCGGTTGTTCGACAAGGTCATCGTGGCGGCGATGCGCAACCCCCAGAAGGGTGAGCCCCTCTTCAGTCTCGAGGATCGCCAGTCGCTGATCGAGGAGTCGTTCAGCCACCTCGACAACGTCGAGGTCACCCTGTTCAGCTCGTTGGTCGTGGATCTCGCTCGCAACGTCGGAGCGCACTTCATCGTCAAAGGCCTGAGGGCCGTCTCCGACTTCGAATCAGAGCTGCAGATGGCGCAGATGAACCGGTCGATATCCGGCGTCGACACCCTGTTCATCCCGACCACCAGCTCCCATTCGTTCCTGGCGTCCAAGCTCATCCGCGAGATCTCGCGGTTCGGCGGCGATGTGACGTCGATGGTTCCCCCGGCGGTGGCGTCCCGTCTCAAAGAGAAGTACCCGACATGAGTCCAGAGATCGATGAGGGAGTCGAGATGGCTGTCACGGAGAGCACCCAGGTCTATCGATCCGAGGATCAGCTCAGGCAGCTGGTCGAGATCGTCGAAGTTGCGCGCTCGGTTCCCATGTCGCAGACGGTCATGGTTCATCGCGAAGAGGTCCTCGACATCCTCGACGACATCCTCGCTCACCTGCCCGACGAGCTGCGCGCGGCCCGGTGGCTGCTAAAGGAGCGTGAGGAGTTCCGGGCTAAGGCGCACCGTGAGGCCGAGGAAATCATCGCCGACGCGAAGTCCCATGTCGCCCGGATGGTCCAGCGAACCGAGGTCGTGAAAGCGGCCAACCACCAGGCGCAGCAGATCCTCGACGACGCGTCGCAGGAATCCCGTCGGATGATGCGGGAGGCCGAGGACTACTGCGATCAGAAGCTCGCCAGCTTCGAGGTCGTGCTCGACCGCCTGTCCAAGACTGTCGCCGGGGGACGCCGCAAGCTCGCCGGCACCATCGCCGAGGCAGAGCTCGGCAGCCGGTACGAGGACGAGGAAGCGTCGGAGGCGGCAGCGTTCTTCGACCAGGAAGTCGACTGACCACCACCGTGCCCTGCGCCGAGGGTGGCCACCGATGACCGCATCGAATCCCCTTCTCCTCAACGTCACTGAGCTTCGCCGCGTTGTCGGCAACCAGAAGACGGTCAGCGAGTCCGTCGACCTCGACGATGTCGGGCTCCCCAGTGTCCGGGTGGGCGTAGATTCGCCGATCGAGGTCCACCTCCTGCTCGAAACGGTGCACGGTGGAATCTCCGTGACGGGCCGGATCGAGGCGGACTGGGATGGCGAGTGTCGTCGCTGTCTCGAACGCGTGGCCGGCCACGTCGAGGTCGACGTTTCCGAGGTGTTCGAGGAGCGCCCGACAGAGGGGGAGACCTATCCCATAGAGGCCGACCACGTTGACCTCGAGCCGATGGTGCGTGAGCTGGCGATCCTCGGGCTCCCGATCAACCCGCTGTGTCGGGACGATTGCGCTGGCCCTGTCCCGGAGCGGTTGCCGGTTTCGGTCGAGTCCGACGAGGTCCCCGAACCGCCCCGGGACCCGCGGTGGGCTGCGCTCGACGACCTACGACTCGACGGCTGAGTTACGCGCACCGCTGCGAGCGCGACTATCATCTCCGGTTCGTGCGCCACGGCTTGTGCGCGCCACTGTTCCTCCCCACCGATTCAGCGAGACCGAGCGAGACCGACGATGGCCGTCCCCAAGAAGAAGATGTCGAAGTCGAAGACCCGCATGCGGCGGGCGTCCGCATGGAAGCTCGGTGCCCCGGCTCGCAGCCTGTGCCCTCGTTGTGGCGTCTCGAAGCTTCCTCACACGGTCTGCGGTAACTGCGGTTGGTACCACGGCCGTCAGGCCATCGACGTCGACTAGGGCGCCGCGCGTCTGCGGTCTCGTCTCCTCGGGAGTACGCGACCGTCTATGATCCGCCCGACCGGGCGGCGGCTTCCCTTGCGGGTGATGCCCGTCCGGCGCGTGAATATCGCTGTTCGAGGAGTTTCCCCATGCCCGCCGAGACGCACACCCACTTCGAGTCGCTCGACCGGCAACGGGTCTTAGAGATCGTGCAAGAACGACTCGGCGAGATACTCGAGATCGATTCGTCCACGATCAAGGAGACCGACTCGCTCGTCGATGACCTCCACGCCGACTCGCTTGCTCTGTACGAGTTGTTCGGTGCGCTCGCAGAAGAGTTCGGCGAACGCACCGTCGGCACCGATGCCGAACCGGAGGATCTCGAGGAGCTCGACCTGGTGAGCGACGCAGTCGACTATGTCGTCGCCCGCCTCGCTTGAACCGGGGCGGACCGCCCTGCTCGCCGACCTGTCGCTCCGTCTCGGCGACGTCGTCACCGACCTCGCAGCGCTCGACGCGGCGCTTCGCCACCGGTCGTGGTGCGGAGAGAACGGGGGCGTCACATCCAACGAACGACTCGAGTTCCTCGGCGACGCCGTACTCCAGTTGGTCATCACCGAGCGCCTGTACCGAGGCGAACCGGCGTTGCCCGAGGGCGTGCTGGCACAGAGGCGGTCCGCGCTGGTGAACACGCGGGCCCTTGCCGATGCCGCTCGGCGTGTCGATCTGGGCCCGGCGATCAGGCTCGGCCGAGGCGAAGCCGCCACTGGCGGAAACGACAAGGATTCGATCCTTGCGGACGCGACCGAAGCCGTCATCGGTGCCGTGTACCTCGAAGGTGGATTCGAGGTCGCCCGAGACGTCGTGGTGAGTCTGCTGCTCGATGACATCATCCGGGTCGAGTCGGGACTCGACCCGGGGGATCCGAAATCCCGACTCCAGGAACGCGCTGCCCATGAACTCGAACTCGTCCCGTCCTATGAGGTCGATGGGGCCGGACCGGATCACGCCCGGGAGTTCTCAGCGACGGTGGTGCTCGGTGATGCGGTGTGGGGTCGCGGTGAAGGAAGAACGAAAAAGGAAGCCGAACAGGCTGCCGCTGCCGCCGCGCTGCGGCGGCTGGTCGACGAAGGGAAACTGACCGATGAGCATCGCTGAACTGCCGGAGCTGGAGATCCTGAGGCGTGACCTCGAGAAGGACGTTGTCGGCAAGAAGGTGAAGACGGTCGAAGCCCCCAGCGCCGCGACCATCAAACGCGCCGGAAGCAAGAAGGCACTCGTCAGCCGACTCGAAGGCGCCAAGATCGACGGTGTCTCCCGGAGAGGCACCTGGCTGGTACTCAAGCTCGATACGGGCGAGGCCCTGATGATCGCGCTCGGTGACCGGGCCTACCTTCAGCGGAACCAGGCCAAGGACGAGGTGGCCAAGGGCACTGCAGTGGTGCTCACGTTCACCCAGCACGGCCAACTTCGCCTCGTCGATCCCGCCAAGAGCTCGGAACTGTTCGTGGTGCCCGCCGAGGAGGTCGACCACATCGTCGGGCATCTGGGGCTCGACCTCGTCGACGAGCCCGTCTCATGGACGAAGTTCGGCGAGATGGTGTTGCGCAAAGGCGGCAAGCTCAAGTCCATCCTGATGGACCCGGGGGTGCTGGTGGGCATCGGGCCGATGTACAGCGACGAGATCCTCTTTGAGGCGGGGTTGAGGTACGACCGCACCGCGGATCGCCTGTCCACCCAGGAGATCCGCCGGCTGTACCGGGCATCGGTGGAAATCATCCACGACGCGGTGAAGCACGGTGGCGCCACCGTCGGAGCGGACGGATTCCCCACGCTGTCGGGCGAACCGGGTGGTTACGGTCCAATGATCAACGTGTACGGCCGCGACGGCGAGATGAGCCCCCGGGCCCGAGGACCCATCGCCAAGGCTCGGTTCGGCTCCGGAGTCACCTACTACTGCGAACAGACGCAGATATAGATGGCCTCGGCCACCTTCGCCTCAGGTTCGCTCGCTGCGCTCGCTTCTTCCGGCTTCGGTACCTCGGCGTTCTGACGAGCGCCTTCAGTTCCTGCGGTGGCACACCCATCTGACGGGTCGGCGCTGATCCCGTAGGCTCCTGCCGTGTTTCTGAAGGCGTTGCAGATCAAGGGCTTCAAGTCGTTCGCCGATGCGGCGACACTTCAACTCGAACCCGGCGTCACGGTCGTGGTCGGCCCCAACGGCTCTGGCAAGTCCAACGTCGTCGACGCCATCGGCTGGGTGCTCGGTGCTCAGGCCCCGTCCGCCGTCCGGTCCCAGAAGATGGACGACGTGATCTTCGCCGGTTCGGCGAAGCGCCCGGCCTTGGGCCGCGCCGAGGTGGCGCTGACGATCGACAACTCGTCGGGGATCCTCCCGATCGAGTTCAACGAAGTCACGATCACCCGCACGCTGTTTCGTTCCGGAGACAGCGAGTACGCCATCAACGGTGTCAACTGCCGCCTACTCGACATCCAGGAGCTGTTGAGCGACTCCGGCGTGGGCCGTCAACAGCACGTCATCATCAGCCAGGGCCAGATCGATGCCGTCCTCAACGCCAAACCCGAGGATCGTCGACTCATCATCGAGGAGGCCGCCGGCGTCCTGAAGTACCGCCGCCGCAAGGAGAAATCCGAGCGTCGGCTCGCCGCGACCGAGGCCAACCTCCTTCGCATCCAGGATCTGCTGCGTGAGGTCCGTCGGCAGCTCCGCCCACTGGAGCGTCAGGCCGACGCGGCGCGGCGCCACGAGGCCGTCATCACCGAACTCGCTGCGCTCAAACTCCATCTGGTCGGTCGCGAGCTCGCCCGCCTTCGCACTCAACTCGTCGATTCGTCCACCCGCCAACAGGACCTCCGCAATAGCGAGCGCGAGATTCGGCGAGTCCTGTCGGGTCTCGACGCCGAGGTCCTGGCCACCGAAGCACAGCTCACCGCGATGGGTGGCGACGACTTCGGCGACGCGCTCGTCCGCTACGAGGCGTTGCGCGAACGCGCTCGCGGCCTGCAGTCACTCCTCACCGAACGCCGGCGCGGCATCGACCGCGACCGCAACGCGTTCGTCGACCAAGCCGTCGTCGCGTCTCTCGAAGTCGAACACGCGCAAATCACCGCGGAGTTGGCCGAGATCGAGTCGGATGACGGTCGAAGTGAGCACGACGCCGGCGCGTTGATCCGGGCTGAGGCTGAGCTCGCCGCCGCACGATCGGAGTTCGAGTCCGACTGGGGCGACGGGGTCGCCGCACCCCCGAGCGAAGCGGCGGAGATCCGCGGCGAACTCGCCGCGCTCCGGGCGACGATGGAGCGCACGCAGAGCGATCATCGCCGCCTCACCTCCCAGCGCGACACGCTCTCGACGAAGGTCGAGCGGCTGGGTGCGGAGTTCGATCGAATCGGCGACGAACGAGCCGAGGCCGACGCCCGAGTCTCGATACTCGCCGCCCAGCTCGCGAAGGCGGAGACCGAGCGCACCGAAGCCGAGACGGCGAGGGTCGAGGTCGAGGAGCGTGCCTCGGCTGCCGCGGCGGAACACCACAGCTGGGCTGCCCGTGCCGAGGCTCTGGCCTTGGCACTCGACGACGCGCGCCGGCGTGCAGGGGCTGCCCACCTCGCAGATCTCGACGGGGTCGTGGGGACCCTCCTCGATGTCGTCGAGGTCGAGGAGGGTTGGGAGGCGGCGTTCGAAGCCGCTGCGGGCGAAGCGCTCGCCGCTGTGGTGGTCGGCGACACCACCGTGGCGCGTGCAGCGCTCGACGCGCTGCACCGCAGCGATCTGGCCGGAGCCGTTCTCGCAATCGGACACGCCGCACCGTCGGTCAGCGCGATTCCCGGCGGTGTGGGTAGACCTGTTCGTGACCACGTGAAGCCGCTTCGCCCCGACGTCGGTCCACTCCTCGACGCCCTTCTGTGGCAGGCGGTCGCCGTCGAGGGCGACTGGGTCGAAGCCGTCGATGTCGCTGTCGCCCACCCCGGGGCAACGATCGTCACACTGGATGGCGACCGGTTCGGCACGACAGGCTGGCGCATCGGCCAATCCAGCGCGGGCGCCACGGGTGCGGCGCTGGCCGAAGCCGAAGCAGAGCTCGGGTCCGCCCGACGCCTCGCCGAGGAGACGGCCGAGGAGTTGCGAATCATCAAGGAACGCCTGTCGACAGCGCGACGCGATGCAGCCGACGCTGAGAAGTCCGCCGACCAGAACGCCAACCGCCTTCGTACCCTCGACGATGTGCTGCGCCGCACCGAGCGCGACCGTGCCGAGGCGGCGGCCGAGCTCGCGACCGTCGAGCAGCATCTGTCCGAGCTCGGTCAGCGGGTCGAGCGCGAAGCCAGGCGGCGTGACGACCTCGAACAGAGGCTCCCAGCGCTCGAAGCGGTCGAGTCGGAGCTGTCCGAGCGCGCTCGCAGCATGGCGGAGGCCCGGCGCAACCTCGAGGCCAAGGCCGCCGAGGTCGGAGCGATGCGAACCGACGTCGAGGTGAAACTCGCCGCCGTCGACGAGCGTCGCCGCTTCCTCAACGATCGCCTTACCCAGGTGGATGAGCGATTGAGCCGAAACCAGGCCGAACGTCGAGCGGCGGAGCAGAAGCGGCTCGAACTCGATGCCCGCGCCGAGGTCACCGATGTGCTCGTCACCTTCGTGGCTGAGCGGATCGAAGCGGTGGAGGAGGTGCTCGGTGTGTTGCGCGAGGCCCGCCGCCGCCAGTCCGAGAAGTCCCGTGCAGTCGGGGCACAGCTCGAATCGCTGCGCAAACAGCGGTCGGCGAAGGAGAAGGAATTGGAGGAGGTCCGCGAACGCCAGCAGCGCGCCGAGATCTCCGACGCCGAAACCAAGCTCCGGCTCGAAGCGGCAACCGAGTCGGTGCGTTCGGAGCTCGACTCCGAACCCGACGCCGCCATCGTCACGCTCGGCCTCATCCTCCGCCAGGACCCGCACTACACCCTCACCGACGACGAACGTACCCTGCTGCGCGACAACCTCCCCGACTACTACCGCCGCTTCCTCCACGACTTCCTCCGCCTGCACGGCGGCGCATCAGCGCCCGACGACGCAACCATCCCACTTCTCTTGTCTGCGCTGGACCAACTCAGCGCATAAACGCAGGATGCCACAGATGAGAGTGCCTCAGCCATAGGGGATTTGCAGCACCGTCCCCCTGCACCTTTCTCTCCGTCCCCACTTGGCGTCCTTGGCGTCTTGGCGGTTCAACCGTCTTCTCTCGATCCATACCAGGAGGTTACCCATGTCCACCCCCACTCCCCCCGACCCCCACGCCGCCACCGACGCCGCCACCGTTGACCACCTGATGGCCAACCTCGAAGCCCAGTTCGGCGATCGCCTCTACGCCGCCGCCCGCGAGCACATCCGCCAGCAATTCGTCGGCATGGTCGCCCAGGGCCGCGCGCTCACGACATATCCCCTTCGCTCGGAAGTGGAGCCCGTTTTCGTCTTCACCGCGCGGCAGGAGGGCTAGAAGATGGCCGACAACCTCTCCTTCGCCTCGATCCGCGATCTCGGGCCGATGCGCCGCCTCGCCGAAACGACCCCCACCGCGCTCGCCGAGCACTTCCTCGACCGCCTCGGCACAATCGGCCGCAAGCTGAACGCCGTCGCCATCCTCACCCGCGAGCGTGCGCTCGACGAAGCGCGCCTCGCCGAGCGCGAACTCGCGGCGGGACACGATCGCGGGCCGCTCCACGGCATCCCCTACGGCGCGAAAGACCTCTGCGCCACCGCGCCCCC
>JAIBBP010000089.1 GCA_019694615.1 Microthrixaceae bacterium | reverse complement strand
GTTCTTCATCGACCAACTGGTCCCCCGCGCCGCCGGCCTGCTGCCTTCGGTCACCGCCGGAGCGTCCGCGCTGTACGAGATCGACGCGGCGAACCTCGCCTCCCGCTAGCCACCGCTTCTGTGTTGCGAGGCCGCCCCTGGAGGGGCGGCCTCGCAACACAGAACGGGTGAAGCGCCGTTAGCCTGGGTCCACCATGTTGGACCACGTGTTCACCGACGCGATCGGCGCTCTCCGCGATGCCTTGGAGAAGGCCCTCCTCGAACGGCAGGCTTACGAAGAGCGCTTCCAGGCGGACGTGCTGTTGGGCGACCTGACGTGGGAGACGTCCTATTCGTTGCCCGGGGAGGGAACGCCCCCACGCATCCGGTGCGACATGACCCTCGACTGGCCGACGTGGTCGCAGACGGCGTACCGCTCCTGGTACCTCGAGGAGGACCTCGTCGATCCGCCCCACATCGACATCGAGGTCGTGCTGCGAATTCAACGGTTGTCCGGCCCGGCGGACCCGAAAGCGGTGCTGTCCGCCCTGCCGTTGGAGAGCCCGCCGATCGGCCCGGAACGCCTCCGCCGCGGAGGGCCGACGCTCGAAGCGAGCTACGGTGACGACCTCGACGACCTCGAACACGCCATCGAGGTGTCCTACGAAGGGTCCTACGAACTCAACGAGCAGACGCTCGCCGACGGGTCGATCCTCGACGACCACTTCTCGGCGATGGGCGGGTGGATCAGTGCGACGCTCGTGCGCCTCGGGGATCTGGCGATGGCCCACCTTCCGCCGCTTCCCGAAAGCTGACTCCGCCGAGCACTGAAGTGCGCCCGCGGTCAGTCAGACGCGTCGCGGCAGCTCCTCGAAGACAGCGGAGCGCTTCTCGCCCTTCGCAGCGAACTCCTCCAACATGTCGCCCGGCTGGAACATGCCGCTCTGCCAACCCGCCATGTACTTGAGACTGTCGGCCACCGAGTGATCGCGGGTGAAGTTGATCATCTCCTTCGTGCCCCAGATCGCCAGGGGCGACTTCGACGCGATTCGTGCCGCTATGTCGAGGACACCGGCAACGAGCGACTCGTGGTTGTCGAACACCTCGTTGACCAGACCCACCTCATGGGCCCGAGCGGCCGGCATCCGGTCTCCGGTGTAGGCGAGCTCACGAGCGACTCCCTCGGGGATGATCTTGGGCAGGCGCTGGAGGGTGCCCACATCAGCGGTCATCCCAATGTTGATCTCCTGGATGCAGAAGAAGGCGTCGGCGGACGCGTACCGCATGTCGGCGGCGCAGATCATGTCGACCGCCCCGCCAATGCACCCGCCCTGCACGGCGGCCAGGACCGGCATCCGGACCTGTTCGAGGATCGAAAACGTCTGCTGGAGCCGCTGCACGGTGGACCACAGGTGAGCCCGCTGGCGGCCGGCTTCCGAAACGCCCGAATCGCCGAGCAGGCCCCCGGCGCCGGAGAACACTGACAGGTCCATACCGGCAGAGAAGTGCTTACCCGTCGAGCTGATCACGATCACCCGAGCCGACGCGGCGGCGTCGATCTGTGCGACCAGTTCGGGGAGTTCGCTCCAGAACTCCGCAGTCATGGTGTTCAAGTCGTCAGGTCGGCAGAGCCGAAGGTGAGCGACAGCGTCGCTGATCGACAGGTCGAAGCAAGTGGGCACCGTTCGTCTCCTCCCGGCGCTGGTTGGGGCGCCGTCCGCCGAACAGTACCGCCGCTACGCTGACGCCCGAGATGGAACCCACGAATCCCCACCGCCTCCCCAAGGACGTGGTGCCGTCCACGTACCGCGTCGCCATCGACACCGATCTCGACGGCGCAGCGTTCAACGGGACCGTCGCCATCGATGCCGAGGTCCTGACCCCGACCGACCGCATCGTCTGCAACTCGGCAGGACTCAGGATCCACGCGGCCTCGGTCACGATCGACGGCAGGGCGTTCGACGCGGACATCGACCTCGACGCCGACACCGAGCGCCTCGTCCTGACCGTAGGTTCGACGCTCGAAGCGGGTCCGGTGTCGATCCACCTCTCCTTCAGCGGCGCCCTCAACGACCAACTCGTCGGCTTCTACCGTTCGGCGTTCACCGTCGACGACCGCACCGAGTACATGGCGGTCACCCAGTTCGAAGCCCCGTACGCCCGGCGAGCGTTCCCCTGCTGGGACGAGCCGGAGTTCAAGGCGACCTTCGAGATCAGTCTCACCTGCGCCCCGGGATTGACCGCCATCTCGAATGCCCCTGAGATCGGACGTACCGAGGTCGACGGCCGTGTCCGTTTCGACTTCGCTCCGACGATGGTCATGTCGACCTATCTCGTGGCGTGGGTCATCGGTGAGCTGGAGGTGAGTGACACCGTCAAAGGTGGGTCGACCGACATCCGGGTGATCCACCGTCCCGGCAAGAGCGACCTGACCGCGTTCGCACTGGAATGTGCAGCACACGCCGTCTCCTGGTTCGAGGCCTACTACGGCATCGACTACCCCGGCGACAAGCTCGACCTCCTCGCCGTCCCCGACTTCGCGTTCGGGGCGATGGAGAACCTCGGCTGCGTCACGTTCCGAGAGAACCTCCTGCTCATCGATCCACTTCGAGCGAGCCGTTCCGAACAGGAGCGCGCCGCGACCGTCATCGAGCACGAGATCGCGCACATGTGGTTCGGCGACCTCGTGACGATGGACTGGTGGAACGGCATCTGGCTCAACGAGGCGTTCGCGACGTTCATGGAGTTCTGCTGCGCCGACGACTTCCGTCCCGAGTGGGAAATCTGGACGTCGTTCGGCCTCTCGAAGTCCCAGGCGTTCGACACTGATGCATTGGCGCACACGCGCCCGATCGAGTTCGAGGTCGTCACGCCGGCAGACGCCGAAGCGATGTTCGACATCCTCACCTACGAGAAGGGCGCGTCGGTCCTTCGCATGTTCGAACGTTGGGCTGGCCCCGAATCGTTCCGTGACGGCATTCGCACCTACCTCGCGCTCCACTCGTACCGGAACACCGAAACTTCCGACCTCTGGCGAGCGCTCGCCGAGGCGACGTCGGTCGACGTCGAAGCGATGATGAACACATGGATCCTGCAAGGGGGCCATCCTCTGGTATCGGTCGAGTCGACCCCGACCGGAATCAAGCTCACCCAGCAGCGGTTCTCCTTCGCCGGCGGCGATCCCGCCGAGGCCACCTCCTGGATCGTGCCGATCCGTGTCGAAGGGTCCGTCGAGGGATCGCCGGTCGATCGCACGGTCCTCCTCGACAGGCAGTCGGTCGACATCGACCTCGGCGGCACCGTCGACTGGGTGAACGTCAACTCAGGGTTCACCGGCTTCTACCGCACCCGCTACGACGCCACGCTCCGGTCCGCTCTCGTGCAGCGAGCACCGGATCTCTCCTCACTCGATCGCTACGCGCTCCTCGACGACGCCTGGGCGCTGTTCCTCGCCGACCGGCTCGACCTCTCGGACCTCGTCGCGACGATCCGCGCCGTGGCGGCTGTAGAGGACGAGCCGTCGGTTTGGCGTCGCATCGCCGGTGTGCTGCACAACCTCGCGTCGATCGCCCATCGGTCGGACCGGCCGGTGGTCGCCGACCTCACCCGGTCAGTGCTCGCCGAACGGCCGCTCCTCCCCGTTGCTCCATCCGACTCGCTCAGCCCCCCGCAGCGCGACCTCCGCGCCGTGATGTTCCGACTCGCCGGCACGTTGGGGAACGACCCCGACGTGATCGACGTAGCTCGTCGAGCTTTCGCCGAGACGGCATCGGGGTCCGGCGACCCCGATCTCGACGCCGCGGTACTCGACGTCGTGGCGGCGCACGGTTCCGTCGCTGAGTTCGAGGACCTCGTCGTCCGCTTCCGCGCCGCGGCGACACCGCAGGACGAGCTTAGAGCCCTGTCTGCGCTCGCTCAGTTCCCATCCGCCGAGCTGACGTCGCGGCTCTGTGAGATGTGTGCGACCGAGGTGCGTACCCAGAACGCCCCCTATGCGCTGGCGCAGGCCATGGGGAACCCCGACCACGGTCCGCTCGTGTGGCGGTTCGTCGCCGAACGGTGGGACGCGTTGCTCGAGCGGTTCCCGTCGTCCAGCATCATTCGGATGGTGGGTGGAATCCGCTCGTTCGCCGATGCCGACTTGGCGGGTGAGATAGAGGCCTTCTTCCGCGTACATGACGTGGCGCAAGCGAGGCTGACACTCGACCAACACCTCGAACGGGTTCGGGTGAGCGTGGCGGCTCGACACCGCCTCGGCGAGGGGTTGGCCGACAAGCTCCGGTGAGCACGGCCGCACTCATGACCTGGGGTCGGCGCCGTTCGACCTCACGGCGGATCGCGCTCTCCAGCGGTCCCGTGGTGTTCGCAGTCGAGGACACGACCGTCCAGCTCACCTGGCGGACCCTTCCCGTGGGTCCGGTGCGGTTCGTGACGGATCGCAGTCGAGTGGAGGTGGAATCGGACGGTGGACCCGGTGCTGTGGTCCTCGATCGGCTCGACCCGGCCACCGATGGCGCTGTCGTGGTCCAGACGACCGAGGGTTCCTTGGACGTGCCGTTCCGGACCCTCGCTTCGCCTCCGGGTGCCGAACTGTTTCGCTTCGCGACGATCAGCGACGTGCACCTCGGCAAGAGCACGTTCGGGCTCCGACACACGATCTCGGAACCGGAAGTCGACGAGGCCCATCCGATTCGATGCGCTCGGAGCGCTCTCGTCGACCTGACGGCATGGGGGCCGAGCGACTGGTCGTCAAGGGCGACCTCGTCGACGCCAACCACGCGTCGGCGTGGGCACTCGCTTCGGACCTGTTAACCGGGTCACCGTTGGCGCCCACGCTGCTTCCCGGCAACCACGAACTCGCCCACGGCGACCAGGGGGCATTCGCCCGTGCCCGGCAGCACGGTCTGGAGTTGGTGAGCGAGGTCGAGACGCTCGATGTCCCGGGCCTTCGGATCGTCGGGATGAACTCGGCGATCGAGGATCGCGATGTCGGTCGGTGGGGGCACCTCCGTGAGGCTGCCGTCGACGCCGTAGGCACAGCCGAAGGACCTGCACTGCTTCTGGTTCATCACCACCCGCAGCCGGCACCGGTTCCGACGCACTTTCCGCCGGGCATCGATTCGGTGAGCGCACGACGGTTCCTTCGCGCCGTCACGGCGACCAATCAATCGGTGATGGGCTCGTCGGGCCATACCCACCGCCACCGGTTTCGCGAGCTGGCGGGGGTGCCGTGGAGCGAGGTGGGGTCGACGAAGGACTACCCGGGAACATGGGCCGGTTACGTCGTCCACGAGGGTGGAATCCGGCAGGTCGTCCGCCGGGTGAGCGACATCTCGTGTCTGCGCTGGTTGGACCGGACACGATGGGCCGCCGGCGGAGCCTGGGGCTTGTGGTCACCCGGGCGACTGTCCGACCGTTGCTTCACCCACTGTTGGCCCAGCGGCTAGCGCGGCGCAGCGAGGGACACGACGAGCCCGATCTGGGCCAGGTGGTACGTCACGATGATGACGACACGTGCATGGCGGAAGTCGTTCACGAAACGCGACCAGCCGATGCAGAAGTCGGACACGTAGAACAGTGCCGCGCCGACAACACCCGCCCAGGCCGCGTCACCGGCGGCGACCGCGACCATCACCGAGATCGTGGCGATGTACGCGCTCACGGGCACGCCGAGCCGCCGATCGACCTCAATTGCTCCTTTGACGATCGTCGGCCCCACGGCCAGTCCCAACGTGAACAACACGACGCCCGCGACGACCAGGCCGGTTGTGGAGAGCGGGGCGCGCGTCAGCCCGACGATGTAGAGGATGTGGCCGACGAGGAACGATCCAAGACCCGGGACGAACCAGGTTTCCTCCTTGGGCAGCATCAGGAACACATCGCCAGCGAGCGAACACACGAGCGCGGCGACGAACCACGGTCGCATCGCCGGTACCGTCGGATCGAGGGCCAGCGCCGCGCCGATGAGCGGAAGCATCGTCGCCGGCTTCGCGACGTACTCGATCGATCGGGCGTCGCGGTGCACCGCGATCCAGTCGACGATCCCGATGACGACGGCAAGGCCCAACAGGACCCACGCGGCTGACGTCACGGCACCACGTGAGACCAGTCGAGCGACTCCGCCATCCGCATGCGAGCTACGACGGCGATTCGCGGCCGGTTGGCTGCGAACACGCCGGTGCATCGGTCACCTCGGCGGAACGCGACGGCGAAACGCCGGTCGGCCGGGTCGCCGTCGATCAGCACGATCTCGTCATCGGCGGCGGGGCGGCCGGCCATCTGGATCTTGCAGTCGTACTGGTCGGACCAGAACCAGGGCACCGACGCGAACGGCTCGCCGTCACTTCCCTCCCCTGCTGCCAGCAGTCGTTTCGCAGCGGCCTCGCCCTGTTCGATCGCGTTCTCCCAGTGTTCGACTCGCATGCGCTCACCGAAAAGGGTGTTGACCCAACTCGCGACGTCCCCAGCTGCCACGACTCCCGGCCCGGCCCACAGCGTCTCGTCGCAGACCACGCCGTTGTCGACAACCAAGCCCGAACCGCCGAGCCAGTCGAGCTCCGGTGCAGCGCCCAGCCCGAGAACCACGACGTCAGCGTCGATCCGAGAACCGTCGGTCAACGTGACCGCACCCACGCGACCGGGCGCGCCTTCGACAATCTCGTCGAGACCCACCCCGAGTCGGAGATCGACCCCGTTGTCGCGGTGAAGGTCGGCGACGAACTCGCCCACCATTCCGCCGAGGACTCTGGCCAACGGCAGCGGCGCGTACTCGACCATCGTGACGTCGACACCGGCAGCGCGAGCCGTCGCCGCGACCTCCGCACCTATGAACCCCGCGCCGATGACCACGAGACGATTCGGCCCGGAGTCGAGGTCGGCTTTGAGCGCGAGCGAGTCGTCGAGCGTACGAATGACGTGCACCCCGGCAAGCCTGGGGCGGTACTTCGGTTCGTTGGCCGTGGAGTCCTCGGTCTCTACGAGGAAACCGGCAGGCCAGCGGGCAGCGGAGCCCGTCGCGATCACCACACCGTCGGCGGTGATCTCGTGGTCGTTGAAGAACTTGAGACGCAGGTCGTCGGCGGCGAACCCGGCTCCGGCGACGCGATGGTCGAGGCGGATGTCGACATCGAGCCCGTCGATCCGGTCGGTCAACGCCGAGATCGCTGCCGCCGGCTCCAACGTGCCGGCCAACACCTGCTTCGACAGCGGTGGGCGATCGGATGGCATGGTTGCCGACGCTTCGACGACGACGAGGTCACCGTCCCACCCCTGCGCACGGAACGTCGCCGCGGCCGTGAGACCGGCGAGGGAGGCTCCGACGATGACGATGCGATCGAGGTCGATCGGATCGGAGGACAAGCTGCGCTCAGTCCTCTTCGATCGAGATCGCCTGCTTGGGACAGCGGCGCACCGCCTCCTCGACCTTGGAGCGGAGTTCTTCGCCGGGGTTCTCGTCGAGCAGATAGAGGAAGTCGTCGTCGCGCACTTCGAAGACCTCGGGAGCGATCCCCATACAAATGGCGTTGGACTCACAGACGTCGTAGTCGACGACAACCTTCATGCTGCACCCCTCGGGATCTCGGCTTCGCGGACACTGTAGGTCGAATGACGACTCCTGGGGTCCGGCGGCGGCTGACCGACACCGCCCTTCGGAACCGGGGTCGAGCCACTCCCATCAGGAACCGAGGTGGTGTATCCTCTGGTGTATGCAGCGAGTTCAGATCTACCTCAGCGACGAGCAACGCAGCCGCGTCGCCGAGCGAGCCGCCGAGCGGGGCTGCGCGCAGTCCGAGGTGATCCGCGAGATCCTCGACCACTCGCTCGGGATTCGACACGACCGCAGCGACCGTGACGCAGCGATTCGGGAGACAGCAGGGATCCTGGCCGACGAGGACGACTGGAACACCTGGCAGCGCTCGGCTCGTGGCCGTACGGCAACCGACCGACTCGAGGACCTCGGGTTGTGACGCGGCTGCTCGACAGCTCGATTCTGATCGACCACCTGCGAGGAAAACCCGAGGCGACCGACGTACTCCTGACCTCATCGGGCGAGGGACCTCCGCTCGTGTCGGTGCTCACCCGTGTGGAGATCGAGGGCGGGATGCGCTCCGATGAGCGGCAGGGAGTCCGTCGCCTCTTCGACGCGCTGGTCGTCGTCCCGGTCTCCGACGAGATCGCCAAGGACGCCGGCGCACTCCTGCGTCGCTACCGACGCTCGCACCCTGGGATCGATCTGGTCGACTACGTGATCGCGGCGACCGCTCGCATCACGCACAGCGAACTGGCGACCCTCAACGTCAAGCACTTCCCGATGTTCGACGACATCCTCGCGCCCTACACCTGACCGGAACCTTCCCCGCTGGCAGCGAGAACGTGTTCAAGCTCCACCGACGGCCGGGAATCGGTTCGACCGAGCGATAGCGTCCACATATGGAACTCAACGACGAACGCCTCGACGCGCTCCTCGCCCGCGCCCACAAGGAGGTCGACGAGGGGGTGCTGCCGTCGTGCCAGATAGCCGTCGCTCTCGACGGGCAAGTCGTAGCCCACGAGGCCATCGGCGATGCGTCGACCGACAGCCGATACGTCATCTTCAGCGAGACCAAGGCGCTGATCGCTGCGGTGATGTGGCAACTCATCGGCGAAGGCGCCGTTGCGGTCGACGACCCGGTGTCCAAACACTTCGACGAGTTCGGCGCCAACGGCAAGGATTCCATCACCATCGAGCAGGTGCTCACACATACCAGCGGGTTCCCCCGATGCCCGATGGGACCGCCGGCATGGGCCGATCGCAACTGGCGGGTCCAACAGATGGCGAACTGGCGACTCAACTGGGAACCGGGAACGCGGTTCGAGTACCACCCGACCTCGGCACACTGGGTACTCGCCGAGGTCATCGCCCGCATCGATGGAGTCGACCACCGCGACGCGGTCCGAGCGAGAGTGCTGGCTCCGCTCGGGCTCCGCAAGCTGGCGCTCGGCGTCGACCCCGCCGATCAGGGAGACGTGCTCGGCCTGGTCGCGTCCGGCGAAGGACCGAGCGCCGAGGACCTGCAATCGGTGTTCGGCGTGAGCGAGTACGACCTCGGCGAGGTCACCCCCGACGTGCTCCTGATGATGAACGAACCGGCGAACCGCGCCGTCGGCCTCCCGGGCGGAGGCGCCGTGTCCACCGCAGCCGACGTGGCGATGCTGTACCAGGCGTTCCTGCACAACCGCGACGGTCTCTGGGACCCCGACGTGCTCGCCGACGGAACCGGCAACATCCGCTGCACCCTCCCCGACCCGATCCTTCGCACGCCGGCGAACCGGACGCTCGGACTCATCGCAGCCGGCGCTGACGGCACCTCGGCCTACCGGGGTATGGGCCACAACGTGTCGGCGCGAGCGTTCGGCCACAACGGTGCCGGTGGCCAGATCGCGTGGGCCGATCCCGAGACCGGCCTCTCGTTCTGCTACCTGACCAACGGCATCGACCGGAACTTCCTTCGCGAGGCCCGCCGGGTGTCGGGGATCGCCTCGCGCGCCGCACTCCTCACCCGTCCGTAGCCACCCGCCCACAGGCGACACCCCATCGCCGAAATGTGCTGCGAGACAATCGCGAAACCGCACACCTCGCATCACATTTCGGGGCGGGGGCGGGGCGGGCGGGAATGGGCGATCCGACACAGAACGAGAACGTGTTCTAAATTCGCCGTCATGGGTATGCCAACGGACATCGGAGTCATCGACCTCATGCTGGGGATCCCCGATCCCGGCAAGAAGGAGGGCTGGTACGACTTCCTGAAGCCGAACCTGCGCGACGCCGAGTCGGCGACCTTCAAGTTCCCGGCGCAGTACATGTTCAAGGAGGTCCCCGAGGACCCCACCGACGGCGACATGATCGCCTACACGCTCGACCAGATGGACGGCCACGGCATCGACAAGGCGCTGATCGGCATCTCCTTGCAGGGGGGTATCCAACGTGACGCCGCGCTCAAGCATCCCGATCGCTTTCTCGCGGGCCTGAGCATCGACCCCAACGAGGGGATGAAGGCGATCCACAAGATCAACGAGGCCGCCCAGAGCGTCGACCTCAAGGCCGTCACGCTGTTCCCCGCCGGCTGCAACCCGGCTGTGCCGATCAACGACAAGCGGATGTACCCGGTGTACGCCAAGTGCTGCGAGCTCGACATCCCCGTCCTCTGTTGCGTCGGCGTGCCCGGTCCGCGTGTGCCCATGGCTTCCCAACACGTCGAGCTGGTGGACGAGGTCTGCTACTTCTTCCCGGAGCTCAAGTTCGTGATGCGCCACGGCGCCGAGCCGTGGACCGACCTGGCCTGGAAGCTGATGCTCAAGTGGCCGAACCTCTACTACTCCACATCCGCGTTCTCGCCGCGCTACTACCCCGAGGCGATCGTCAACTACGCCAACACCCGGGGCGCCGACAAGGTGATGTACGCCGGCTATTTCCCGATGGGACTTTCGCTCGACCGGATCTTCGCGGAGATGCCGAACGTGCCGTTCAAGGACGAGGTGTGGCCGAAGTTCCTCCGCGAGAACGCAATGCGGGTGTTCAACCTGTAGCGCTCGGATTGACCGTTTCAGAGGCGTCGATATACTAGAACACGTTCTATTTTTCGCGCTCCGAATCGAGGCATGCATGAAGCGGTCACCGTTCCCCGTCCCGTTCGGTTGGTTCCAGGTCGCCTGGGCCACCGACATCGCGGTCGGCGAAACCAAGCCGCTCAAGTACTTCGGCCGAGACCTCGTGCTCTGGCGCGACGAGCAGAGCGTCGTCCACGTGCAGGACGCGTTCTGCCCCCACCTCGGTGCCCACCTCGGCCACGGCGGCAAGGTCGTCGGCTGCGAGATCGCCTGTCCGTTCCACGGCTGGCGATTCGACGACGCCGGCAACAACACGCTGATCCCCTACAGCAACCGCACCAACGCCAAGGGCAAGATCCGCTCCTACCCCGTCGTCGAACGCAACGGCCTGATCATGGCCTGGTACCACCCCTTCGACGAGGCTCCCAAGTGGGAGATTCCCGAGGTCCCCGAGTTCAACGATCCGGACTCGTTCACCGCCATGGTGACCCGCATCTACGACGTCGCTGCACCGTGGCAGGAGCTCGCCGAGAACGGCGTCGACTCCGCCCACTTCCGCTACGTGCACAACACCGAAGAGGTACCCGAGCTCGCCGGCTACGAGACCGACGGGCACATCGCCCGGATGCGGTCCATCCAGAAGTTCCCGACGCCCCGCGGCGTCGTCGACGGCTACATCAACTCCGACTCCTACGGCCCCGGCCTGTCGGTCGTGCATTTCGGTGGCATCGTCGACACCATCCTCATGGGGTGCAACACGCCCATCGACGACGAGACCTGCGAGATGCGGTTCAGCTTCACGGTTCGCAAGCTGGGTGACGACGGGTTCGACTCGACGGTTGGCGACGCTTTCGTCGCCGAGGTCGACCGCCAGGTGCGCGAGGACAAGCCGATCTGGCAGAACAAGGCATACCTGCCCCGACCGGCACTTGCCGACACCGACGGCCCGTTCACGAAGTTCCGTCGCTGGGCGTCGCAGTTCTACGCCGAAGGCGTCGTCGATTCCCAGGAGTTCTACCCGCCGTCCAAGAGCTACCCGGCGGAGGAACTCGAGCTCTCCGCCAGCCAGAGGTACGGGTCAGCACCGATCGCCTGATCACGCAACGGCCGCGGTCCGCGCTACGCCGGCCGGGATGCCGGTCGCGGGAGCGCCCACGGTTCCGACAGCGTCACCTGTGCGACATCGACGCCGAGTTCCCTGAGCAGTTGGCCGGCCCCGAGCGATGGGACTCCCGCGGCGATGACCTCTGCGTCGAAGCGAGTTGCGGTGTCCACGACCGCACGCACCGTTCGCGCCGATCGGTCGTCTCCCCTCGTAACCGCTTCGACCACCGACGTGTCGACGACGAGCCGTTGCGCTCCCACGCGAGCGACCTCCTCGAGTCCAGCGGCTCCGACACCCGTCACACGAAGCGCCACGTGGACGCCATGCTCGGTGAGTTCGGCGACGGCAGCGGCGAGGAGCAGCGGGTCCTCGCAGCCGGATCCGAGAAGTTCGACCCCGAGCGGCGTGCCTGACAGTCCGATGCGTGACAGCCGTTCCCACAGATCGCCCGCGCCTGATGCGACCAGGTCGGCCGACGCGATCTCGAACCACAGCCTCAGCCCAGCAGGCGGTACTCGCCGATTCGACCGGGCAATGCCCGCCAGCGTGGCGTCGAGCAGCCCGAACCGGCTGCCGGCGATCTCGGCCAGCAACCGCAACTCGTCGCCTTCGAGGACGTGAACGCCCGCGCCACAGACCTGTGGGGCGACCATCGCCCCGACCATCGCACGGTCGGCGAGGGAGCGTTGCAGTCGCACCACCACATCGACGTGCTCACCGATCGTCCCGTCTCGAAACCACCCCAAGGCCACTCGCTCCGCGTCGTCGAAGTGCGACAGGCGACCCCGGCCGGAGCGTTTGGCGCGGTACATCGCGACGTCCGCCTCGCCAAGGAGCTCCTCGATGCCAACGCCCAGAGCTCCGTGCGACACTCCCACGCTGCACCCGAGGGCGATCGTGTGGGGCCCGACTTCCACGACGCCGAGTCGCTCTACGATTCCGGCGACCGCGACGTCCACGTCATGCGCTCCGAGGTCGGGAACCACCGCCGCGAACTCGTCCGCGCCAAGCCTCGCGACGACCCCTCCCAACGGGACAACGATCGACTCGAGCACAACACCGCAGAGCGACAGCACACGGTCACCGACCTCGTGCCCGTATCGGAGGTTCACCGTCGCGAATCGATCCAAGTCGACGAGAACCACCCACCCGCCGTGCGTCAGGGTCCCGGGAGCAGCGGCGAGCAAGCCGGATCGATTGCTCAGCCCCGACAACGCATCGGTCGACGAGCCTGCGAGCACCCCCGCCCCTTGGCCGCCCGCGTCACCCCGCCGACGGTCGCCGTGACGACGTTCGTCGTGATGCTGGGGGGCGACTGGCGTGCGATGTCGTCGAGCCAAGATCCGGTCCGATCAGGAGGTCTCCCTTCTCATCGGATCGCGACGCACCCGAGCTGAACAATCCTGCGAGGTTCGCGCTGCAGCGCGAACCTCGCAGAGGATTCGGGTTGGGGAGGGCAGCCGCTTCGCTACGGTTTCTCTGTGAATCGCACTGGGTTCGGTAGAGGCTCGGTGGTTTGGTTTCTTACCCGGTGTGTCCGGCGTCGTTCACATCTTGTCGCGTGCGCTGCGGCGGCGCGAACCGGGTCGTCAACCCTGGTTGATGAGCACCCCCGTTTCCGCCGTCTGGCTGGCGTGCCAGGTGGCCTCGAACTCGACGGGTGGGATGTCGCCGAGTGCGCTGTGGAGGCGCTCGTTGTTGAACCAGTGCACCCAGGCCAAGGTGGCGAGCTCGACCTGGTCGACATCGCGCCACGGGCCTTGCCGGCGGATCACCTCGGTCTTGTAGAGACCGTTTATCGTCTCGGCCAACGCGTTGTCGTAGGAGTCAGCGACGCTCCCGATCGACGGCGTGGCGCCGATCTCCGCGAGGCGTTCGGTGTAGCGGATCGACGTGTACTGCGACCCGGCGTCGGAGTGGCACACGAGGCCGTCGAGGCGGGCGCCGCGTGACCACCGGGCCATCTCGATCGACTCCAACACCATGTCGGTGCGCATGTGTGAGCGATCACAACAACCAGCCCGAGTCTGGATCAACCCGCCAACCCTCGGCACCGATCCAACAAACAACCCGTAACAGCAAATACCGGCAACAACATATTGACAGGCTCCGACACCTCAGGCTCTGGATCCTAGTCCGAATCAAGCGACAAGGAGCACGCACATGCGCGGCGTCTGTTTCCACGGAGGCTCCGGGTCTCGGTTGGGTGTCAGAAACCCGATTCTCGAAGCCCCCGTACCTCCACCCACGGATGCCCGCTACACGCCTCTACCCCCTGCAAATCCGAAGACCCCCTTGACCTCGGTGGGGGTGACGTAGATCGTCGCCGAACTCGTGCCACAGGTTGCTTTCGCCTACGTTCGGCGCGCCGAGTGGACTCCTCGTTCGCGGGCACGCCGCACTACCGCTCGAAGTTCGACCGTTCCGAATACGAGAAACGCTATCGCTGCAAGCCCGAGCCGGACATCTCCCGACGCGAAGGCACCGAAGATGAGAAGGGGTGCCGTGGCGAGCATGCACAGCCCAATCGAATTCATGTACGTCACAAGCGGCTCTCGTCGACGCGGGCGGAAACCCGTTCGCTCACGCGGATACCTCATTGTCTGGGCGGAATCCCGCCCTGGCCCGAATCGATTCCGTATCCCGGGGATGTCATCTGCCACGGCTTGTTGGTTATGGGCTGCGGGTGCATCGTAGGTGTGACGTGCGGAGGTTGACGTGGCGGAGATAGCGGCGGCGGAATCTGGCACAACGCATCAACGAGTGTCGCGAAGGAGCTGATCACCCACGCTGGCGGACCTCCGCCGATTTTCGTCGCCAACGCGTCAACGAGAAGCAGGGCTCGGCCTGCGGCGGCGACGCTCACCTTCAGTGCCGCCCAGAACCCAATAGCGGGCCCCTTCTTTATCAGCGCGTCTCGGGACGCGCCGAACGCCACAGAGAAGACCTTGTCCCATCGTCCCTGCGCTGACCACCAGATGAGTCGAGCGTAGTCACCATATCCGACAAAACTCGCGGCGGTTTGCACTGGGCATCTCCCCGTGGGGCGGACGGGGTTTATGCGGCTTGTGAATCCTGATCGTACTGGTGTTCCCACTCGACGGGTGGGATACCCCCGAGGGTGGTGTGGATACGACCGGTGTTGTACCAGTGCA
>JAIBBP010000282.1 GCA_019694615.1 Microthrixaceae bacterium | reverse complement strand
CGAGGTCTTCGCTGAGGACAAACGATCGTCGAGCGCGGTGCTCGATGACGGCAAGGTCGAGGAGCTCACATCCGGCCGTGACCGCGGTGCAGGAATCCGCGTCGTCGTCGGGGAATCGACGGGTTTCGCCCACACCGCCGATCTGTCCGAGGCAAGCCTGATCGCGACAGCTGAGATCGCCGCGGCGGCTGCTCGGGGAACGGGTTCGGTTTCGGGTCCTTCGGTGGCTGCTCTGAGCCGAAACGCTGCGACCCGCCCCAACGTGATCGAGCTTCTCCCCGGCGACGTACCCAAAGCCCGCAAGGTTGAGCTGCTCACCCGTGCGAACGACGTCGCCCGATCACAGGGAGCGGCGATTACCCAGGTGATGGTCCGCTATTCCGACTCGCGTCGGCGCATTCTCGTGGCCAACACCGACGGCACGCTCGCCGATGACGATCAGGTCAAGACGGTGTTCTCGATCTCCTGCGTGGCCACGGGTGACACCGGGATGCAGACGGGCCGGGAGTCGGTCGGCCACACCGTCGGTTTCGAATTGTTCGACAGCGTCAACGTCGAGGAGATGGCACGCACAGCCGCTGGTCGTGCGCTCACCAAGCTGGCGGCCCGTCCGGCACCGAGCGGCCAAATGGCCGTGGTGATCGGCTCGGGAGGTGGCGGCGTGATGTTCCACGAAGCGTGCGGCCATGGCCTGGAGGCCGACCTCGTGGCCAAAGGCGCGTCGGTCTTCGCCAACCGGATCGGCGAACAGGTTGCGTCGCCGCTGGTGACGCTGGTCGACGACGGCACGATGGGCGGGGAGTGGGGCTGCTTCGCGATCGACGACGAGGGGCGTCCGGCGCAGCGCAACGTCCTGATCGAGGACGGGGTGCTCGTCGACTACATGTGGGACGGCCTTCGTGCTCGAAAAGAGGGTCGGCCCTCGTCGGGCAACGGGCGCCGTCAGAGCTACCAGCACCTGCCGATGGTTCGTATGACCAACACCTACCTGCTGGGTGGCGAGTCGTCCAAAGAGTCGATTGTGGCCGACACCGAGAGCGGGGTCTACATCGCCCACCTCGGCGGCGGGCAGGTCAACACTGCCACCGGCGACTTCGTGTTCGGCATGACCGAGGCGTACCTCATCGAGAACGGGGAGATCACCGAGCCGCTGCGCGAGGGCAACCTGATCGGCAACGGTCCGGAGGTCCTCAAGAACATCGACGCCGTCGCCGACGACTTCGCCATGGGTCCCCCCGGCACGTGCGGAAAGGATGGCCAAGGCGTTCCCGTCGGCGACGGCGTTCCGACCCTGCGGGTTCACGGCCTCACGATCGGCGGCACGGCGGCGTAGGGCCGGACCCGCAGAACTTGTTCCCCACGCGACATCCGACGCTTTCTGAGGGACAAGTTCTCAAACAGCGGCCCGCCCGAACCCGCGCCGGTTGACACGGACCGAGGTTCGGCGATGTCATCGTGCCGATGAGTTCGGCGATATCCCAGGACAGTCCACCTCGCTTTGCGTGCCCCGCAGGTGTTGTCGAGGGGTGGGGCGACGGCGCGGTGATCCGGGCGACGGGAATCAGATACGCCCGAGCGGGCCGGTTCGAGGTTCCCGTCGCCGAGCCGCCGGTCAGCGGAGTGATCGACGCGACGAGCTGGTCGCCGGCCTGCCCCCAGTCTCCCGACCCGCTCATCCCGCTGCTCGGCGACGCGCTCGCCGGACTGCCCTTCGACGAGGACTGCCTTCGCCTGTCGGTCACGATGCCCGACGACGTCCACGCCGGCGAACGCCTGCCGGTGATGGTGTGGATCCACGGCGGTGCCTACGCGTTCGGCGCCGGTGACTCTGCGATTTACGACCCGTACCCCCTCGTAGCCGAGCAACGCGTCGTGGTCGTCAACGTCACCTACCGCCTCGGGCTCCTCGGCTTCCTCGGCGGCAGCGACCGCCCGGCGAACCTGGGTTTGCTCGACCTGATCGAGGCGCTCCGGTGGGTCCGACGCAACATCTCCGGGTTCGGTGGCGACGCGGATTCGGTGACGGTCTTCGGCGAGTCGGCCGGCGGAGACGCGATCGCTCACCTGATGATCGCCAACGGCGCACGGGGCCTGTTTCGGCGAGCGATCATCCAGAGTCCTCCACTCGGCATCTCGCTCGGGCGTTCGCCGATGTACGAAGCGATGGCGACCGCCGCGGCTCGTCCCGGTCTGACGGCGACGCTCGACGACGTGCTGGCGACGGGCGACGCCGTATCGTCTGCGGCCCAGCGGTTCGGACTGCGAGGTGCGATGCCGTTCGGCACGCAGTACGGCATGGCGCCGTTGCCCTCGGAGGATCGACTCGACGATGCGTGGGCCGAGGTTGCGCCGGACGTCGAGGTGCTCATCGGCGACACGTCACGGGAGGTAGCGCTGTTCACCCGACTCGTTCCCGAGGTCGAACGTATTCAGCGATTGCCGGTGATCGGTCGGCCGATCGTCGAGGCAGTGATCGCCGCCGCTGGGTGGATGGTCTACGGGTCGGGCATCCGCCGGTTCGTTCGACGGCATCGACGCGCCGGAGGGACGGTTGTCAGGTACCGGCTCTCCTGGGGGCCGCCGCACAGCCACTACCGAGCAGCGCACGGCACCGACATCCCCCTGCTTCTCGGCCAGTGGTCGTACTGGTCGAAGGCTCCGATCATCGAAGGCGTAGATCAGGAGTTCGTGGAATCCGCTGGACGCCAGGTTCGCTCGTTGTGGGCCGAGTTCGCTCGTGACGGGATGCTCCCGCGAACCCGTATCCCAGGCCTGATCCGGGTCGGTGGAAGCCGGCGGAAATAGGCCTCGACCTCGCGACGTTGACTTCGCCATGCCAGCGCTCTCCATCCTGGACCTCGCGACCGTCAACCGTGGCCAGACCGTGGCCGAGAGCCTCGCCGCGAGCGTGGAGTTGGCGCAGCGCGCCGAGGCCCTTCGATTTCGACGGGTCTGGTACGCCGAGCACCACAACATGTCCTCGATCGCCTCCTCAGCGACGAGCGTGCTGATCGCCCACATCGCGGCACACACGTCGACCATCAGGCTCGGCTCGGGCGGGGTGATGTTGCCGAACCATTCGCCGCTGGTGATCGCTGAGCAGTTCGGCACGCTGGAGACGCTCCACCCGGGACGGATCGATCTCGGCCTCGGGCGTGCGCCGGGAACAGATGGTGCGGCGATGCGTGCTCTGCGACGCGGTCCTGAGGCGGCTGACCATTTCCCCGAGGACGTGAGGGAGTTGCAGGCGTACCTCTCCGATCAGCGGAAGGTCAACGGCGTGGCCGCGACACCCGGGCGGGGTACGCACGTGCCGATCTACATCCTCGGATCGTCGTTGTTCGGCGCGCAGATTGCAGCGGCGTACGGTCTTCCGTTCGGATTCGCGTCGCACTTCGCCCCCGCTGCGCTCGCCCAGGCGGTCCGGCTCTATCGAGAACGGTTCCATCCATCGGAGCAACTCACCGAGCCGTACGTGATCGCCGGGGTCAACGTCGTCGCCGCCGACTCCGCGGAGGCCGCGAACACCCAGTTCGTCGAAGCGAAGCGACGGCGGGTGTCGCTCCTTCTCGGCGGTGGCCAGTCGTACACCGACGACGAAGCGGACCGGATCCTGGCGTCACCACAGGGCCGCCAGCTTCAGCAGATGGCACGGTACGCCGCCGTCGGCACAACCGATGACGTGCGCGACTACCTCGATCGGTTCGCCAAGGAGGCCGACGCCGACGAGCTCATCTGTGTGCATCAGGCGTCGTCGGTCGCGGATCGCCTCCGCTCGGTGGAGTTGCTCGCTGAGGCCTATGAGCTGTGATCCGGGCTGCTGAGTCCTCGTGCCGCAGCCGTGTGCAAGGCTGCCGGGATGGGTCCTGAGGAACTGCTGCGCGTTGCGGATCGTGTTCTCGCGACCGCGGCACCGGGTGAACAGCTCGAGGTCGTGGTCTCGCACTCCCGCGACACCGAGGTTCGTGCCTACGACGGAGAGATCGAGGCGTTCACCTCGGCGGAGTCGGCGGGATTCGGGGTTCGAGTTGTGATCGACGGTCGGCAGGGCTTCGCCTATGCGGGGTCGCTCGAAGCCGACGTCATCAGCGGCACGATCGCCGACGCACGCGACAACGCGGCCTTCTCGAGCTTCGACGAGTTCAACGGAATCGTCGAACTCGACGGCGTAGCGGTGGCCGACTTGGACCTGTACGACGAAGCGCTCGCCGCACTCGGGCCGGAACAAAAGATCGAGCTGGCGCTCGAACTCGAACGACTCGTGTGTGCCGGCGACCACCGGATTCTCGGCGTCGAAACGGCGGAGTACGCCGACAACATCGGCACCACGGTCGTCGCCTCCACCGCCGGTGTCCGATCGGTGAGCCGGGAGACGGGTTGTTCGCTGGTCGCATACAGCCTCGCCGGATCCGGTGACGAGGTGACGACGGGGTTCGGTTTCAGCGTCGGCAGGGGCGTCGACGAGCTCGACATGGGCGACGTCGCCCGGCAGGCGGTCGAGCGAGCCGTGCGCCTGCTCGGTGCCGGTCGCGCACCGAGTCAGCGTCTCACCGTCGTGTTCGATCCGTGGGTCACCGCTCAGTTTCTGTCGATCGTCGGCGAGGCGTTCTCCGGAACCGAGGTCCTCAGGGGCCGCTCATTCCTGGCCGATCGTGTCGGCGAGGCGATCGCCCCTGTGCAAGTCGGCCTGGTCGACGACCCCACCGATCTCCGATGGCCGTCGGCCACGGCGACCGATGCCGAAGGGCTCGCCACGCGCCGAAACGTGCTGATCGACGGGGGAGTGGTTCAGGGGTTCCTGCACGACGGGTACTCCGCCCGCACGCTCGGCGCCCGACCGACGGGCTCCGCGGTTCGGAGCGGATTCAAGTCGACGCCGAGTGCCGGAGCCCAGTCGCTGGCGATGCTTCCCGGACCCCACAGCCGCGAGGCCGTGCTGGCAGCGGTTGGTGACGGCGTCTACATCTCCGACGTTCAGGGGCTGCACTCAGGGGTCAACCCCGTGTCGGGTGACTTCTCCACCGGCATCGAAGGGTCGATGATCCGTGGTGGGGAGCTGGCGGAGCCAGTCAAGGAGGTCACGATCGCGTCGACACTGCAACGAATGCTGGCGGAGATCACCATGGTCGGCGACGACGTCACGGCGATGCCGATGGACGCTGCGGGTGTCACCGTCGCCATCGCCGATGTCACGCTCTCGGGCAACTGATGTCGGATTCGAACGTGGACATCCGCAGGATCGCCGCGGGCGTGGTCGAGCAGGCCGTTCGCGGGGAGCAGATAGATGTGATGGTGGGCCACGGGCGGTCGACTTCGGTCCGGGTTTTCGGCGGTGAGGTCGAGTCATTCACCGCTGCCGAGTCGTACGCGATCGGGGTACGGGTGATCAGCGGAGGGCGACAGGGTTTCGCATCGGCCGGATCGGTCGATCCCGATGTCGTCGCAGACGCGTTGGTCGAAGCCCGGGACAACGTGGCATTCGGCGAGGCCGACGAGTTCTACGGCCTGGCCGAGCCCGACGGCGTCGAGCCGGTCGAGCACGACCATTGGAACGCGGAACTGCTCGCCATCGACGCACAGACGAAGATCGACCTTGCGCTGCGCCTCGAACGCGAGGTGGTCGATAGTGACCCTCGGGTGACGGGAGTTCGAGTCGCAGCATGGGGCGACTCCGCCGGGGAGGTCGCCTACGCCGCTTCGAGCGGAGTTTCGGTCTTCGATCGGGGCACGTCGTGCAGCATCGGTGTGCAGGCGTTGGCCGGTGCCGACGGGGAGACGCAGACGGGTGCTGCCGGTGATGCGGCTCGCTCGCTCGAAGCGCTCGACATCGACCGCGTGATCCGTGAGGCGTCGGAGCGATCGACCCGTTTGCTGGGGGCGACCAAGCCACCGAGCGCGAGGCTCACGATTCTCCTGGAACCGCGTCTGGCGATGACGTTGTTGGGCATCGTGGCGGGCATGGTCGATGGGGAGTCCGTTCTCAAGGGGCGCTCGCCGTTCGCTGACCGAGTCGGCGAGCAGATCGCGTCGCCGCTGCTGACGTTCGTCGACGACCCGACCGACTCCGGGTCGATCGCCGCGACGGCCTACGACGGTGAGGGTCTCGCGTGTCGACGGAACGTTCTGATCGACGACGGGGTGCTGGGCGGGTTCCTGCACAACTCCTACACGGCTCGCCGAATGGGCACCGCGTCGACTGGCTCCGCGCTGCGCGGGTCGAGGTCGCTCCCCGGAGTGGGCGCACAGGTGCTCGTGATGGAGCCGGGGACGAGGAGCTTCGA
This sequence comes from Microthrixaceae bacterium, assembly GCA_019694615.1. Classification (GTDB taxonomy): domain Bacteria; phylum Actinomycetota; class Acidimicrobiia; order Acidimicrobiales; family Microtrichaceae; genus SSF14. Next base: position 8,559 of record JAIBBP010000282.1, on the reverse strand, counting down.
CGAGCTGGTGGCATCGATCGACCTGGGCCTGTACGTCAACGCGTTCAGCGGCCTTCACTCCGGAGTGAACCCGGTGTCCGGCGACTTCAGCGTCGGTGCCGACGGACTCATGATTCGTGGCGGCGCGTTGGCGGAGCCGATCCGTGAGGTGACACTCGCCTCGACCCTCCAACGCCTGCTCCTCGACATCGTCGAGGTGGGAGGCGACCGCGAGTGGCTGTCATCGGGCGACGCCGCGGCGAGCCTCGTGATCGCCGACGTGTCGATGAGTGGCGCCTGACCCAACGACTACTCGGGGCCGACCAGGGCGAGGGTGAGCGTTCCCGCGAACACCGCGTCGGCGATCTCCTCGACTTTCGACACCGGCACGGCGACCGTCGCGGCGGCATCGGACATCTCGAGGACCTCGGCACCGGACACCACGGTCGTCGACCCGTTGCCGCTGAGTGCGATCACGTCGACGCGGTCGCCGGTAGACATCGCCAGCCCGTCCGATGGATGAGCGATCGCCATCGCTCTGCGGCCGGGCGGCGTTCGTGCGGCGAGCGACGACGGCGCAGTGGTCAGCCGATCGGCCAGAAGCACCTCGTCTCGACTCACGCTCACTGCCAACCTGCGGCCAGCCGGTCGCTTCTCCAAGGCACTGTCGGGCACGAGGCCCCTCGGAACCGAGCGCATGACGACGTCTTCGGCAGTGATGGTCGCACCGGCGTCGAGATCTCTCGCCGCGACCGCCACCTCGATGGCCGGGCCGAGGGCGTCCTCGCGCCGGTCCAGCTTCTCGGCGCGCTGATCGAGCCACCCTGCGACGCCGAAGGCGAGTGTCGCGACCGCGACCCAGTGGGCGACCGGGGTCCGCAGCCGCTGCCGGATCGGTCGACGGAAGCGGCGCGGTCGTCGGCTCTCTCGTCGGAGGAGTCGCGTGAGCGACTCACTGAGCCGATCGAATCGATCGAGCGACGGTCGCCGCGACGGGATCAGGTTGTCGGCGCGGTGGCGCACGCCTGTTCGGGTGGTGTCGTCGCGCATCGGCGCGCTCCCTCCTCGTGTTGGTGGGGAGGGGAAGGATTGGGGAGGCCACCGCGTGCTGTGGCGCGGTGCTGCCCGATGCGTCAGACGGCGAACAGTTCCTCGGCGGGAGGTGTCCCGTCTGGAAGCGTGAGGATCTCCACGCCAGTGGAGGTGACGAGAAGCGTGTGCTCGAACTGGGCGCAGCGTTGACCGGAGATGGTGACGGCGGTCCAGTCGTCGTCCCAGACGTAGAGCTCCGGGGAACCGATGGTGATCATCGGCTCGATCGTGAAGGTCATCCCCTCCTCGATCACCGTGCGGTGACGCGGGTCGTAGTAGTGGGGGATCTGCAGGCTCGTGTGGAACTGGTCGCCGATGCCGTGACCGATGAACTCCTGAACCACGCCGTAGGTCCCGCCCTTCACTGAGGCCTCGATCGCGCGCCCGATGTCGTTGACCTTCGAGCCGGGGCGCACGGTGGCGATCCCTGCGTGCATTGCCTGTCGCGTCGCTCGAATCAGGTCCTTGGATGCCTCGTCGACATCGCCGACGAGGAAGGTCGCGTTCGTGTCGCCGTGGACGCCCTCGATGAACGCGGTGACATCGACGTTGACCACGTCGCCGTCGAGGAGCTTGCGGCTGTCGGGGATCCCGTGGCAGATGACCTCGTTGACCGATGTGCACAGCGACTTCGGGAAACCGCGGTAGTTGAGCGGGCTCGGGTAGGCCCCGCGTTCGATGCACGCCTCGTGTCCGACTCGGTCGAGTTCGTCGGTGGTGACTCCTGGAGCGACCGCCTTGCCAACTTCGATCAGCACCTCGGCGGCGATTCGGCCCGCGACTCGCATCCGTTCGATCTCGTCGGGAGTGCGAACCGCCCGGCCGGCCCGCGTCGACGGCTGGCCTGTCAGCGCGTACTCGGGTCGTGCGATCGACGCCGGGACGGTGCGTCGTGGACTCAGCATTCCCTGCCGCACCGGCGGAGACGGCGGCGGGTCGAGGAGCGCGGTGCGGTGTTTGCGACGAGCCATTGGCGACAGGCTACGCCGAGGTGGAACCGGCAGTTGTGGCGGCCGAACCCGATGTGCTCGAACCCGATGTGCTCGAACTGGAGCTCGACGAATCGCTCGAGCTCGAAGATGAGGCGCCGCTGGTGGAGTTGTTGCTCGACGAGTCGCCCGAAGAGCTGCTGGACGAGCCCGACGAGCTCGACGACTTGCTCGATCCGCCAGACCGGCTGTCGGTCTTGTAGAAGCCCGAACCCTTGAAGCTGATACCAACCGAGCCGAACACCTTCCGGAGGTTTCCCTTGCACTCGGGGCACTCGGTGAGCGCATCCTCGGAGAACGACTGGTGGATCTCGAACTCGTGGCCGCAGTCCTTGCAGCGGTAGTCGTAGGTGGGCATTGGGGTGGCTCCTGGCGGACGAAACGTTGGCACTCGACGATGCCGAGTGCCAACGATAACCGTCATCGCTTCATTCCGTCACGCCGGCGCCGACAGGAGCAGTCCGGTCCGATGACTCAGGTTCGACCTCGGTTCGTCCGATCGGAACGTCACAGCCCAGACGCGTTCCACCCGGTTGCGTCTAGGATCCAGCCGTCGAGGAGTCCCGTACCATGCCCACCGATCGAGTCGTTCGGAAAGCCGTCATCCCTGCTGCCGGACTGGGCACGCGATTTCTGCCCGCGACCAAAGCGCAGCCGAAGGAGATGCTGCCCGTCGTCGACCGCCCGTCGATCCAGTACGTGGTCGAGGAAGCGGTCGCAGCCGGGATCGACGACATCCTGATCATCACCGGTCGCAACAAACGCAGCCTCGAGGACCATTTCGATCGCAACTTCGAGCTCGAGTACCACCTCGCCGAGAAGGGCAAGACCGACGACCTCGCCGATGTGATCGAACTCGCCGACCTCGCCGACATCCACTTCGTTCGCCAGGGAGAACCGCTCGGCTTGGGCCACGCTGTGTCGGTCGCCCGCAAACACGTCGGCGACAATCCGTTCGTGGTCCTTCTCGGCGACGACATCATGCACCAGCGTTCCCACCTGCTGAAGGACATGATCGCCACGTACGGCGAGACCGGATCCTCGACCGTTGCCCTCATGGAGGTGGAGCCGGCAGCGATCAGCGCCTACGGCTGTGCCGCCCCCGAGGGTCGTGACGGCAGTCTGTGCAACATCGTCGACGTTGTCGAGAAGCCCAAAGCCGAGGATGCTCCGTCCAACCTGGCGATCGTCGGGCGATACCTGTTCACGCCGGCCATCTTCGATGCGATCGAGCATGTCGAGCCAGGCGTGGGCGGCGAGATCCAGTTGACCGACGCCATCGGTCTCCTCCTCAAGGAGGAGACGGTCAAGGGGCAGATCTTCGAGGAAGGTCGCTTCGATATCGGCAACAAGATCGAGTATCTCCGGGCCACGGTCGAGCTGGCGTTGGAGCGGGACGACCTCGGCGCGGAGTTCCGTGAGGTGCTCGGCGAGATCGTGCGTCGCCACAACATCTGACGGCGGCGTCGCTGCCGCAGCGATCGCTAGCGTGGTCCCGTGATCAGTAGGGATGACGCGCTCGCCTTCGTATTGGCGGGTGTCGACCGTCTCGACACCGTCAGTGTGGCCGTCACGTCGGCCCTCGGCTCCGTGTTGGCCCACGATGTCGTGGCCGCCCATTTGGTGCCGCCCTTCGCGAACTCCGCGATGGACGGAGTTGCACTTCGCAGTGTCGACTCGGCACCCGGTGCGCGACTCCGACTGGTTGGCACCATCGCCGCCGGAACCGTCGCATCGCGCTCGATCGGGCCGGGCGAGTCGATGCGGATCATGACGGGGGCCCCGATGCCCGATGGCGCGGACGCCGTGGTCATGGTCGAACGATGCACGTTCGGTGGTACTCCCGGTGAGGAGGTCGTCGAAGTCGCGGACGCTGTGCCGGCCGGACACCACGTGCGTCCCGCCGGCGACGACATCGCGCCTGGCGACGCTGTGCTGTCTGCCGGTACGACGCTCACTCCAGGCGCGATCGCTCTGCTTCGTACGGTCGGTCGCGACCGGGTCGACGTGATCCGCCGACCGCTCGTCGGGGTGTTCTCCACCGGTGACGAACTGGTCGAGCCACCCGCGGAACTCGGACCCGGGCAGATCTACGACTCCAACCGGTCCGCACTCGTCGGCCTGCTCGCGGAGTCGGGTTTCGACCCGCTCGACCTCGGCTTGATCGCGGATGACGAGGAGCGCATCGAGGGAGCCGTGCGCGACGGCGTGGCGCGCTGCGACGCGCTGGTGACCTCGGGCGGAGTGAGCATGGGGGATTTCGACTTCGTGAAGACCGTGCTCGATCGCATCGGCGACATGCGATGGATGCAGATTGCCATCAAGCCGGCGAAGCCGCTGGCGTTCGGCACGGTCCCTTCGAGGGGCCGGGCGGTTCCGGTCTTCGGGTTGCCGGGTAACCCGGTGTCATCGATGGTGAGCTTCGAGCTGTTCGCGCGCCCTGCGCTTCGCAAGATGGCGGGCCACGAGGTACTCGAGCGCCCGACGGTGGCGGCGATCGCCGAGCACGACTTCGGTCGCCGTTCTGATGGCAAGACCCACTTCGTTCGGGTGGTCGTGTCGGTGGACGATGCCGGCTGCTACCGGGTCGTGTCGGCGGGAGGCCAGGGATCGCACCATGTCGCCTCGATGGCGGCGGCCAATGGGCTGGTGGTGCTCGACGACGGAGAAGGGGCCCGGGCAGGGGAGACCGTCCGGGTGCTGCCCATCGGCCCGGTGATCTGACCTCGTCGGACCGCTCTACCCTTGGCCCATGGGGCCGACGTCGCAACTGGTGGATCGTTTTGGTCGAGTCCACCGTGACCTGCGCATCTCGGTGACCGACCGATGCAACTTCCGCTGCACCTACTGCATGCCGGAGAACGGGCTCGAGTGGTTGCCGCGGTCGGAGGTGCTGACGTTCGAGGAGATCGAGCGGTTGGCGCGGATCCTCGTAGAGGCGTTCGGTGTCGACTCGATCCGGATCACCGGTGGTGAACCGACGCTGCGCTCGCACCTTCCGAGGCTCGTCGCCCGTTTGGCGGCGCTAGCGGTCGATGGCCGGCCGATCGACCTGGCGATGACCACCAACGGCGTCCTGCTGGCAGGTCAGGCCGCCGCCCTTCGCACGGCCGGTCTGCGTCGCATCAACGTCTCGCTCGACACGTTGCGTCGCGACCGCTTCATCGAGTTGACCCGCCGCGATGCGCTTCACGACGTTGTGGCCGGGATCGACGCAGCGGTCGCAGCCGGGTTCGAGTCCGTCAAGGTCAACGCCGTGGTGATGCACGGTGTCAATGACGACGAGGTGCTCGACCTGGCGACCTTCGGCCGCGAACGCGGTGTCGAGATGCGCTTCATCGAGTTCATGCCCCTCGGCGCCGACGACGGGTGGGAGCGGGGCCGCGTCGTCGGTCGCGACGAGATCGTCGCAACAATCGACGAGCGATTCCCGTTGGTGCCCGTGTCGCGCGGTGTCGCGCCCGCCGAGCGGTTCCGCTACGTGGACGGAGGTGGGAGCGGCGGGCTGGGTGGAGCCCACGTGGGCGTGATCGCCAGCGTGACGGAGCCATTCTGCGCCTCGTGCGACCGGGTGCGCCTGAGCGCCGAGGGCGCGATGCGCAACTGCCTCTTTGCTCTCGACGAGCACGACCTGCGCGGTCCGCTGCGCTCGGGCGCGTCGGATTCCGAGCTCGCCGCCTTGATGGCCGAGTGCGTCGACGGCAAGTGGGCCGGGCACGCGATCAACCAGGTGCACTTCATCAGACCGGCTCGCTCGATGAGCCAGCTCGGCGGCTGAGCGCATCGCCGGCTGAGCGCATCGCCGGCTGAGCGCATCGCCGGATGAGCGCACCGCCGGACCCGGCCGTCGCCCCAAACGAAATGTGTTGCGTGGCAATCGCGAAACCGCACACCTCGCAGCACATTTCGCCGCTGTTGGGTGCGACCTCGTCGGGGCAACGGGCGGACGGGTAGTCTTCGGCCATGTCTGAACGGGCGTTGACGCACCTCGATCCCCTCGGCCGGGCACGGATGGTCGACGTCACCCCCAAGGAGCCGAGCCACCGCCGGGCGATCGCCCGCGGACGCGTCACGATGTCCACCGAGACCACATCGCTGGTCGCCCGCGGTGCGATCAACAAGGGCGACGTGCTGGCTGTTGCCCGGGTTGCGGGCATCCAGGCGGCCAAACGCGCATCCGACCTCATCCCGCTGTGTCACCCACTGCTGGTTGGTGCGGTGCTGGTCAACTTCCGGATCGAGGACACGTTCATCGAGGTCGAAGTGTCGGTCGAGACGGTCGATCGGACCGGCGTCGAGATGGAAGCGCTGACAGCGTGCACCGTCGCCTGCCTGACGATCTACGACATGTGCAAGGCCGTGGACCGCTCGATGGTGATCGGCGAGGTCGCCTTGTGGGAGAAGACCGGGGGGCGTTCGGGGTCATACCGACGCACCGGCGATCCCTTCGGTGACTCTTCGTTCAGCTCGTGACGCGTCGCTCCCTGCCGTAACCGGCCTGTAATAATTTATGTCACATCGGGCCACTTTGGGTGGACGCCTCAATCCGCGTTCACTAGGTTGATGGCCGTTACACGGGTGTCACTTGCTTGCAACTGTGTATTTGTTCGATATCCACCGATGAGTCGGTCGTCACGAATCCTTCATACGACGTGGATGTGCCGGGTGCACAGCTGCCTCTGAGGGATCACCGGGCGTCGACGGAAAAGGATGAGTGAGCGAAACGTGTCGTCCTGGTTGTTGCTCTTCGGCCTCGGGGTGGCGTGGGCTGTAGTCCTCGTTCCCGACATGATCCGGCGCAATGTCGCCAGCCGTCGCAGTGACACCATCGGCCAGTTCGCCCGCAACCTCGGATCGCTGCAGCAGTCGGCGCCCGTTGGGGTCGGCCGCTCGAATCTCGTCCACTTCCCCAATCGACTCGCCGAACCGATGGCCGAACCCCGCCCACTCGAGCGGGTGCCACAGCCGGTACGGAGCGCCGCTCCAGCCGAACGCGGCCAGCGTCGTAGCCCGGTCCAGCAGCGCCGCCAGGATGTCCTCACGGCGCTCGTCGCTGCCGCCGTGCTGAGCTTCCTTGGCAGCATCAGCATCGGTGGAGCGCTCATCGCAGTGAACGCCGTGATTGACGTGGCGTTCGTCCTCTACCTCGGGGCGCTCCTGCTGGTGACGCGTCGCGAAAAGCTGCGGTCCCAGGTCGGCGTGCTCTACCAGGCGCCGCATCAGTTCAGCGCCGCTCAGTTCGGCCGGCCGATGCCGGCGTACGTCGAGCGTCAGCGCGTCGCTCGCTGACCGTGCCCGCGACCGCTATGAGGTCGCCCACCCGGTCCGGCAGCGGCTACTGTCGGAACTCCCTTGGGGGTGTAGCTCAGCTGGCTAGAGCGCCTCGGTCGCATCGAGGAGGTCGTGGGTTCGACTCCCATCACCTCCACTGAGGGAAGCCGTTCGGTTCCACCGGACACAGTCGAAGCGGGTGGTTCGAGCACATCGGGCCACCCGTTGTCGCGTTCGGGGTTACGAGCCGTTCCATTTTCCGAGTCATTGACTATATGATTAGGAAAAGGAACCGGGAGGTGCCCATGGGAGTTCGCGACCGAAACGGCGTCTGGGCCAACGAACCCACACGACCGCGTGTCCTGCTTGAGTGCAGCCCGCACGACAGCCCGGACCTCATCGCCGGGGCGATCGAGCGTCAAGGCTTCGATGTCGGCATCTGCACCGGCCCGACCGAGTCGGAGCCGTGTGACCTGCTCGAGCACGGGGCGTGCGCGCTGGTCGATCGCGCTGATGTGGTGTTCAACATGCTGTGCTCGGAGACCGGTGATCACATCGCTGACGCAGTCGGCGCGACAGCGCGGCCGCCAGCGGTCGTCGTGGAGGTCGGCCCCAGTAGTCACGGCCGCCCGGCGCGGGAGTTCAGCGAGGACGTGGAGACCGTGGCAACGCCGGTCACCTCCGATCGACTGGTTGCCGCGCTGTACTCGGCGTTGGAGCGCAACGCTCATCCGGGTCCGTGCTGGGGTGACGGAGTCTGACGTTTCCTGAGCCGGGGGACCGGGAGTCGGACGAGGATCATCGCGATAGCGTCCTGAGCAATGGACATCAGACCTGTCGCGGCGGTCCTCTTCGCCGCGATTGCGGGCGTCACTGTGCCAACAGCTCGAAGCGTTGCCGAGCGAGGCGAGCCCTCGGGTTGGGATCCACATCGCGTTCGCGACGAGGCCGGCGCGCAGATCTCCACGATGCCGCTCCCGACGGGCAGGCACGTGCGCTACGTCGCGGCCAACGGAGACGACGATGCAAAGGGGACGTCGTCGAGGCCGTGGCGGACGGTACGACACGCCATCGCCGCGGCGCCCAAGGCGTCGGTGATCGAGGTCTACGGAGCGCATCCTGGTCGGGGCTCCGGCCGCTATTCGGAGCAGGACTGGGGAGCCATCGAAACCCCTGAACTCACGATCATGGCGTACCCCGGCGAGCGACCGGTTTTCAAAGGGTCGCG
>JAIBBP010000041.1 GCA_019694615.1 Microthrixaceae bacterium | reverse complement strand
CACGTAGACGTCGAACGCCTGGTACAGCCGGTCCACGTCGTCTCGCATCCCGAGAAAGCGCACTCCCTCAGCGGTCGCTCGATCTACCGTGGCCTGGTCCAACGCGTCGGCCTTGTCGGGCTCGAACGGCCCGACGACCACCAGCACAGCCGTCGGGTGGGCTGCACGCACCCGCTGCCACGCCTCCAACAGCTCGACGTAGCCCTTCTCTCGCACCAGCCGGCCCACGGCGCCGACCACAACGGCATCGGCGTCGACCCCCAACTCGGCGCGCACCTCGGACCGCACGCCGGGCCGCGGCTCGAACCGGGCGAGGTCGACTCCGTTGCCCAACAGGCGCAGCTTCCCGGCCGGCACGCGAAGCCGTCGCAGGGTCCCGAGATCCTCGGGGTTCTGCACCAGCTCGACATGTGAGCAGGTCGCCGCCACGCGCTCCGCGGTGTACACCGCTGCTCGACGCTTCCACCCGTCCTCCGCTGTCGCGTACAGGCCGTGCACGGTGTTGACGATCGCCGGCACGCCCGCGGCCCTCGCCGCAATCCGGCCGTAGACGCCGGTCTTGGGGTTGTGGGTGTGCACGATGTCGGGCCGTCGACGCCGGAACAGGCCGACGAGCTCGGCCATCGCCGACACGTCCGCTCGAAGGTCCATCGACCGCGTCGCACCGGAAAGCGCGACGTGCTCGACGCCGCGAGCTTCGACCTGTTCGACGAACGGGCCGGGAGCAGACACGCCCACGACGTCGTAGCCGGCGTCGACGAAGGCCGACAGCTGCGGACCCAGTAGCAGTTCGAGGCTGATGTCGGCCGTCGTCAGGTGCACGAGCAGCGGGTGGTCGCGCCGTGGAGGGGCTTTCATCGGCTCGCCCCGCGGTAGCGGACGGTGTTGAGCCGGCGGCGCAACGAGTCCTCGAATCCCATGCCGCCGGCGACCTTGCGGCCGAAGTCGGCGAACGAGTCGGCGAGCTGCACCGGCGAACGTGACAGCTCGTAGGGGTCGTCGCCGGCCCGATTGGGCCGGGTGCCGGCGAGCGCGGCAGAGCGGAACCGAGACCGGACCGCTGTCCGCGCCGCGACCGACGGCGCCACCGCCTTGGGATAGGCGAAGTGGGTCGGGGCCGTCCCGAGGTGTGAGGCGATCAGGTCGATGCTGCGGTCGAGCTCGTCGGCGATCTCGGCTGGTTCGAGTCGGTCAAGGAGCCGATGTGAATGGGTGTGGGAGCCGATTGTGGCGACCCCCGTCGACGCGAGCTCCTCGACACCGCGCCAGCTCAAGGGCTTCTCGCCGTCGGGAAGGGGGTGCTCGCCGGAGGGGTAGCCGGTGGTGAGGTAGAACGTCGCGGGCACCCTGTGCTCGACCAGGACCGGAGCGACCACGTCGATCCAGTCCGCGGTGCCGTCGTCGAACGTCACGACCACGCCCGGAGCGACCGGACCGGCGCCGCTGATCTCGGCGACCGCATCGTCCAGCGAGAGCACCCGCGTGTGCTCCGCCAGCCACTCGACCTGACAGCGGAACGTGTCGACGGGAAGGTTCATCTGCCCCCCGCCGACAGCGCCGACCCGGTGGTAGATGAGGACCACAATGCCTGTGGCGGGGGGCCGCACGACATCTGCGCCTCGGGCAGCCAGCTTCAGCAGGGGCCGCAGCGATTCACCGGCGGCCATCGGACCCGTCTCGGGTCATGACAGGCTGCGGAACCAGTCGACGGTCGCCTGCAGGCCTTCGTCGAGCTCTACGGGCACGACGTCGGGGAACAGCGCGCGGAGACGGTCGTTGGCCGCTTGGGAGTGGGGGACATCGCCCACCCGCGGGGCGGAATGCTCCCGTTCGAGCGGATGGCCGAGCTGCCGTTCCAACAGCTCGATCAAGTCGAGCAGCGTGGTCCGCGTCCCGAACGCGAGGTTGACCGGCTCGGGCGAGGACACCCGCCGCACGATCGCGTCGGTGATGACCGTCGTGACCGTGTCGACGAAGGTGAAGTCACGGGACTGCGTTCCGTCGCCTTGTATCGGCAGCGGTCGACCGGCCAGCGCCGCGTCGACGAACGCCGGGATCACCGCTGCGTATGCATGCCCGGCGGCCTGCAACGGCCCGAACACGTTGAAGAAGCGGAAGGCCAACGTCGGCAGGTCGTAGGTCGCTCGGTAGGCGAGGGTGTAGGCCTCGGTGGCGAGTTTCGACGCCGCATAGGGGCTCATCGGGCGCGTCGCGAGGTCCTCGTGTTTGGGCAGTGTGGGGTTCGAGCCGTAGACGGAGGACGACGACGCGACGATCACCTGGACGTCACCCGCAGCGCGGGCCGCCTCCAGAACGTTCACGGTTCCCGTCGCGTTGGCGAGGTGCGATGCGACGGGGTCTTTCACCGACCGCGGCACCGACGGCCTCGCCGCCAGATGCACGACCGCGGCCGCACCCGAGACGGTGGAGTTGAGAAGGTCAGGGTCGAGGATGCTCCCCCGGACGAACTCGACATCGACGCCGTCGAGGTTCGACTCGAAGCCGGTGGACAGGTCATCCAGCACGACGACATCGGTCACCTGCTCGGTCCCGACCAAACGCTTCGCCAGGTTGGCACCGATGAAGCCGGCACCGCCGGTCACCACGACCTTCATTCGTCCTCCGTTCGCACGACCCCCGACGGGATCGCCGCAGCTATCAGGGTAGACAGCGCAGGGTAGGGGCAGCGGCGTCAGATCGCTACGGCGCGAGCGGGGCGAACGGGATGACCGCCACTCCGTCAGCTCGGCGGTAGGCGCACGTCACCGGTTGTGATGACGACTGCTCGCGACGCGGTCACCGAGACCCGTTCGCCGTCGCGTCGCAGGACTCCGCTCCCGAACCGTGTGCAGAAAGCGACCTGCGAGGGCACTTTCAGCACACGGTTCGCAGAGACCTGGTCGTCGGCTCGGTGTCGACCGGTAGGCTTCGCGGCGATGACCGAACCCTCCATCGAGATCCGGCGGGCGGGTCCCGAAGATCGCAACGACGTGGTGGAGCTCTGTCGCACCGCGCTGGGGTGGGGTGCCGACGACCCCAACGAGGCGTTCTTCTCCTGGAAGCACGACGACAACGCGTTCGGAACTTCGCCGATCTGGGTCGCCGAGAGCGAAGGTCGGATGTTGGGCGTCCGCACCTTTCTTCGATGGCGATTCCGGGACTCGACAGGCGAGGTCCTCCACGCCGTACGTGCCGTCGATACCGCAACCCACCCCGACGCCCAGGGCAAGGGCATCTTCCGGAAGCTGACGCTCGGCGCGCTCCCCGAACTTCGCGAGATGGGCGTCCACTTCGTGTTCAACACCCCCAACGCCAAGAGTCGGCCGGGATATCTGAAGATGGGGTGGGGCGAGGTCGGAACCGTCCCCGTCGCGGTGAGGATCGCCGGTCCTTCGGGGTTCAAAGCGATCGTCGGGGCGCGAACTGCTGCGTCCAAGTGGTCCGAACCATGCACGCTCGGTCTCGACCCCACCGATGCGTTCGCAGATGAAGACGACTGCCGGCGACTCCTCGCCCGGGTCGAGCGTCCCGCCGCGATCGCGACGGATCGCGATCCAGCGTTCCTGCGGTGGCGCTACTCGTTCGGCCCGCTCGCCTACCGGGTGATGCCCGTGGGCGACTCGATCACCGACGGGGCGGTCGTGTTCCGTCTTCGGACGCGGGGAACCGCGGTCGAGGCCACGATTGCCGAGCTCCTCGTGCCGACCGCTCGCTCGGCACGGGCCGCCGTGTCGACGATCCTCCGTGAGACGAGCGCCGACTTCGCGATTGCCGGCGGGGGGCGTGAGCTGCTGGGCGCCGGGTTCGTGCCGGCCCCGCGGATCGGGCCGATGCTGACGTGGAAGCCGATCGTTCGGCTCGGGGTGCCGCGCCGTCGGGACCTCGCGCTCACGATGGGCGACGTCGAGCTGTTCTGAGGCGTGGAGGGAGCCTCGTATTCCGCACACCCGAGGGTGATCTCCCGCACCGTGCGTGGTGGGATCGTGGCTCGACGCTGGGATCTCGACACCGAACCGGTGTTGTTCAACCCTGCGGCCGAGGCGCTCCTGGACCTGATCACCCGCTTCGGGCCGGTAACCGACGTCGAACTCGCCGAGGCCACTGAAGGCACCGGGTCCGACGCTGTTAGTGCGACGCTCGATCGACTGACGGATCTCG
>JAIBBP010000027.1 GCA_019694615.1 Microthrixaceae bacterium | reverse complement strand
CAACAGTGAAGGAGGTTTGTCGTGAAGTTCGTCGGAACGACCGACGGGGGGTTCGTCAACCCTGCGTTGGTCGAGATTGTCGGCCCGCCGCGCGAATGCTCGCCGGATCGTCAGCATTGGGAGGCTGGGTGGCGGGGGCCGATCGTGGTGGTTTCCGTGGTGATGGCCTCGGGTGCCCAGAGGACTGCTGGCCCGTTCCCGTCGAGGGACGCTTGCCGGGAAGCGTTCGGGCTGTGAGGTGCCCGCCCGCCCCGAACCGGCGTACTGCTGCCCGCGAGAGGCGGGAGCGGTGTGCTGTGAATGCTGCCCGGCGGGAGCGGATCGCTTCGATCGCCGCTCGCGGCTGGGGGTCTGATCGTTCGCCTACCCCCAGGAAAGGGGATTGTTATGAGTGAGTCCGAGATCGTGGCGGCGGTGTTTCTCGCCGTCCTGGTCGCTGTCAGCGGGTACGGGTTGTGTTCCCGGCCGTCCGCCCGGTTGAAGCGCTACGCGTGCTCCGACCGTGAGCGGCGGTTGAGGCGTGCGGCCCGTGACCTGGAGTGTCGGCGGCGTTCGTTCGACCGTTGGGCCGTGTCTGACATGAGCGGCCAGTGAGCCCTTTGAGGTTCGCTGCCTACGGGACGTTGCGTCCGGGGTTCCCGAACGCCCGCCTGTGGGACACGGTGCCCGGCGTGTCGTCGGAGCCGTGCGTGATCCCCGGCGTCCGTCTCCAGGTCGACTCGGTGCCGTTCGCCCGAGTCGACCTGGGGTCTGAAGCCGTCGGTGACCTGATCACCGTCCCCGGGGAGGCCGCCAGCAGGGTGTTGGAACGTCTCGACTGGTTGGAGGGCCACCCGTTCCTGTACGTGCGGGTCCCGTGGCCGTGCGTGACAGCCAGCGGCACCGTCGTGTGCTGGTTGTACCTCGACGCCACGCTCGAAGAGTACGGCCGCCCGGTCCCCGGAGGGGACTACGCCAACGTCCGCAAGACCCGGACCGCCATCGGCGGTCCACAACCGGAAAGGGAAGGAGGGGCCTATGCCCACAACCATCAGTGACGCCGCGCTGAACGCGGCGCTCGATGTCCTCACGGGCATCGAGTTGGAGTTCGACATCTTCGACGCGAGGATGTCGGACCTGGAGTGTGACTGCGAGGAGTGCGCCGCCGAGGCGGGCAGTGAGCAGTTCACCTACCAGAACTACGGGCTACTCGGCGGCGGGGTGCCGTCGGGCTGGGAGCCCGGCACCGACGAGGCGGCAGAGTGTCGCACCGACGGGCCGACCGCCCTCCGAGCGCAGTACGACCTGCTCACCCGGTTCGTCGACTGGGTCGAGGGGGCCTTCGACGACATCGGCATGGGCGTTGGGCACTCGTGCCACGTCCACGTCAACGTCAGCCCGCACGTCGGGCCCGCCGTGTCCGTCCAGCACATCACCGACGCCTGGTTCGAGATGCGCGACGAGGCGTACACGCTCGTCGCCCACGACGGGCGGCTCCAGTCCACTTGGTGCCAGCCACTCCCCTTCGGCGATCAGCTCCGGGAGTCGAAGTTCCAGGAGCTGGTCCTCAACAGTGTCGGGTCGGTCGAGCTGCGACTGTTCGACGCCACCACCGACGTCGACCTGTTGCACCGTCGCATGGACTTCGTGCAGCGATGGGTGGCGTGCGCCCTCCAACGGGAATGGGCCGCCGCCGCCTACGACGCCGCGAAGCGGGCTGCTGCGGTGGCGGTCCACTCCATGACGTGAGAAAGGAGGGCTTGGAATGCCCACAGCCGTGGCCCCGAGGTTCGGGGTCGAAATCGAGTTCCTCGGCGCGCCTCGCGACGTCGTGACTCGTGCCCTCACCGACGCCGGGATACCGGCGGCCGAAGAGGATTACAACCATCGGACCCGCGACTACTGGAAGGTCATCACTGACAGTTCGTGCGGGTACGAGATGGTCAGCCCGCCGCTGTACTGGCATCAGCGGCTCGTTATCCGGCAGGCGATGCGAGTCGCCCGACAGGTCGGCGCTGACGTCAACGTGGACTGCGGGTTGCACGTCCACCACGAGTGGCCGTGGGACACGGTCCTGACGCCCGCCGTCCGCGACGAACGGTTGACTGCGATCCGTCGCCTCTACCGGGCGACCGAACCGCTACTGCGGGTTCTGCTGCCGCCGTCCCGCTGGGAAGATAACCGGTTCTGCCGGTTCAGCCCGGTCGGGGCCCCGGCACGCCCACTGTGCCCGCACTGCAATCTGGTCGACTGTGGATGGTGCGCCGATTGCGACGCCCACTCCGAAGACTGGGACAACGACGACTACCGCTGCCCACACTTCGAACGGGATTCCGACGGCGTCTCGTACTGCGAACAGAACCTGCCTCGACCTGACCCTGACAGCGGGTCCGAGGACCTGCATGGGGACCGCTACCAGGCGGTCAACTTCCAGTCCCTCGGCAAGTACCACACCGTCGAGTTCCGCCAACATCAGGGGACGTTGAACCCGACGAAAGCTCTCGCATGGGTCGAGTTCACCAGAAACGTCACCCACGCCGCTTCACGTCACGAAGTCGCACCCTCTGAGGCGTACGGGTTCGTGTTCGACAAGCTGTCGACCTCCACGGACCGGCACTTTCGGCAGCGGTGTGCTGACGCTGGCTTCGACTTCGACGACCTCGTCGCAGCCGGAGCCGCCAAGGCGGACGAGGTGTTCGCCGACTAACCAACCAGCCATCCCCCGATGTGGGGGAGAAAGGAGGCCGCTCCACTATGTGCGGCATTGCAGGCTTCTCATTGAAGCCAAACTCGGGGATCGACCCCGGGGTTCTGGCGGCGTCGCTCGCCCTAGGCATCGAGTCCCGAGGGCGTGACGCGACGGGGTGCGCCTGGTTCAGCCCGAGCCACAAGTCCGTTCGGTACCTGAAGGAACCGGTCCCCGCCTCGGAGTACATCGAAGACCTCGTCAACGGGGTCGACGATGACGCCGTGTCAGCGATCGTCCACACCAGGGCTTCGACCCAAGGATCGAAGCACGACAACGTCAACAACCATCCGATCGTCCTGCCCGGCATCGTCGGGGTCCACAACGGGATCATCGTGAACGACGCCGAGGTGACCCGCAAGCTGTCCCTGAAACGGGAAGCGAAAGTGGATTCCGAGGTGCTGTTCCACATCATCCGCGACAGCGGGGTCGACGCCGTCGCCGACCATGTCGAGGGCGATGCCGCCGTGGCGTGGATGATGTGCGGCGAGACGCAGCCGATCGTCCACCTGGCGCTCCTCAACTCCAGGCCCGGCGTGTACTGCTCGATCTGGAGGAAAGGGGTTCCTGCTGTCCATCCGGTCGGGGTGATGTTCGCCTCGACGAGACAGGCGCTCCTGTCGGCAGCGAAAGACGCCGAGGTGACGTGCTGCGCGTTCGTCGAGTTGGAGGACGGCGACTACGTCACGTTCGAGGACGGGGTGGCCCGCGACGAGGACCCGGTGCGGACCATCAGTCGGGGCAACTACAAGCGGGACTGGGGTGCCGCCGACGGGCCCGGACGCCAGCTCGGCAAGGTGTCGACGTGGAAATCGGGGCTCGGCTGGCTGGAAGGCCGCTACGAGAACGGACGGTTCGTGTACGACCCCGAGCCCGAGCCGGTCATCGTCGAACCGGTCCGGGAACCGGAACCGGTCGACGAGCTGATCGCCGACGCTCTCGGCGACGACGACCAGTACCTCGCCCGGCGGATCTGGAACGCCAGACGGGCGATCGTCCTCAAGCCCCTGTTCTGCGACACGTCGCTGACCGACTGGGAAGTCGAAGACGAGTCGGCGTGGGGCGACTTCCTGTTGTACAACCAGGAACTCGACACGTACGCGTCATGGGACGCCGGGGACGGCACAGTTCGCCTCGTGTTCCAGCCTCGCCACTGGCTCGACGCTTGGGACAAGGAAGGTGAGCCCACGCCCCTGTACCGGGCCGGTCTGCCCGTGTCGTCACGCCTCGACGAGGTCGTCTGAACCTCAACACACATCCTTGAAAGGAGGATTTCATGCCGTCAACCATCAACGACATCGAACCCGCGGAGGTGGTCGCCGGGATCGCCTCGCAGCTAGGGTCCGTCAGCGAAAGCATGACGGCCGTGTACGAGATGCTCTGCCAGCGGCCCGTGCTGTTGGCGATCGCTCTCGAACCGGAACTCGTCGACGACGCCGACCAGGCGGTTCGTGACGCCACACGGCTCATGGTCGACGTGTCGGATCGGCTCGCCCAGGTGAAGACGCTTGCGTCGGAGATCGACCGGCTCGCCGACCCGCTCCTGATCGGCAGAGTCCAGTGACCACCTATGTGGTGACCGGGCGGCGAGGTGCCGATCTGCCGCTCCACGACTTGGGGCATCCGTCGTCGACGCTCGCTACGGCGGAGATGCTGCGCGACGTCTACCAGGCCAGGGGCTGGCTCGACGTGTCGATCGTCGACTCATCGAGCGACACTCCAGCGCTCGAAGCGAGCACTCTGGAGTGCCTCGACACGGCGGACGGGGCCCTGCTCTCGGCTCGGGACGCAGCGTCCGATATCGGGCTCGACGCCTCCCTCCATCTCACCGTCGGTGTCCCAACGAACCTTCTGCTCGAAGCTCACAAGTGGGTCTGGTGGTTCGGCGGCATGGGTGGCCCGGCGTCGGTCTGGTCGTCTGGGAGCGCGGCGTCGGTCTGGTCGTCTGGGAGCGGCCTGTACGTCGCCACTCCCGGCCCGGCCGGTTGCACCATCCTCTCGACGGGCAGGGGCCGGAGTCCCGTCGTGTCCAATGTCGACGGGTCCACACGGACGGTCATGGATCACCTGTTCGACGTGGCGGACGACGTGATGGGTGGGGTGTCTCGGGTCGATCTCACCTGCGAGATCTCCACAGGGATGCTGGCGATCCGTTCGGCGTGGGAGGCGGCATCTGCCTCGGCGCTCGCCTCCATCGTCGCCTACCGGACCTCCTGACCCCGAAGAAGAAGAAAGGAGAATGAGATGCGCGTGTTGTACCACCGCCGTTGCCGTCCGTCGGGTCGTCGACTGGCTGACGCTCTAGCTGACGTAGAGTCCGACCTCACCCTCAACTGGGGGTTGTCCACAGCCGGTCCTGGCCTGTGGATAAACGACCCGTCGTCGGTGGCGGTCGCGTCTGACAAGCTCGCCGCCCTCCAGGTCATGGCCGGGTTCAGGCACCACGTCCCAACCCCACAGTTCACCGACGACCCCGATGTCGCCGTGTCGTGGCTGGCGTCGGGTCTGCTGGTTGTTGGGCGCACCGCCCACCATCGAGGCGGCTCGGGGTTGTCTGCCATTTCGTCGCCTTCTGGCGTCGAGTGGTCCCAGCGGCAGGGGGCAACGCACTGGCTCCAACGGGTCGACGCCGCCCACGAGTACCGGGTCCACGTTGTCGCCGGGAAGGTCATCAAGACCTCGGAGAAACTCGGCGGGGCCGGGTGGGTGAGGGCGAAGTCGAACGGCTGGACGTTCCGCTCGCCGACCACGACGTTCGAGGAGCGGGCCCCGGTGAGGCTCGCCGCGAGGCGGGCCGTTCGCTCACTTGGGCTCGACTTCGGGGCCGCGGACGTCCTGGTAGACCGCGATGGCGGGGTGTATACTTTGGAGGTGAACACGGCACCGTCGGTGGCCGATCCCACCTCCACGACATTCGACCGCTACGTCGAAGCGATCACGGCGATCGCCACTGGCGGCCGGGAAGGAGAAGATGATGGACCACCCGCCTGAATACGAGTACCGGGTCACGTACCGCCTCTCCGGCGGAAGGCCGAACGGAGCCTTGGCCGCCAGCGACGAGGAGCACGCCGCCCGTATCGCTGGAACACTGAGGCGGTGGAAGGGTCACGAGGGTATCGCCATCGAGCGGAGGCTCGCCGCCCCCTGGCATCCCGTGTACGAGCCTGATGACGCCCCCCTTGGGGACGCACGGGTGGCGGTGTTCGACGTGACTGTCACCCCTCCGAACACATACTCAGACCAGGGTTCGATCGGAATCGACGTCACCTACCGGGGAATCGCCGGGGTTACCGAAGTGCCCCACTGCGGGTCCGCGGTCAGGGTTCGCGTCAACCTCGACGACCCGATCAACGACCCGTTCTAGCCAGCAATCAAATGAAACGAGAGACATCAGCATGACTCAATACGAACAAGAAGAAGCAGGCAAGCTCAAGCTCGACACCCTCCTTGCTTTGGGCGCCGCCTGCGAGGCGCTCTCCGAAGCGGTCGACGCCGGGTGGGGCAGCGAACTGATCCTGTCAATGGTCGGCCACCCTCAGGCCATCAACGACGTCGCCAACGTCCGCTGCCGAGAAGCAGCCAAAGTACTGAAAGACTACCCTCACGTAGCGTTGAAGACTGTGTGGGCCGACGGCCTCGTCATCGGGGCGCTCGTCGCCTCCCTCGACTGCGCCCTCAGCGAAGCGGAGGAAAGCTGACATGTCAGCGGTCAACGTCCCCCGAATGGCGAAGAAGAACCCTGCGGTCGCTCTCGCCTCCGACCGAGGGTGGGAGATTCGGTACAGCAGAGGCGGACACCTATTGCTCGACTGCCCGTACGGCTGCTGCCGGGTCGTGGCCACGACATCCCCCTCCGATTGGAGGGGCGAGAAGAACGCCGTCTCGATCATCAAGAAGTGTCCGCAGCGAACCACGAAAGGGGCCTGAATGCCCATACGAACAGACAGATCCGACCTGCCTCGGGCCGCTGGCGACCCGCGGGCCGGGTGGGTGCCAGACGAAGGGTCGATCTTCGGGCCGATCCTGATCGACCACCTGATGCGTCAGGCCGGGCCGCGTGTCCCAAAGGAACGCCGGTACATCACGCCGTCGAAGGCGTTGGGGTGCGCCCGAGAGCTGTCGTTCAACGCCAACGGGACAGGCGGGGCCCCGATGGGTCCGTCGGGGTGGTTTCTCACGTCGATCGGCAAATGGGTTCACGCCGAACTCGAAGAAGCGGTGGTCGCCCATTTCGGGGCCGAACACGTCACGCTCGAAGGGCTGATCGGCACGAAGGTCGAACTCGACGACCCGGTGGCGTGTCGCCGCTGTGACGGCGGCACCGAGCAGGTCGGGGTGGGCGACACGTATGTGTGGAACTGCGAAGCGTGCGATGCCGTGTGGCCGCGAGCGCATCGGATCGAACCTGAGGTGTTTGAGGTTCGCGGTGAGCCCGTGCCGATCGTGTCGTACACGGACTTCCACATCCACACCCCCGAACTGAACGCCGTCGGGGACTTCAAGACCGTCGGCGGGTACAAGTACAAGCTCGCCGTCGGGGAACGCGGGGCTGCCGAAGGGCCGTCTCGCGGTGCTCTCATCCAGGCGGGGATCGGGGCCCTGGTTCGCGGGGCGGACAAGGTGATGGTCGTCAACTTCGCTCGCGACGCGATCTCGGTGGCCGTCGCCCAGCGCAAAGGCATGTCCGAGATGCAACGGTTCGTCGCCGAGTGGACCGTCGACCTCGACGAGATCCGCACCGAAGTCGAGGACGAGATGCTGCGGATGGCCAGGATCAACCGCCTGTGGCACGACGAAGGGCTGGTCGCTGCGAGGCGCATCCCCGGCATCCCGGTGGAGATCAGTTCGCCGGGGAACGGCGGGTGGCACCACACCGAGCAGGTAGAGGTGGATGGCGAGATGGTGGAACGCGTCATCGCCGCCGGGAACGCCTGGAACTGCGGGTACTGCGACCATCAGCGATTGTGCATCGAACTCGGCCCCGGCAGGGTCCCGATGCCGACAGACCAGATTTCCGAGGAGGAGGAGTAAGAGCAATGGATACAACGTTTCGGATCGAATGGGATCGCCAGAGGTGGACCGTTGGAGCGACCCGCGGTGACGCCACCACCGTCGTGTTGCGAGGCAACGCCCCGCCTTCGGGGATGACCGTCCAGTACGTCTCCTGGATCGTCGCCCGCCTGTCGACGTGGGCGCACGGCCGCGGGCTCGGGCTCCCCGCCGTCGAGGTCACTGATGTCGACCCGGATGGTGGGAGCGTCGAGATCGCCGCATCGCCCAGAGGTGAGACGTTTTCGCTGATCGACCCGGTGACGCACCTTCGCCGGTACTTCGACATTCCGACAACGCTGGGGCAGGCCCGCCCGTCGAAGCTCCTGCTGTGGGTGTCCGGCAGGGGACCGTTGGAGTTGACTCTCCCACACGAAGACGAACCGCTCGTCGAGGCCGGGGCGCTTCTGCTGATGGCCCTCACCGACGAAGTCCCCTTGTCCGCAGCGATGCTCCTCACCGAAGTGTGGAGCGGACCCGACGACGGGTCCGGGATCGGGCCTCGGGAACGTCAGAGCCTCGGCGACCCGACCGTCGGTACGGGCCTGTGGGGGTTGCTGTTCCGCAAGAACCAGCGGACACCGACCACGACGGCCGGGATGATCTCCGTCGACGACACGGGCGAGCAGCGGCTCGTGTTGAAGGATCTCGGAGCCCCTTACTGTGCGGATGACCTGGAGGACCTCTCAACAATCGCAACAGCGGCGCTGTCGGTTGGTGCCCCATGATGTCGAGAACGCTCACGTTGGCCCAGGAAATGTCGTTCAGTCAGATCGACGACGATGGGGTGTGGCGCGAGGACGCCGCATGCCGCGGGGTCGACCCGAACCTGTTCTGGGCGAACGACACCGCCCCGGCGAAAGCCGTGTGCAGCGAATGCCTGGTGCGAAAACAATGTCTCGACTACGCGCTCGCTCTCGGCCCGTCGCGTCGGGCTGGCGGGGTGTGGGGAGGGAAAGACGAACGCGAGATCCGTCGCATGAGACGGCGGACTCTCGAAGAGAGGAGATCGAATGCCGGATGACGAAGAGTGGGACCGCATCGAAGATATCCGTACGGCGGTCAGGTCTGGGGCGAGTGTGGGGATCGAATCGCAGCGGTTCCTGCTCGCTGTGATCGACCGGCTCCGCTCCGTATTGCGGGAGGTGGAGCGATGACCGAACGATGCCCGTGCTGCCATCGGCCGCTCGGCCAGACGTCCAGGTCCGCTGACCCTGCAACGTCGCGTGCCGCAGGCGCTGACGCTGAGGGGCGGGAAGGTGCGGTGTTCGGGGTTCGCCCGGGTTCGCATCGGGCGAGGATGCTCGTCGCCTACTGGAACGCCCCTGCGGGGCTGTCTGACGTTGAGGCCGCGGTGGCTGCCGGGCTGGATTTGCCTGGGGTGTGCTGGTGGAAGCGGGCCTCGGAACTCCGTCAAGGAGGGTTCGTTGAGCCGTTCGGGAGGATCACCGGCCCGAACGGGGCTGACGTGATGGTCTGTCGGATCACCGAAGCTGGGGAGAGGCGGGCACGGGAACTGAAGAGGGTGACGCGTGGGCGATGAGATCATCACCAGGACTGAAGTTCACCAGTTTCGGCCGGAGGCTCCTGCTGCGGAAACGGCTGCGGGGATTTCGGCGGCGGTGCAGCGGTTCCTCTCTGACCCGCTCGTCATGTCCAGTCCGGAGTCGCTGAGGATCGAGGTTCGGTGGAGGTACGTCCAGGACAGCGGCAGCGGCGAATGGTTCGACGGCCTGGAGTTGACCGCCAGCGCCTCCGTTCATCAGGCAAACATCGACATTGACGGGACGCTCAGCGTCTCCGACGACTCCCCCGTTGAGTGGGGTTAACGAAAGGACCAGGATTCTGATGTCACGCCCAGTGAGGCCGATCAGCGAAGTTGCCCGAGGGCGACCTCAGGAGGCAGGGAAAATCAAGATCGGGAAGCTCGCGTCGACGTCGTCGGGGAGGATGCGCCCTGCGAGTATCGACACGTTCAGGTTCACGACCCGCGACCGTGAACAGGTCGACCGCCTCGCTGCGGCGTACGGCGGCGAGGTCGTCACCGCCCCAGACGGGTCGTTCGATCTCGAAACAACATCGAACGAGATCAACGTGATCCTGCCCCCCGACCCGCTTGGAGGAACCCCGATCTATGAGCTGTGGTCCGGTGGGGGTTGCGCCAGGCGCTGCGACGGCGAAGAGGTGACCGTCCCGATCCGCACCGGGGATGATGTGGCGTTCGTTGACCAGCCGTGCATCTGCGCGGTGAACGACTCGATGGAGTGCAAGCCGACCGTTCGATTGTCGGTGATCATCCCGGAGACGTCATTGACTGGGGTGTGGAACCTGCGAACGAACTCGTGGGCGGCGACCCGCGAAATGTCGCAGATGGCGTCCCTGATCGACATGGCGCAGTCGCGTGGCCTTGTGAGCGCGACGCTCGCCGTGGAGCGCCGCGAACAGATGTCGGCCGGTCGGAAACGCAAGTTTGTGGTCCCCGTGCTCCGGTTGAAGGCGACACTTGAAGAACTCGCCGACGGCGGCGGGGTGGCGACGATCGGACCGGCCTCCCAGCCTGCCGCGGCGCTGCCAGCTCCTCGCTCCCTGTCGCCTGACGACAGGGCCCGCCTGAACGCCGCGTGGGCGTCAGCGTCGGACGCTGACCGCAAGGACGCTATGGAACTTCTCGGCCGTCACGGGATCACCTCGGCCGCGGGGGTGACGCCTGATCTCGTCGAGGATGTCATCGACGCCCTGGTCGTCGCTGAGCCGTCGTGAGGTTGTCTGTCGGGACGACGTGGGCTGAGCTGTACCTTCAGGCCGGGTACGGGCAGGACAGTGGGGACCCCGTCGAAGTGCAGGAGACGTACGCCGCGCTCGTTCAACGCCAAACGGAGGACTCTCAGTGGATCGTGGGCGGGCGCGCCTGGGTCGAGATCGACCTCGAAACGGTCGACGTGGCGGCACGCTGGGTCGCCGAACGCCCGGTGTCGTGGATGGACGGCAACCAGCGGCAGTTGATGCGACGCAACTCTCGCAGGTTTCAGCGGAGAGGGTTGTACCTCAAGCGCAACTCGGTGGCGTTCCAAGGCGACATCGGCACCTCTGCCCTCCCCCAAGCGTACCGGGCGTTCCAGGGGGACAGGTTGAACGTCGACGACGACTGGCCGTACTGGCCTTTGAGTTCCCTGTGCCCCGGCGGGGTTGTCGCCGAGGGGACGTTGTGGCCGATGCAGATATGGACACCGCGGCGGATGCGCCGGTACGTGTTCTACTCGTTCATTCCGTCCGGTGATCCGCTGCCACCGGAGACGGCAGAGAACCTTGGTATTCGACCAGCTCAGAGGGTGGCTCGTACTGTCCGATGAGCCGGATCGCAGCGTCGATGTCGGTCGGGGCGACCATTGTGGTGTCGCCCCCGCCGAACTCCCACAACTGGTTGAACGCGAGGGAGCAGGCGTCAACCTGATCGTCGTGTGAACCGTACGGGAACCGCTCGAACTCGGCGACGAGGGCTTCGTCCCACGCTGCCCCGAGGGCGATCAGGAGTTTCCCTTTCTTGTGGGAACCCGACATGATCGCCGCACGCTCCGTTTTCTTGCCTTTCACCGGCCATCCGGCGAAGTCGCGGTGGTGGAGCAGGTTCTCGTAGTGCAGCGCCGTGACCCCGGAATCGCCTTTCGGCGTTTCCATGCGGATGCGGACCTCCATGCCGTCGCGGTCCGCTGCGGCGAGAACTTCGGCCTCGACGCGGTCGGGGGACCACCTGCCTTTCACGATGTCGAGGATGACGGTGCGACGGTCGCTTGTGCGACCCAGGAGCGCCCCGACAGTCCAGTCGCCTTTGTTCTCTGAGCTGGCGAGGTCCCACGCTCTGACCCTGTCGACGATCGCGACGTCGAGCGGGTCGACGCGCCGCCAGTGGCCGCGCTCGAACGCGTTCCCGGATTTCGCTACCGGGTCCTGCTGGTAGAGGGCATCCCACGCTGTCGGGTCGGGGAGCCCTTCGGCGATCCGTTCGAGGACCTCGGCGGGCCACATTTCCGGCCAGAAGCTGTCCCCGTCGGAGCGCCCCCATTCGTCGCGCCACTCGGAGCGCTCAAGCGAAAGCGCGGCGAAATCCGGGTCGTCAGGGTCTGGTTCGGGGAGGGGGCAGCGGGCGATCGCGCTGATCTTGATGATCTTCCACGGGTCCCCGGTGCCTTCGCGGACCGCTTTCTCGACGACGGTGCCGGACAGGTCGTCGTCGGTCCACCGTGCCATCACCAGAACCATCGTCCCGCCAGGCTGGAGACGCGTTCTCAGCGTCCCCGAATACCATTCCAGCAGGTTCTTCTTCATTACTTCGGACCGGGCAGCTTTCGCGTCGCTCACGGGGTCGTCGATCACGATGAGGTCGAAACCGTATCCGGTGATGCCTTTCGATTCGGCCCCGACGGCTCGGACGAACCCTCCGTCGCTCGTTCCCCACTCGTCGACAGCCGACATGTCGTCGCGGACCTTCTTTCCAAACAGGAGAGGCCCCCACGTTTTGAAGATGTCGCGGGCCTCGCGGGAGAACTTCTCGGCGAGGTCCCCGGACGCGCACACGATCAGAATGCGTTTCGCCTCGAACATGCCGAGATACCAGACCACGTTCCACTTCGTCGTCAGCTCGGAGTTGTGGGTCGGGACCATCTGCTCCCCGGCCAGAAACAGGTGGCTCGGGGAGTCGACGGCGATACAGCGCACCCTCCGCGTGCCCACCGTCTCGAACCCGACAATCACCCTGGTCCGGCGGGTCAGCGAACCCTTCGAGTCGTCTGACCACCGCTCCGCTTTTCGTGGCAGCGAGAACGGGTTGAACGTACACATGGTCGCCACCCGATAGGCGATCGCCCCCGTCTCAACGCCGCCCACCCTCACCGGACGCCGACCGCGAGACACTTTGGTTCCGAGGCTCGACATCAGTTCGGCGACAGCGTCGGCGAGACGGCGGTTCTGGTTCACAAACGACACCTTCCCGCCGGTCTTGTCGTTGACGCCGCCGGAGTCCATGAGGCCCCGAAGGAGGGCGAGGCGCTGCGCTGGAGAAGCACGAAGATACTCGTCTGGAACGTGCTTATTGCCGAGGAGTCCGCATCGGTCGAGGACTGTTTGAAGCGTGCCCCCGTCGCCCAGCGAAACCTCGACGGCCCAGTTGTCTGACTCAGGGTTGCAGGTTTCCGACTCGATGGCGCACCCGGCCTCAGCGACCCGTTCACGGAAGTGCTCCAGGTCGCTCCCGGTGATCGCGGCCAGCGAGCACCGTCCCCCCAGCCAGTACCCGAGGATGTACGGGTCGATGGGCAGCTCGGCTTCGGGGGCTTCAAGAGGGGCGTCCAGGACGGGTATGTAGAACCGTCCGCCAGCGTCCATCATCTCGCCTGTCGTTCGGACCTTCGCCGTACGCGGGTCAGTCGATTCGTTGTGCGAGCACCGACGGCTGGCCGTCTCCCATTGGGTGCCCCAGTCGTCAGGCCACGCCCGGTGAGTCTGGCCGTGCCGCCTGCGGTACTGCCCCAACGCCATATTTTCGCGGCGGCTGTACGCGGTCCACTTGTGGGGTCGGTCCGTCACCAGCGTCGAGCCGTCACCGAACCGGACCTCAACAGCCTCGTCGGTGACGTACGGCTCGAACGCCTCAACCACCCGGCACACTCGGCCGTGCTCGTCGTACACCTCATCGCCGACTTGCAGCTTCCCCATCGCCGTCCACCCGCCCGGCGTCGGGATGGGGGTGTCGACGTCGAGAGCTTTCCCCCCGCGAACCGTAACCTGAAGATTCAGAAACGTCTGCTCGGGCGACGTCTCCGCCTCAACCAGAGCCCGAGAAATCACCTTCAGATGCCAG
The DNA here is from genome assembly GCA_019694615.1 of Microthrixaceae bacterium. GTDB lineage: Bacteria > Actinomycetota > Acidimicrobiia > Acidimicrobiales > Microtrichaceae > SSF14. The sequence continues at coordinate 1,369 of JAIBBP010000027.1, read as the reverse complement.
GCTGGCAGCCACTTCCCTTCCGACGCCGTGATCGCCACGTTCGCGGGGCTGGCTATCTTCCGCCAGTGCTCCACCATCTCCGGGGGGAGGCCACCAGGGTCCTCCTCGACACCGTCAACCATCGCCACCGGCCCCAAGTTCACCGACCGGTTCGACGACGAGTTCGGCGTCCACGTAGTCGATCGCCAAACCTCTCGTCTGCTCGTCGAGGAGGGCGTTCCGCAACGCGAGCGTCGCCTGCGTAGCGATCTCGATCGGGCCCCCGTGGCGGCCCGTGTGCTCGACCCTTGAACGGTTCGCCCATGTCATCTCGTCGCGGTTCGTCAACCAGAACTTCTGGGCCTCGACGTTGCCGGACAGGGCCGTCTTCAAGAGTGCTTCTTCGACGTCATCGTTGCGTTCAGCGAGGATCTGCTCGACGTCCTCAGCGAACCGGCGGTCACGCTTCATCACCTCGCGGACCGTCATGTTCGTCACGCCAAGCAACGTCGCGGCGCGACTCCGAGTCATCCCAGACCTGAGGAGCTTCAGATACTCCCGCCTCAGCCAGTGATCCATGCTGCACACAGTACCCGCCAGACCCCGAAACAGGGGCGGGACGCTCGGTAGAGTCGCCGCCACCACCCCACAGCACGCCACATCAGACGGGGCGGCGAGGGCACGACACCGCCACCCGGAGGACGGGCATGACTCTCGCCGCAGCCCAACCGAGCGTCACCCACCTCGTCTACATCCTGCCGTTCGCCGGAACGCTCATCACCGCAGCCGTCGGATACCTCGCCGTCCGGTCAGGACGCCAACAATCGGCCGAACGGCTCGCCTGGGAAGCCGCCCAGCGCGAGAGCAGCGAACGCCAAGAACGCGAACGGCTCGAAACGGAACGCCGCAAAGAAGAAGCCGAACGGCTGGAGGCGGCGGTGCAAGCAGCGTGCGCCGACTGCGAAGAACGGGTCCGCTCCCTCACCTACGAACTCAGCCTCATGACCGACCGCCTCTACGCCGCCCACGAACGGATCGGCGCACAATCCAACGAGAACAAGCTGATCACAGCCGAACTCACGAAACTCCGAACAGCCCACCAAACCCTCTCCGACGAACTGAAGGAATGCCGTGATCGACACTGATAGCCACCAACCCAGCGACCTCGACCTCCAAGTCCTCCGCGACGCTCAAAGAACCCTGTTCTGGCAGCGCATCACCACCGCAGTCGCCGTCATCGGACTCAGTCTCATCATCGGGGCCGTCGGCTGGGGGCTGCTCATGATCATCGACATCACCACCGACTCCAGAACAGCCGTCAACACCCTCAGCGACATCACCTCCGAAGACACCGAACGCCAACAAGACGCCAACACCCAACGAGTCGCAG
>JAIBBP010000021.1 GCA_019694615.1 Microthrixaceae bacterium | reverse complement strand
TGAGTGGCGGGCTCTTCCACGGCATCCAGCTCTGGGTCAACCTCCCGGCCAAGGACAAGATGATCCAACCCGCCTACCAGAACTTGGAGGCCGACCTCGTCACCTTGGTGAGTTCACCAGACGGTGGGGCACTGGTTCGGCTGATTGCGGGCGACCTCGACGGTCATCGGGGCCCGGGCGGCACGCACTCGCCGATCGTGATGGCACACGCCACGATCGCTCCGGGCGCCCGGCTCGACACGCCGTGGAACCCGAGTTTCAACGCGCTCGCCTACGTGCTGAGCGGCGGTGGCACCGCCGGACCGGAGGGGCAGCCGATCGGCGAGGGTCAGCTCGCGCTGTTCGGGGCTGGCGGCTCCCTGAGGCTCACTGCCGGAGGCGGGCGCCGGTCAGGCGAGCCGCTCGAAGTGATCCTGCTCGGCGGCCAGCCGATCGGTGAGCCCGTCGCCCAGTTCGGCCCCTTTGTCATGAACACCAAGGCAGAGATCGCGCAGGCGGTCGACGACTTCAACCACGGTCTGCTCGGCATCGTGCCGGCACACGGGCTGCATCCGTACCGCCGCCCGACCAAGTGAGTGCCGAGGCGATGTCCGGCCTCGAACTGCTCGACAGTCGGGAGGTGATGCTCGGCTCTACACCGGTCGCACGGCTTCTTCCGAAGCGCCAGCACCGCACCGTCGGCCCGTGGTGCTTCGCCGACCACTTCGGCCCGGTCGACGTCGGCGTGGGGGCGATGGCGGTCGGTCCGCATCCCCACATCGGCCTGCAGACTGTGACCTGGTTGTTCGCGGGCGAAGTCGTGCACACCGACAGCCTGGGCAGCGAGCAGGTAATCCGCCCCGGTCAGCTCAACCTGATGTCGGCGGGTCGGGGCATCGCTCACGCCGAGCAGAGTCCGGCGGCCAGCGTGGGGCTGATGCACGGCCTTCAGTTGTGGGTCGCTCAACCTGACGCGACGCGTTGGAGCGACCCTGCCTTCGAGCACCACGCCGAGCTTCCCGTCGTGGACCTCTCTGGCGCTGCCGTCACGGTGCTCGTTGGGTCGTTGGCGGGCGAGACATCCGCCGCACGGACCGACTGGCCGATGGTCGGACTGGACCTGGTCGTCGGGACGTCGGTCGAGGTGCCCCTGGAGCCGTCGTTCGAACACGCGGTCCTGGTGATGTCGGGTGCGCCGTCGATAGACGGTACGACGGTGTCCGTTGGCACGACGGCGTATCTCGCGCCAGGGTCGACATCGGCACGGATCGACGGCTCGGCGCGGGTCGTTGTCATCGGCGGGGAACCGTTCGAGGCGCCGATCGCCATGTCGTGGAACTTCGTGGCACGGACCCGAGACGAGCTCGACGATGCCCATCGTGACTGGGCAGGTGTCATCGCCCACGGCGGCTCGCAACGGTTCGGTGACGTGAGGTCCGAACTCGGCGTGGTCCCGGCCCCGGGTTACCCGACCGGGGGCTGAGGCGGTTCGCAGTTCAGCCGATGAGCTGTGGAACCTCGCGCACGAGGAACCAGATCGCGAAGCCGACCAACAGGACCCCGAACGCGCTCCGCAGCTTGTCGGTGGCGAGACGACCAGCGGCGAGAGCGCCCACCCGGGCACCCGGAATCAGGCCGACTGCGAAGATCAGCGACACCGCCCAGTCGATGTCACCGATGAACGCGTGGGCAACGAGGGTGGGGATCGTCAGAAGAGAAGCGACCACGAGGCTCGTGCCGGTCGCCTGGTTCATGTCGAGCCCGACGGCCAGGAGGAACAGCGGCACGAGGAGGAAGCCGCCACCGTTGGCGAGCAGGCCCGACGAGAATCCGACCACGATCGCTGCGGCAACGAGAAGGATCGGGTGGGTCCGGGCCCAAGGGGTTCGCTCGGCGTCGGTGTCGACGGGGCGGAGGACTCGGAGGCCGATGAGCAGGAGGACGCCGCCCGAGATCGCGACGAGGAGCGGGCCAGACACCCACTGGCTGGAGATGGCCCCGACGATCGCGGCGGGGAATGCCCCTGCGATGGTGCGCTTGGCCACCCACCAGTCAACCTTGCCCTCCCGGGAGTACGACCACGCGCCGGTCATCGACCCCGGCAGGAGCGCCGGCAACGGACCGGCGACCGCGGCCATGCCGGGGACGCCGATGACGGCGAGGATTGGGGTGGCGAACGCTGAACCGACTCCGAAGAGGCCGTACAGCACGCCGACGGCCAGGCCGGCGGTACAGATGAGCGGGAACGAGGCCATTGGGTCCATGGTGCCGGTCCACCGTCGATCAGTCCAAGACCTTGCTTTTATCTAACCGATAGTCTTTACCTATGGATCTTCGCCAGCTCGGGTACGTCGTTGCGGTGGTCGACCACGGTGGGTTCACTCGCGCTGCAGCCGCGATGCACGTCGCACAACCGTCGCTCTCTCAGGCCATCCGCTCCTTGGAGGCCGAGCTCGGGGTCGCACTCTTCGACCGCATCGGGCGAACCGTCCGCTTGACGGCGGCGGGCAGGGCGCTTCTGCCGTCGGCGCGGCAGGCGCTTCGCGACGTCGACTCGGCGCGCGAAGCAGTCGAGGCCGTGCGGGGAGTCGAGCGAGGGCGCCTCGATCTCGTGTCGATACCGACCCTCGGCGTGGATCCGGTGGCCCTCATGATCGGAGCGTTCCACCGTTCGCACCCTGACGTGACTGTGCGATTGATCGAACCCGACGACGCTGCCGCCGTTGCCGGCATGGTTGCCGGCGGCGAAGCCGAGGTCGGCTTCGCCGAACTCCCGCTGACCGAAGCGATGGTGCAAGACGGCAGACTGGATGCGGTCGAACTCGAGGAGCAGGAGTACGTCGCGGTGCTCCACCGCACCGTCGAGCAGGGCCCTTCGGTTTCGATGGGTCGACTCGCGGCGCTGCCGCTCGTCACAACGATCGTAGGAACGTCGACTCGCCGACTCATCGACGACGCCTTCGCCCGCTCGGGTCGGACGCCTCGTATCGCGATCGAAACCGACCTCCGCGACGTCATCACCGCCATCGTCGAGGCGGGCGGTGGATACTCGATTCTTCCCCGCCACGTGGCGGAAAGGATGGAACGACGGGGGTCCGGTGAGGTGCACGTCGCTGAGATCGTCCCACGCATCAGTCGCCGGGTCGGCATGATCAATCGCCCGGGGACGCTGTCCCCCGCAGCCCTCGCGTTCATCGCCGTCGCAAAAGGACGTCAACAGCGCAGTCCCGACGTAGTTCTCCAGCAGTAGGTGGTGGTAGTAGCGCCGGTAAACGCGCCGGGACCGTGCATCGACCGCTGGAACTCATCCACTCCCGATCTATGATCCCGAAAGAACCCAGGCCATCCCAAGAGTGCTTCCAGCAACCATCCAAAATAGATTGACTCGGCCTCGTCTTGTCGTTGCTAGAGCTCGATGCCAGCCCGGTGCGTGAGTCTCACTGCGTTGTGCACGTTGCATAAATCGACATTGATCTATTGCGGCAATGAGGGCACATAGAACTCCAACCAAGGCGACAATTGAAAAAGAAGCCCTGCCAATGGGAACGATCGCTGGTTGCATCCAAGAACTCCAGTTATGAAACAATCCCTGGTTGAGTCGTATCCGCTGAACGTTGCAGATCCATTCCGACCTGCGCCACCCGGGAGCGGTGGCTAGTCCAGAGGTCAGCGCACGTTCCCGGCAGGAATGCCGGGTGCACAAGCTCACCGACCCCTGGAGACCACAGCATGGCACGACTCGTTCTCGGCGACCATCAACGCGAACTGACCGCCGGGACTTCCAATGCTGCGCGGCGCGTCCGGTACGGCCGGGCGCGCTGAAATAGGCCCGCTGGGTCAATCTGCTGTTTCGAGACCCTGCGGTGTCGGTTCGCCGGCTCTGCTCAGGCGGTTTGCGCTGGCGGTGCGGGGCCGGGGCGGATCTTTTGGTGTTGTTGACACCAGAGCCTGCGTCCCCAGGCTGTCGTAATCCAGGCCCAGCCGTCGTCACCGATGTGGATCGCCCACCCGGTCCGGTGCACGACGCCGTGATGGCGGCGGCAGAGCAGCACTCCCGCGGCGACGTCGGAGGGGCCTCCGTCGATCCAATGCACCACATGGTGTGCATCACAACGGTGCGGGAGCGCCCCACACCCCGGAAACACACACCCACCATCACGACGTGCCAGCGCCCGGCGTTGGTCGCGGGTGAAGAACCGCT
>JAIBBP010000048.1 GCA_019694615.1 Microthrixaceae bacterium | reverse complement strand
GCAGGGCCCGGCGGGCGGTAGTCGGCGAAGAACTCCTGCCAGGTGACGCTCACCGAGTGGGGGTTGGCGAGGTACTGCTCGTACATCTCGTCGACCAACCACGTGTTGGGACCAAGGGTGCCCGTTGAAACCTGCTCATCAGCCATTGCTGGGAAGCCTAACTCTCGCGAGCACTCGCTCCGGGCCCTCACTTGAGCCGAATCGATGCGTCGGAGAGCCGGTGAGCGGAGGTGCGGACCGGCGGTAGTGTCGGTCCGATGTTGATCGCGACGTGGAACGTGAACTCCCTCAAAGCCCGTATGCCCCGGGTCGAGGAATGGATCGAGACCGTTCAGCCCGATGTCCTGTGCATGCAGGAGACGAAACTGTCCGATGCCCAGTTCCCCGGAATGGCGTTCGCCGGACTGGGCTATGAGTCGGCGCATCACGGGTTCGGCCAGTGGAACGGCGTGGCGATCCTGTCGAAGGTGGGGATCGGTGACGTCGAGTGCGGGTTCGACGACGGCGGAGAGCCGGACCCTGACTCGCGCATCATTTGGGCGACGTGCGGAGGCGTTCGAGTCGCCTCGGTGTACGTCCCGAACGGTCGCACGCTCGACGATGATCACTATCAGTACAAGCTCGCGTGGCTCGAACGACTTCGGCTCCACCTCGATCGCCACCACACCCCTGACGAGTTGCTGGTCGTGCTCGGTGACTGGAACATCGCGCCGGCCGACATCGATGTCTGGGATCCGAGGAAGTTCGTCGGCGGCACGCACGTGTCGCAGCCCGAGCGGGACGCGCTGCGGCGGGTGATGGACTGGGGTCTCGTCGACACGTTCCGACAGCGCTACCCAGACCCCGGGCTCTACAGCTACTGGGACTATCGCGCCGGGGACTTCCACCAGAAGCGCGGCATGCGCATCGACTACCTGCTTTCGAGCAAGGCGCTTGCTGAACTCAACCGGAGCGACCTCGTCGACCGCAATGCTCGCAAAGGGACCAAACCCTCCGATCACGCGCCGGTACTGTCCTGGTTCGACGTCGAGGTGCAGGAGCCGTCATGAGCGAGCCCAACCACCGCAGCCCGCGGGTCGACAAGCTGAACGAGCTCCCGACGACCGAACGTCGAGTCGCGATGCGCCGGCTGGCCAGCGCAGGACGCGATGTCATCGAGTTGATGAGTTCGAGCGCGGCGACTGCCGACGAACTCGACGCGGCGGCGGACTCGCTGGAGTCGGTGGTCGAGATCCTCCGAGGCCACTCGACAGGGTCGGCCTACGAGGGCGTGTCGGAGATGGCCAACGCTGGCGACCGCCTTCCGGGCCGCGAACGGCTTCAGGACGTGAACGATCCGGAGTTGTGGGCGCAGTTTGACTACAGCCCGTTCATCGGCCTGGCCAACCCCATGTCACCGCCGATGCGCCTCGATTATGAGGGTGACCGAGTGGTGTGCGACGTGACGTTCGGCTCGGCGTATGAAGGCCCACCTGCGTGCGTGCACGGTGGCTATGTGGCTGCGGCGTTCGACGAAGTGCTCGGCGCCGCGCAGTCCCTCTCCGGCGACCAGGGAATGACTGCCCGGCTCACGGTCAACTACCGAAGCCCGACACCGTTGCATGAGCCGCTTCGCATCGAGGCGTGGCTCGATCGCCGCGAAGGTCGCAAGATCTTCGTCAACGGCGAGATGAGAGCGGGGGAGCGGCTGACCGCCGAGGCCGAGGGGCTGTTCATCGCCTTCGACCCGGCGAAGTTCGCCAAGCTGCTCGAAGCGCGCGCCGAAATGCAGGCCGCCAAAACGGACACGAGTCGTCGGGCCTGAGCGGGCCGGTCTGTCCCTCGGGGGTTGCCGGAGTCGGGGGTTGGGTGGTGTCAGCCGTCGGTGTGTTCGGCGACGATGCGAAGGACGTCCTGGCCGAAGCGTTGCGCCTTCACCGTGCCGATGCCGCTCACGGCGAGGAGGTCGCGATTGGAGGTGGGTTGTACGCGGGCGATCTCCGACAGCGTCGCGTCGTTGAAGATGACGAACGCCGGCACGTCGTTGGCTCGCGCGATGTCGATTCGCCACTTCTTGAGTCGATCCATCAACGCCTGTTGATCGGCGTCGAGGGTGGTAGCGCCACCGCGTGTGCCGGGTAGGCGAGGCGTGCGCGGGCCGGCGCCGTTGCGTTCGCGTAGCTTGGCCCGCTCAGCGGCCACTGCGGCGACGGACTGAGTGAGGTCGACGGTGCTCGTGGACTCGCGCAGGAACTGGATAGCGATGTCGACGGTGTCGAGCAACGGCGATCGTCGCCGGGACTGCGAGCGAGAGCCGAACGAGCGTCGTTCTGCCCAGCTGAGAGTGAGCAGGCGCTCGGCACGGGTGAGGGCGACGTAGAGCAGGCGAGTCTCTTCGGCGTCGGCCTCGGGGGTGTTGGCGTAGTGGATCGGCACCAGTCCTTCCTCGAGCCCGGCGATGTGGACCACCGGCCATTCGAGCCCCTTGGCTGCGTGAAACGTGGCGAGGTCCACAGCGTCCGCCGACGCCCCACCCGTGTCGTTGCGGAGCGCGGAGTTGAGCCAACCGAGGTAGTTCGCAGCGCTTCCCTCGGGTTCGAGGTCGAGGAACTCACGGCCCATGCGCACCAGTTCGGCAACGTTCGCGGCCCGGTCGTCGGTGAGCGCCGCGGGGCGCGCCGCGTCGGGGCGATCACTCTCACCGACATCGGGCGGAGCGACGAGTTGTGCCTCGATGTCGGCGAGATGCTGTTGGAGACTGCCGCCACCCCTGCGGAGGCGGGTGATGATCTCCTTGATCTCGGGCTGGTCGAGCAGGCGACCACCGCCGCGGCTGCGGAACGGGATGTTCGCTGCGGAGAACGCCTCCTCGAAGACCGAGAGCTGAGCGTTGGTGCGAACGAGCACTGCCTGATCGGACCAGCGTGTGCCGGGGCGGTGGGCGTCGCGAACCGCGCGAGCGATGCCGCGCGCCTCTGCGGTCTCGTTCTCGAACGAGACGATTCTGGGTATCGCGCCGTCGGGCCGGTTGGGAACGAGATCGAAACGGCGCGACGGCGTCAGCGTCAGGACGGTGTTGGCAAGGCCGAGGATCTGTGGGGTGGACCGGTAGTTCTCGGTGAGCTCGATGGTCTCCGACCCCGGCATCAACGTGGGGAAATCGTCGAGGAACTGGGAATCGGCACCGTTCCATGCGTAGATCGCCTGATTGGGGTCGCCGACGACGCAAAGATCGACATCGGAGCCGACCCACGCCTGTAACAACCGGAACTGCAACGGGTTGACGTCCTGGAACTCGTCGACGAACAGGTGGCGGAATCGCCACCGGCGTGCTGCCGCATAGTCGGGGTCGGCTTCGATGTCGCGGGTGGCGAGCCGCAACAGATCGTCGAAGTCGACCATGCGACGGCCGAGCTTGGCTTCCTCGTACCGCGAGTAGATGTCGGCGACCGCCTCCGGTGGAATGGGCGTCCGACGGTCGGCGGCGACGGCCTGAGCCGGGTAGTCGGCGGCCGAGATCATCCGTGCCTTCGCCCATTCGATTTCTCCGACGACATCGAGAGGGAGCGTGGAGGAGTTGCCGCGAATCAGCCGGGCGACGAATCCGACCTTTCGATCGAGCAGCTCTGGTGGGGTGATCCCGCGCTCTTCCCACCGTTGGCGAAGCTGGGTGAACGCGATGGCGTGGAAGGTACCGGCGTTGATTCCGCCCCGGAGCCCGAGGTGGTCGATCCGCTGACGGAGTTCGGCGGCGGCCTTGCGAGTGAAGGTGACCGCGAGGACCCGACGCGGGTCAATCTCCCCTTCGACGACCCTGCGGGCAATGCGTCGAGTGAGCACCCGTGTCTTGCCCGAACCGGCACCGGCGATGATGCGCAGCGCCGCCGCGTCGGACACGACCGCCGCGGCCTGCTGCGGGTTGAGCCCCGACAACAGGCGGGCCCGGGCTGTTCGAGCGTCGGCGTCGAGCGCGATCCCGGGCGCGGCGGACGTGCGCGCTGCGGCCGGTGGGCGGTCGTCGTCGAACAGTGCATCCATCTGGAACGACCCTAGACGGCACCGCTGACAGTCGAGCCGGGTGGGGTCGTCCCACCTTCACTCAGCCGCCCAGCAGCTGAGCCTTCTGGGCCTCGAACTCGGCGGGGGTGATCACGCCGCGATCGCGAAGCTCGGCGAGCTTCTCGAGCTGTTCGGCGACAGTGATCACCTGCGTGGGCTGAGCCAGGTTCTGAGGTTGGGCCTGGATTTGGGCCGCCGCTTGCCGCGCCTCGCTGCCGATGCGGTCGTACTTGCGGTTCTCGTTCTCCTCCATCTGCTTGTAGATGGTGTTCTGCACCTCGACGGGGTTCGTGATGTCGGAGAAGCTCTGACGGCTGTTCTCTCCGGCCGACTCGATCGCGAGGTCGCCGGCCTTGAGGATCCGCTCGAACAGCGTCTGGGAGAAGAAGACCGTGTTGATCCGATCGAGCGGGATCTCGATACCGGTCTTGTGCAGGACGCCAGAGCGGTAGATGCACCGTTCGGTCGTCACGACGAAGTTCGTCGACCGCCACCCGATCAGCCGGATGACGAACGCGACGAGCGCGGCGAGCACCAGTGCCGCAGCGACGATCTGCACCGGTCCTTCGAGCTTGGAGTCGGTATCGAAGTCGAAGACCAGCGCCCAGATGCCGAGCGCACATGCCACGACCAGAAGCACCGCCCTCGGGAAGAGGTACCACCAGTGGGGGTAGCGGTCGAGGACGATGACCTCATCGTTGTAGAGGTGCTTCTTGGGGAACGCCACACGGCCACACTACCGACCCGAGGTCCCCGGGCGTCGCTACTGTCCTCGCCCATGGACATCGGGAACCACCGATACGAAGCGACCATCCGCCGGACGACTCACGGAGTCGCACACATTCTCGCGGCGACGGTTCCCGACGTCGCGTTCGGACAAGGCTATGCGTGCGCCTCGGACCACCTGCCGACGATCGCCGACCAGGTGCTGAAAGTGCGCAGCGAGCGCGCCCGCTTTTTCGGCCGAGGTGAGGCCGACTGTCACGTGAACTCCGACTTCGGCTACGTCGCTCTCGACGTCGCGTCGTGGGCGCAAAGGATGCTCGAGACGCAGTCCGTGGAGATCGTCGCGGTAGTGGACGCGTACGCCGCGGGGATCAACCGCTGGCTCGCCGAACACGGGACCGAGGCACTCCCGGAGTGGTGCCGAGGTGCGAAGTGGGTTCGCCCTGTCTCCACGCTCGACTTGTTCGGGCTCTACGCCGACGCAGCGTTGATGGCATCGGGTCGCAACCTCGCCCAGTTCCTCGGGTCGGCCCAACCGCCGGGTGGGAACTCGACGACGACGCCGTCGGGGCCGCTCGTGCCCTCCGATCTGCCAGGCAGCAACGGGTGGGCGCTCGGCCGCGCGGCGACCGAGAACGGGCGTGGCGTCGTGGTGGCCAACCCGCACTTCCCCTGGAACGGCGACGGCCGGTTCTGGGAGTGCCACCTCACGGTCCCCGGCGAACTCGACGTCTACGGAGCCTCCCTGGTGGGGGCTCCGGCGGTTCACATCGGCTTCAACCGTGACGTCGCGTGGACCCACACGTTCAGCGCCGGGCACCGTTTCGTGCTCTACCAACTCCAGCTGGCGTCGGGTTCTCCGACGTCGTATCGCTACGGCGACGAGATCCGGGCGATGACCCCCCGCGACGCGTCGGTCGCGGTCCTTGGCGATGACGGAACCGTGTCGACGGTGCAGCGGACTCTCTGGCGGACCCACTACGGACCGATGGTCGACGTCCCGTTGCTCGGATGGTCAGAGGGAATGGGCTTCGCTCTGCGTGACATCAATGACGGCAACGACCGGTTCCTCCGTCAGTTCCTGGCGATGGACCGGGCGACGTCGGTCGAGGGCCTCCGAGAGGCGGTTCACGAGCACCAGGGGCTTCCGTGGGTGAATGTCATCGCAGCGGATCGCTACGGCGACGTCTGGTACAGCGATGCGTCGCCGACTCCGGCGCTGTCGGAGTACGCGTCGCAGCGGTACGACCTCGCGGTCGACGAGGATCCTCTGACTGCCCTCTTCTTCAGCCAGCGCGTAGCGCTTCTCGACGGATCGGACCCGTCCAACGAGTGGCTCACTGACACCGGGGCGTTGCAAAACGGGGCCGTCGCCCCCGAGCGTCTGCCAGAGTTGCGGACCGATACGGTCGCGTTCAACTCCAACGATCCGTACTGGGTGCCGCATCCGGAGCTGCGGATCGAACGGTCAGCAGTCCTCGCCGGGTTGTACGGCAGACCGCTGTCGCCCCGGACTCGAATGAACGCACGGGTCCTCGCCGGGCATGCGCCGACCGGTCCTACCGGCGATCAGGGGCGCTGGACGACCGGCGACCTGGAGCGGGCGCTCCTGGACAACCGATCGCTGTTGGCGGAGCTCCTGCTGGACGGGGTCGTGGAACGTTGCCGTGCGGCCGGTGTGGTCGTGGGGGGCGGCGTCGAGCACGACCTGAACGATGTGGCGGACATCCTGCAACGGTGGGACCGGGCGTTCGACCTCGACTCGGTCGGTGCCGTCCTGTGGCGCGAGTTCCTCGGCGGGTTCAGCGTCGCGGAGCTAAGGAATGCCGGTCCGTTGTGGGCCCATCCGTTCGACCCCGAGGATCCCATCGCCACGCCACGGGGGCTCGCCGAGGCGCCGGATGGAGCCGATCCGCTGGTGCAGCGGATGGTCACCGCGCTCGACGTACTCGCCGCTGCCGGCGTGGCTCCCGACGCCCGGCTCGGCGACGTTCAGTTCATCGACCGGAGCGGGGACCGTATTCCGCTGCACGGCGCCAACGAGGTGGAGGGCATCGTCAACGTCGTCGCTCCCTTCGGTGCATTTCAACGCAGCGACCTGGAGCCCGAAGGCGAACGGGGTGAGGCGATCGCCGGCCGAGCGGAGGTAACCGGGTTGCGCGTGGGCGGCTATCCGATCACCTACGGCGCGTCGATCCTGTTCGTCGTCGGGTTCGACGACGACGGGCCCGTGGGGCGGGGCCTCTTGACGTACGGCCAGTCGGGCGATCCGGCCTCACCCCATCACGTCGACCAGCTGCGCGCGTTCTCTGAGAAGAAGCTGCGCCCGATCCGGTTCCACCGAACCGACATCGAGGCCGATCCCAACTACTGGACGATGACCGTGCACGGTTGACCTTTATCGCGCCGTCGCTCCGACCCCGCGCTGTTACATTCCTTGCGACGTCCTGCCCGAGAGGCCAAGTCGGATCGAATCGCCACGAACGGAAGGGAACCGGTGGACTCCAACGACGCCGTCCACATCGCATGGGTCGTGCTCGCCGTGGCCCTGGCCGTTTCTGAGATCTTCGTTCCCGGTTTCGTGTTGCTCCCCTTCGCTCTCGGTGCGGCGGTCGCCGCGATCGTCGGGTTCGCCGGTGCGGAGTTCGCGTGGCAGTTGGCCTCGTTCATCGTCGCGTCGGCGGTGTTCTTCGCCGCGCTCCGGCCGCTCGCTCACCGGCTCAACCGTGTTGCCGACCCGCAGGGGGTAGGAGCGAACCGGCTGCTCGGCGAAGCGGGGATAGTCCTCGACCGTCTCGGTCCCGATCAGCCGGGCCTCGTCCGCATCGACCGTGAGGAGTGGCGCGCCGAGGCGGTCGGCGGGGCGGTACTCGAGGCGGGAGCGCACGTCGAGGTTGTTGAGATTCGCGGCACCCGGGTTGTGGTGCGCCCCCGAGCAGGAGAAGTCACATCATGACGATCGCCGTCGCCGTCCTTGCTCTCATCGCGGTGCTGCTGTTCGTGGTCGCAGTGTCCGGTATCCGCATCGTCCGGCCGTATGAGCGCGGCATCGTCGAGCAGCTCGGTAAGTACAAGACCACCGAGGAACCTGGTCTGCACATCATCATCCCGTTCGTCCAGTCGCTCAAGACGATCGACATGCGTGAGCAGGTCGTCGACGTTCCGCCCCAGGAGGTGATCACGTCGGACAACGTCGTGGTATCGGTGGACGCCGTCATCTACTACGAGCCGACCGACCCGCAGCGGTTGATGTACAACGTCGCCAACTTCATCCTGGCGATCATCAAGCTGGCGCAGACCAACCTTCGCAACGTGATCGGCGATCTCAGTCTCGATGGCGCGCTCACCAGCCGCGACCAGCTCAACATGAACCTCCGACAGATTCTCGACGACGCGACTGACAAGTGGGGTGTGCGGGTCATGAGAGTCGAGATCCAGCGCATCGACCCACCGCCTGACGTGATGTCGGCCATGCACGAGCAGATGAAAGCCGAACGCAACCGGCGGGCGCAGGTGCTCACCGCCGATGGTGTGCGCGAGGCTGCGATCCTCGCGGCGGAGGGGCAGAAGCAGGCGGCGATCCTTGCCGCGGAAGGCATCCGCCAGCAGCAGATCCTCCAGGCGCAGGGCCAAGCAGAGGCGGCGCGCGAGCTGGCCGACGCCGAGCGGTACCGGCAGCAGGTGATCGCGGAAGGCGAGGCCCGGGCCATCGAGACGGTGTACGACGCGATCCACCGCGGCGAGCCCACCAACGACCTGCTGGCGATCAAGTACCTCGAGACGCTCAAGGGGATCGCGGACGGTCAGGCGACGAAGATCTTCCTCCCGATGGACACCGGCGGCCTCTACGGAACGCTCGCCGGAGTCGCGGAGCTGTTCAAGGACGGTGATGGCGCTGGCGTTCCCAGCAGTAGTCGTCCGCCCCGGCATCCCCAGCCCGTCGAGGTGCCGGCAGCGCAGGTCGCACACCAACCGGTGGCGCAGGCAGCCCCACCGGCAGCCCCACCGGCGACCGCCCATTACGCTCCGCCGCCGGTGGCGCAGTCTCCGGTGTATCCGCCTCCGCCGACCTGAGCGTTACCGAAGCCCCGCGCCCCCAGACGGTTTGACGACCCAGTTGCGGAGCTGTGGGACGCCGATGTCCATGCCGGGGCGGCACAGCGCGACGACGCACCCTCCGAAGCCGGCACCGGTGAGCCGCGCTCCGTAGACGCCGTCGACCGAGGCGAGATACGCAACAAGTTCGTCGAGCACGTCCGTTGACACCTCGAAGTCGTCGCGGAGGCTCCGATGACTCGCCGTCATCGCCGCGCCTGCGGCGGTGAGGTCTCCGTTGGCCAGGGCAGCCGCGAACTCGTCGACGCGAAGATTCTCGGTGACGACATGGCGGGCACGGGATGCCACCAGGGGGTCCTCGATCTGGGCGAGTGAGTCGAGCGACGCTGTGCGCAGCGGCCCGACGATCTCCGCAGCGGCCTCGCACTGGGCGCGGCGTTCCGCGTAGGCGGAGCCGGCCAACTCACGATGTTGCCCCGAGTGAACGACGACCACCTCGACGTCGTCGGGGAGCTCGACCGGCTCGACGTCCAGGGTCGAGCAGTCGATGCGCAACGCGTGGCCTGCCACGCCTGCCGCTGACGCCAGCTGATCCATGATCCCGCACGGAACGCCGGTCGCTGCCAGCTCGGCACGCTGCGCGGCGCGGGCGATGTCGAGCGGAGCGAGTCGGTCGTCGGCTCCGAGCGCGTAGGCGACGGCGACCTCCAACGCAGCGGAGGATGACAGACCGGACCCCGCCGGGAGCGTCGAGGTCACCCGACCGTCGATGCCGGTCTCGGCGGCCAGCTCGGCGGCCACCGCCGCGACAAATCGCCCCCACGACGGTTCGACCGCGGCGGGGTCATCGGCGGGAAGATCGAACTCCACGATCCCGTCATGGGTGTCGGACCTCAGGTGAACGCGCCCGTCAGTGCGCGTGCCTTCGATGGTGATGCCGAGGTCGATCGCCATCGGGAACACCAATCCGCCGGTGTAGTCCGTGTGCTCGCCGATGAGGTTGACCCGCCCCGGTGCCCAGGCGGTGATGGTCGGTGTGCTCACAGCGACCCAATGTAGGCAGCGAGCGCGTCGACGGCTTCGTAGGAGAACGGCGCTCGCAGCGCGAGATTGATCTGGGTTGCGCCCGCCTCGACGAACCGGCCGACGCCCTCTGCGATCTGGTCGGTGCCGCCCTTGAGCACACCCGGCGACATCGCCTCGGCCAGAGGGCCGAACTGCGCCTCCAGTGATCGTTCGTCAGATGCGTAGCCGACGTTCACGGCCCGGGCGAGAGCCTCAGGGGTTCGCCCCTCCGCCGCACAGAGGTCGTTAAGGATCGCGTTCTTCCGAGCGAAGTCGTCCGGGCCGATGAACGGCACGTTCCACCCATCCGCGTAGCGCGCAGCGATCGGGAGCGTTCGCCGCTCGCCTCCGCCCCCGACCCAGATCGGCAACCGAGCCTGCACCGGCGCCGGCTCGAACGCAGCGTCGGTCATGGTGAAGTGGTCGCCCTCGAAGCCGAATCGCGCGCCCTCGCCCTGGTGCAGCAGGCCCTTGATGCACCGGATCGACTCCTCCATGACGTCGAGTCGTGCCGGTGGCCGTCCGTACGCGAAGCCGTACGCGGCGAACTCGGTGCGCAGCCATCCGGCTCCGATGCCGAACGCGCAACGGCCCGCCGACAGGTGGTCGATCGTCGCCATCGCCTTGGCGAGCACGACGGGGTGGCGAAAACCGGCGCAATAGACGAGCGACCCGCAGGTGACCCGGCTCGTCGTCATCGCCAGTGCCGTGTGGATCGCCACGGCGTCGAGATTGTGGGGTGACGTCGCATCGGCGCTGTAGAGGTGGTCCCAGATGCTGATCCAGTCGAACGGGCCATCCTCCACGTAGCGCCACAGCGCCTGGAGTTCGGCGACGGTGCAGTTGGACGGGCCGGTGTGGACCCCGAAGACGATGTCGGCCATGGACCCGACGTTACGCCGGTAGCGGTTTCGAACGACGCATTGAAATGGGGGCGCCGCCAGCGGATCATCCGTTCATGAGCAGATCCGTCGGAGCACTCGCACGCGCCGGAGCGGTGTTGATGCTGATCGGCGGTGCCTTGGGATACGCATCGACGCAGCTTGGGGCAGGGTTGGACGCTGAGTTGAAGCTCCGGATCGCAGCGGTCGGCTTCTTCGTCCTCGGCGTTTCGCGAGTAGTCGTCGCGACCTACCGTCTCGGGCGGGATCGACGCTACTGGGCGGCGGCGATCGCGCGAAGACCTGACAGGAGCCCGGGCACGTCGGAGCGGGCTGTGGAGAGAAGCACGTCGATTTCCACCGACCAGTAGCCGTGAACGATCCGGTTCCGCAGCCGCAAGGGGTCCGCCCACGGAAGCTCGGGATGAGCGGCCTTCATGTCAGCGGAAATTTGTCCGGAGGCCTCGCCGAGCACGGTGAAGTTCCAAAGGAGGGCGTCGGTAAGGTCTCGGTCGGCCGCAGCGAGAGCGGGATCGAGCCTCGCAGCGAGGGAGATGATCCGCTGGCAGGCCTCGATCATTTCGTCAAGGAGTAGTGGATCACGCTGCATAGAGTTTCTGGGCGTCGGCGAGCACGGTGTCACGGATTGCCCGGTGCACGGCCGCTTTCGACACGAGGTCGACACTCCGTCCGAAGAGTTCGGAGAGTTCGTCCTCGAGCCGGTTGAGTGAAAACCCGAGGTGCCGTCCCGGTACCAGCACATACAACAGGTCGAGGTCACTGTCGGGGCGAGCTTCGCCCCGTGCTACCGACCCGAAGACCGACAACTCCGCCACGCCGTACCGCGTGCAGACCTCGTCGAGGCGCGCCCAGTCCGCCAAGGTCACGTCGAACTCGTTTGTTGAACGGGCGATGTGGCTGTCCACGATGGTTCCAGGTCACAGCGTCGACTCCGGTGGATCGGGCGCTGCGATCGTCAGCCTACCGTCGATCGGTATCACTTGAGCCTGTGATGGCGGGCTTGCCGTCGCTGAGGTTCCTCGCTGTCGGCGCGATGGGCCATGATCTGGCACCGGAGTTGTGGAACCGGTGAGTCGGTGCAGCGGGCGATGGTCCCGCCATCGAAGCCGGTATCGAGGAAGGGATTCGAATGGGTGCGTTGTCGGGTTTGAGGATCGTCGAGGTCGCCGGGATCGGTCCGGGACCGTTCACGGCGATGATGCTGGCGGACATGGGCGCGGACGTGATCCGGGTCGATCGGTCGGCGCAGGTGCGCGGCGGCGACCCGGCGCTGCCCCCGGGGGACTCACTCAACCGCGGTCGCCGCTCGATCGGGCTCGACCTCAAGTCGCCCGACGGAGTCGAGACGCTACTGCGACTGTGTGAGCAGGCTGACGGCCTCATCGAGGGGTTCCGTCCCGGTGTCGCCGAGCGCCTCGGCTTCGGCCCCGACGTGGTGCTGGCCCGCAACCCGAAGCTCGTGTTCGGGCGCATGACGGGCTGGGGTCAGGAAGGCCCCTACGCGCTGACTGCCGGCCACGACATCAACTACATCGCGCTCGCCGGTGTGCTCGACACGTTCCGTCGCGACGGCGGCCAGCCCACGCCGCCGATCAACATGGTCGGGGATTTCGGCGGCGGCGGAATGCTGCTCGCCTACGGCATGGTGTGCGCGATCCTCAGCGCGAAGCTCGGCGGCGAGGGCCAGGTGGTCGACGCCGCGATGGTCGATGGCTCGGCGACGCTGATGTCGATGATCTGGGCGTTCAAGGGCATGGGGATCTGGGACTCCGAGGCCCCCGGAACCAACCTGCTCGACACCGGCACCCACTTCTACGACACCTACGAGTGCGCCGACGGCAGGTGGGTGTCGATCGGCTCGATCGAGCCGCAGTTCTACGCCGAGTTGCTCAAGTACACGGGCTTGGAGGGCGAGGACCTGCCCTCGCAGATGGACAAGTCGCAGTGGGGCGCGTTGAAGGAGCGTCTCGGTGCGATCTTCAAGACGAAGACCCGCGACGAGTGGAGCGAGATCATGGAAGGTACCGACGTGTGCTTTGCTCCCGTGCTCTCGATGGACGAAGCAACCCGCCACCCCCACAACGTGGAACGTGGCACGTTCCTTACGCTGAACGGCATCGTGCAGCCGGCGCCGGCGCCGCGCTTCTCGGTAACCCCCGGCGAGGTCCAACGCCCGCCGGCACACGCCGGTCAACACACCGACGAGATCCTCGAGGATTGGCTGGGGCTCGACAGCGATTCGATCGCCGAACTTCGGTCGACGGGTGCGGTTGCCTGATGGCGACGTTCGTCTTCTTCCACGCTCATCCTGACGACGAGTGCATCCAGACGGGTGGAACGATGGCGAAAGTGGCAGCCGACGGACACCGCTCGGTGCTGGTCGTCGCGACCCGCGGCGAGCTCGGCGAAGTGGCGGACGGGTTTCTCGATGCGGGAGAGCCGCTCGGCCTGCGCCGGATCCGTGAGACGCTCGAATCGGCGAAGGTCCTTGGCGTCGATCGCGTCGAGTTCCTCGGCTACGTCGACTCGGGGATGATGGACACGAGCGGCAATGACGGGCCCTACAGCTTCTGGGGCGCCGACATTGAGTCCGCGGCCGCTCGGCTCGCAGCGATCCTTCGCGAGGTGGCGGCCGATGTGTTGACGGTGTACGACGCCAACGGCGGCTACGGCCACCCCGACCACATCCAGGTGCACCGGGTCGGTGTGCGTGCAGCCGAGTTGGCTGGCACTCCCAGCGTTTTCGAGGCGACGATGAACCGCGACGAGGTGTTCCGCACCATGCGTGAGGCCCGCGAGACGCTTCCACCGGAACAGGCGGCCGAGATTCCTGACTTCGAGAACGCCGATTTCGAGTTCGGTGTGCCGGAGGCGCTGCTCACTCACGCAGTGGATGTCTCGGAGTTCGTCGGCACCAAACGAGAGTCGATGCGTTGCCACCGGAGCCAGATCTCCGACGAGGACTTCTTCCTCACCATCCCCGACAACCAGTTCGCCCGGGTCTTCGGCACCGAGTGGTACACGTCGCGCCGGCACACCAGAGGTGACGGTGAGCCTTTCATCACCGACCTGTTGGCGGAGTAGCTCGCCGCTCAGGCCAACAGCTCGGGGTCGAACCCGTCGAGTGGTCCGTTGCCGCGGAACACAAGGGCCAGCTCGACGGAGCGAACCAGCACAGCGTCGCCGGTGAGCGCGGCCGAGGTCAGTTGGCCGCTTCCGTCGACGCCGGTGATGGCGTCGAGGCGGAGCCGGTGCGACGCGTTGGCGACCGGTTCGGGCTCGATTGTGTGCAGCACCACCTCCCAGTCGAGCGATCCGTCGGCGGCTCCGCCGGATCGCTCGACGATCTGGACTGTCCCGTGGCGAAGGGGGAGCGGGCGTTCCGTGATGGAAGCGGTGGCGACTACGAGTTGTACGTGGCGCATCGCCGGCGAAAGTACATTGCCCGCGTGACGTTGCGCGACTTTCATGCCGACTGGGCCTGGGTGGTCGTCGCGTCAAATGGTCTCGTCGGCTTGTGGGCGACAGGCGCGCATTGGTGGGCGCCGTTGCGACAGCGAGTGCTGTGGTGGTGTGTGGTCGCTGCTGAGGTCACGGCGGTAGTGCAGGTCGGAATGGGGGTGTGGCTGCTGTCGATCGAGGGCGTCTCGGCGCCGAAGTTCCACACGTTCTACGGATTCGTCACGCTGTTCGCCGTGCTGATCCTCTACGCCTACCGCAACCAGCTCCGGGCCAACATGTTTCTGCTCTACGGCGGCGGCAGCCTGTTCCTGATGGGCCTCGGGCTCCGCTCCATCGTGCTGGCCTGAGCGCCGCCTCGCTCGGCGTGAGACGGCGCGCTCCTCGGTGGCGCCCGGCTTGAGTGTCAGTGCGTCTCGCTACGATCGAACATATGTTCTGGAGTGAGCTCGCTGAGGTGTTGGACGGTGTGGTGCCGGTGATCGAGGCCGCCGATCAGACGTTGTTGGACACCGCCCGGAAGATCGAAACAGCGCGGCGCCGGTTGGATGCAGTGCAGGCGTTGGTGGTCGGCGAGCTCGATGTCCGGGGGACGACTGACATCGCTGATGGGTTGGCGACGGGGCGTTGGTTGGCGCGGGAGGCACAGATCTCCGGTCGCGCCGGGACCCAGCTGGTGGCAGTGGCGCGGGCGTTGCGGACAGAGCTTCCGGTGACCGCTGCGGCGTTGGTGTCGGGCGAGATCGGGTTTGAGCATGCGAGGGTGATGGCCGGTGCGGTCAACCCGAGGATCGTCTCTGAGTTCCGCCAGGTCGAGGAGGAGCTGATCGATCAGGCGTCGGGGATGGTGTTTGAGGCGTGGCGGACTCATGTG
>JAIBBP010000239.1 GCA_019694615.1 Microthrixaceae bacterium | reverse complement strand
ATCAGCGAGCGACCCGTGCACGACCTTGACGATATGGAGCGGTCGTTCGAAGCCGGCCAACTGGCGTTCGGCTGGTACATCCTCCGACTTACCGCCTTGGCCGACCGGCTTTGGCACGAGGCAGATGCGGGACTCTACCGGTCGTTCTACGACCGGCTGCGGCAGGCCGACGAACATGTCAACCGCGCGGACCTCGAAGCGCTCGACCCCACAGTCGGCCCAGCGCTCGCCGCTTGGCCTCAAGTCTGATTTGAGCGAGTGAATGCCAGGACACCGCAATGACGCCACGCGCCGAGTTCCCCGACGAACGTCGTGCTCGAGGAAGCCCTGGACGATGAGGCCGAGGACTCACCCATCCCGAAGTCGTCGAGCGCGTGTCGGCCAGTTCGTTCTCGGGGACTCGAGCGAGTAGAGGGCGTGGGGGCCGCGTTCGAGAATCGCATCGAGGTGGGGTGAGCCTCCGAATTGCTTGCGGAGGAATGCTTCGCGGTCGACTCGGACGATCGGAAGCGTGGCAACGGCGCCGATGGTCTGGAATGTCGTGATGTACAGCTGTGCGTTCCGAGTCGCACTCGCGCCATCTCATCCCGTTGGCGCGTCAGCGAGCTGGCCTTACGCAGGCCCAGCTGCTCCCCCCTCCCGCGGGGCTCGCGGCATTCGAACAACGCGAGCGTCGTCGAGCATCTCGTTCGCACGTGGCGAATCGTGCTTGACCCGCAGGCGATCGTCGCCGTCCTTGTTCATCACGGCGTGCAGCTCGTCGTGATTGGCGCCTCCGGCCGTGCGAAGGCCCTCGAACACCTCGACCGCCACCACGAAGGCAAGGACTGAACCAATCTCGCGACGTCCTCCGTCCCGGCTCTCGCGTCGCGCCGTAGCCTGCGGCCATGCGGACCTACTGGTGCTCTGACCACGTCGTGCACGACCCGGGGCGGCTCTCCCAACCGGCCGGCGGGACGGCGAACTACTACAGCGAGGTCGCCCAGCGAGGCGTCGCGATTCTCGATGCGATCGCCGAGGCCGGTCTCGGAGACGCCGTCGACGTCGCCGATCCCGCCTGCGATGTGCCGGCAGTTGTCGCTCAGGTACACGACCCGGCGATGGTCGATTT
Organism: Microthrixaceae bacterium; assembly: GCA_019694615.1. Taxonomy (GTDB): domain Bacteria; phylum Actinomycetota; class Acidimicrobiia; order Acidimicrobiales; family Microtrichaceae; genus SSF14. The sequence continues at coordinate 3,093 of JAIBBP010000239.1, read as the reverse complement.
CCTTCGAGTCGCGTTCGGTCGCGTCGCTGAGGAGGAGGCCTGGGGCGCTGGCGATACCCCGCTCGAAGATCACGTCGTGATTGCCGAAACCTTCGCCCGCGCCGACGATCCCATCACCTCCCGATCCCGGTCGGCACGGGCCGAGCTCGGGCGTTGGTGCGCCGACACGTCGGCGCCGCTGTTCGCAGAAACGTGGAAGGCGGTGGCGGGAGCTGCTCGTTCCGCCGCTCGGGCGGCCGACGACGTCGCCGGTGGCGCCCGCGCTGCCTACGCGCTGTGCCGTCCACCTGGGCACCACGCCGGGCGCTCCCGGATCGGTGGCTTCTGCTACCTCAACAACGCCGCGATCGCGGCGTCGCAACTCGGAGCCACCGGGCTGCGCGTGGCGATTCTCGACGTCGATCTGCACCACGGCAACGGAACCCAGGACATCTTCTGGGATCGACCGGACGTCCTCTATGCCTCCCTCCACATCGACCCTCACGTCGACTACCCGTACTACGCCGGGTTCGCCGACGAGCGGGGCGGTCCAGGAGCTGAGGGGGCGAATCTGAACCTTCCGCTCCCCTCCGGCACCGGCGAGGCCGACTACCTCGACGCACTCGACGACGCACTCGCGGCGATCGCAGCGTTCGACCCCGATGCGCTGGTGCTGTCCCTCGGTGCCGACACCCACCGGCTCGACCCGATCGGAGAGTTCCTGTTGGACACGTCGTCGTTCGCACGCATCGGCGACCGGGTTGCTTCACTCGACCGTTCGACCGTTGTGGTTCAGGAGGGCGGCTACCACCTCCCAACGCTGGGCCAATCGGTGGTCGGCGTCTTGGGGGCGTTCGAGTCGTAGCGTTCTGTCGAGCGTCAGCGGCGCCGGGCCAGCGACCTCACGAACGCTCCGGCGCCCCCGGCGATGACGACACCGCCGCCGAGAAGCCACGGCAACGCTGAACTCTCATCGCCCTCCCCCGACCCTTTCGACGACGCCGTGGTCGTCGGTCGGGGCGGCAACGTCGACGCACTCGCCGTCGGTTCTGTGGACGTCGGTTCGGAGGTCGGCGGTTCGGAGGTCGGGGCGATGTGCGTGATCGGGAACTCGATCGAGACCTCCGGTGCGAACGAGGCGATGGACACCACGTAGTCGCCGGCCCCCAAGGGGATCTCGGCCGCGTACCGCCCGTCGTCGGTGTAGGTCATCGCCACGGGCGAGCCGAACACTCCCGACGCGTTCGTGGCCGTCGCGTTGAGCGACTTCCCTCCGATGGGGTCGCCGTCGTTGGCATAGGTGAGTCGCACCTCGACGTGAACGCCAGCGGGCGTCGACTCCGACGAGAGCACCGTGATGACCGCGTCACCTCCGTGGGCGGAGGCCGGGGATGCCCACCACATCGCGGCGAGAATCGACGCGGCGAGAACGATCCTCACTGGCCCGAGCACTCGGCGAACGTCGCGACCGATCATCTGCCGAGCCTGCTACGGGCTACGCCAGCACCGCAACCGGTCCAAGCCGCTCGGGAGGCCCAATGTCGACCGCGACGCCCGGCGACCAGTGCGCCAGGGGTTGGCCCACCGGCATCGACAGTCCGGCCGCCGTCACGAGTTCGTCATCCACCTCGACCTCCGCCCGATACAACGGCCACGGCGGGTGAGCAGCCCGGGCCGTGCCAACGCCACCCCCACGCAGGGCATACAGCCGGAATCGTGCGGTGAGCCAATGGTCGAGGTCTCCCAGCTCATCGGCGCCGAAGGGCGCGCCGATGTCGACGGTCACCGCGCTTCGAGGGCCGCGAGGGCTCGGCCAGCGCCGTCGACTCCGGTATTCGACCCGAAGCAGACCCGACCGGACCGACATTCGCGACCAGTAGTACGGCAGGTGGTAGGTCGCGCGAGCCGTGACGACAGCGGCGAGGCGGGCCGCGTCGAGCGACAGGAACCAGACACCGGTCGAACCGTCGGCCGCACGAACGTAGGTACGGACATTGGTCTCGGGAAACCGCGAGAGCCAGGGAACCTCGTGACCCGTCGGCGGAGTGACGACCATCTCGAAGGGCACGAGACCGACCCACGCCGATCCGTCGAAGGTCTCGACTTCGAGGCCGGACGGCAACAGCCGCTGCACCTCGGAGGGCGAGTACCGCCAGTGGAGAAACGTGAGGTTGCGCCACTCGTGCAGCATCACCGGCTGGGCTACTTCGAAAGGGCAGGTGCCGGACCAGCCGCTGCTCGGTTCGGGCGTGAGGAGATCTGGAGAAGTCGAGGTCACCCTCTAATCATACATACGTATGAGTTGGAGGTGACCAGTCAGACCATTGCGCTCGTGAAGGTCACGTCGAACCGCTTGCACCACACCGACACCGCTTCCACAGAATCGGGGCCGAGGTCGGCGGGGAGCTCGTAGTTCTGGGCGCCGACGTTGCGCCTCAGGCGCCCGAGCTCGATCTGCTGATCGGCAACCGTGACGGTGACATACAGGTCCGGACCGTTGTCGGTCGCGAAATCGTCCTCGAATCGGACGAAGCTCTGCACCCCGTCGGTGAGGATCACGACGGTACCCGTGCCCGGATGACTCCTGTCCACGAACGTGCCGCGCCCGGCCTCACGAACCTGCGGCACCGGCGCCGTAGTGGCGATCGGGGACGAGGACGTCGTCGCGACGCTCGCGTCCGAGGGCGAGGAGTCAGTCGACCGGGTCGCCACACTCGGCGACGTCGTCGACGTCGCGCCTGACTCGAACGTCGGCCCCTGCTCGTCCACGACGTTGTCAAAGAAGAGTGTGTGGACTCCGAACACACCGAACGCAACGACTGCGACGAGCACCACCACGATCGCTCCGAGCCCCACCCAACGGCGACGAGTCAGCTTCATGGTCAGAGCGTACGGAGCCGCGGCGGCAAGGGGGCTTCGCGGCGTCAGCGAACGGATGCAGCGGCAATCGAACTCGCCGTATGGTTCGCAACCATGACGACGTCCCCGAGCGCCGACGAGCGAAGCAGCGCGACGCGCCAAGCGCTGCTCGATGCAGCGCGCCGGTGTGTGAGGGATGGCGGGCTGGCGAGTGCGACGTCTCGCCACATCACGACCGAGGCGGGCGCCAACCTC
>JAIBBP010000226.1 GCA_019694615.1 Microthrixaceae bacterium | reverse complement strand
CACACCGAACTACTGGGTCTCATCGAGTCACACCGCTCCACCATCGTGTTCGCCAACGCCCGCCGCCTCGCCGAGCGCCTGTCGAGCCGGTTGAACGAGATGGCCGACGACCAGGAGGTCCGCGGCGGCGAGAACGTCGGCAGTCCACCGGCCGACGGCGACCTCGTGCGAGCGCACCACGGATCGCTCAGCAAGGAGCAGCGCCTCATCATCGAGGACGACCTCAAAGCCGGCCGCCTCCGCGGCCTCGTCGCCACGAGCTCGTTGGAGCTCGGCATCGACATGGGCGCCGTCGACCTCGTCGTGCAGGTCGAGTCGCCGGGTTCAGTCGCCAGCGGGCTCCAACGGATCGGACGTGCGGGACATCAGGTCGGGGCCCCCAGCCGAGGGCGCTTCTTCCCCAAGCACCGCGCCGACCTGGTCGAGACCGCGGTCGTCGTCCAACGGATGGACGCCGGTGAGATCGAGACGACCCGCTTCATCCGCAACCCCCTCGACGTCCTCGCCCAACACGTCGTAGCGATGTCGGCGCTCGACGACTGGACAGTCGATGACCTCCGCCGTGTCGTGCGTTCCTCCGCACCGTTCGGCGAGCTGTCCGACGACCTGCTGTTCGCCACGCTCGACCTGCTCGACGGGCGGTACCCCTCCGACGAGTTCGCCGAACTGCGCCCCCGGATCGTCTGGGACCGCACGGCGGGCCTGGTGCGGGGACGGGCGGGCGCCCAACGGCTGGCCGTCACCAACGCCGGCACCATCCCCGACCGCGGGCTCTTCGGGGTCTTCCTTCCCGACGGCACCCGCGTGGGCGAACTCGACGAGGAGATGGTCTATGAGAGCCGTGTCGGCGAGACGTTCCTCCTCGGTGCAACCACCTGGCGAATCGAAGACATCACCTTCGAGCGAGTGGTCGTCACGCCCGCTCCGGGCCTGCCGGGCAAGATGCCGTTCTGGCGAGGCGACGGCCCGGGACGCCCCGTCGAGCTGGGGCGGGCGATCGGCGAGTTCGTCCGCACGATCCGTGCGGCGTCGCGCGCCGAAGCCCTGGCGACGCTCGGCTCGGCCCACCACCTCGACGAGCGCGCCGCGGTCAACCTGCTCGACTTCCTCGACGAACAGGCCGAAGCCACCGGAGTCGTTCCCGACGACCGGACGGTGGTCGTCGAGCGGTTCCGCGACGAGATCGGCGACTGGCGGATCTGTGTGCTCACGCCGTTCGGCACCCGCGTCCACGCTCCGTGGGCGATGGCGATCCGGAACCGTCTCGAAGCAGCCGGCGCTACCGATGTCGAGATCATGTGGTCCGACGACGGCATCATCTTCCGACTTCCCGAGGCGGAGGATCAGCTCGACCTCGACGACCTGCTCATCGATCCCGACGACGTCAGTGATCTCGTAGTGGCGATGCTGCCCAACTCCGCGATGTTCGCGGCGCGGTTCCGTGAGGCGGCGGCGCGTGCCCTGCTGCTGCCGCGTCGCCGCGTCGACCAGCGCACCCCGCTGTGGCAGCAGCGTCAGCGAGCCGCCAACCTGTTGACGGTCGCCGCCCGGTATCCGACGTTCCCGATCCTGTTAGAGACCACCCGCGAGTGCGTCAACGACATCTTCGACCTGCCGGCGCTCGTCGACCTCATGACGAAACTGCGCGACAGACGGGTTCGGATAGTGAGCGTCGACACCGCCGCGGCGTCGCCGTTCGCCGCGTCGCTGCTCTACGAATGGATCGCCGTCTACATGTACGAGGGCGACGCGCCGCTGGCCGAGCGGCGGGCAGCGGCACTCGGCCTCGATCGTGACCTGCTCCGTGAACTCCTCGGGACCGACGAGCTTCGTTCGCTGCTCGACCTCGACGTGATCGAAGCCGTCGAAGCCGAACTCCAGCGCACCGCCCCCGACCGCCGTGCCCGAAACCTCGACGAGGTTCACGACCTGCTGCGAACCCTGGGTCCGTTGAGCCGAGAGGAGCTCGCGGAACGAGCCACCGACCCCGGCAACGTCGACGCGGCGGTCGGCACCTTGCTCGACAAGCGGCGCGCCATCGAGGTCACCGTCGCCGGTCGAGTACTCGTCGCCGACGCTGCGGATGCGGGGCGGCTCCGAGACGCGCTCGGCGTGGCGATCCCCATCGGCCTTCCTGCGGCGTTCACCGAATCCCACGACGCACCGCTGCGGTCCCTGGTCGAGCGGTTCGCCCGCACCCGTGGGCCGTTCAACACCGGTGCGGTAGCGGTGCGGTTCGGAGTCTCGACCGAGACCGCAGCGCTGTTGCTCGCGAGCTTGGCGAGCAACGGCCAGCTGCTTCGCGGCGAGTTCCGCCCGGGGGGTGTTGGCAGCGAGTGGTGCGACCCCGAGGTCATGCGTGCGATTCGTCGGCGAACGCTGGCGACACTTCGCCGCGAGGTCGAGCCGGTCGACGTCGAGGTGCTCGGACGGTTCCTGGCGGCGTGGCAGCGAGTCGGCTCGTCGGCGCGGGGCCCCGAGGCGTTGGCCGACGTCGTGTCCCAGTTGGCGGGCGCTCCGCTGGTCGCGTCGTCGCTCGATGTCGACGTGCTGGGACCACGGGTGAGCGACTACCGCCCAGCCGACCTCGACGAGATGTGTACGTCCGGCGAGCTCGTGTGGGTGGGCGCGGGCAGCATCGGGACGACCGATGGTCGGTTGCGGCTGCTGTTCCGTTCCGACGCGGCGTTGCTCGGCGCTGCCGTCGCGGGCCACGATCCCGAGACCCGACCATCCGATCCGCACCACGTGGCGCTCCGTGAGCACCTGGCGACGCGTGGCGCGTCCTTCTGGGCCGACCTCACAGCAGCCGTCGCCGCGGCCGGTCTGCCCTACGACGACGCGACCGTGCTGAACGCGCTGTGGGATCTCGTCTGGAGCGGCGAGGTCACCAACGACTCGTTCGCCCCGCTTCGAGCGCGGCTCGCGTCCAAAGGCCGCCGGGCTGCGCCACGGCGCGGCCGGTCCAGAGGCCTGCGCTCGGTCAACGCGTCGCCGCCCTCGGCGACCGGCCGGTGGTCGCTGGTCGTCGACCTCGTGCCTCAGCCACCGCCGGCGACCGAGGTCGCCCACGCCCAGGCGTTGCAACTGCTCGACCGCTACGGGGTGCTGACGCGGGAGATGGCGCTCGCCGAGGGCGTGTCGGCCGGGTTTGCCGGCGTGTACCCGGTCTTGAAGGCCATGGAGGAGCAGGGTCAGGTGCGGCGCGGCTACTTCATCGCGGGGCTCGGCGCCGCCCAGTTCGCCACCCACGCAGCAGTCGACCGGCTGCGCGGACTCCGAGTCGAGAACGAGGCCGACGGCCGCCGAGAACCGGCCGATGTCGTGGTGCTCGCCGCGACCGACCCGGCCCAGCCCTACGGCGCGGTGCTTCCCTGGCCGGACAACGCCGGACGTCCGAGCCGCTCGGCAGGTGCGCGTGTCGTGGTCGCCGACGGCACGGCGGTCGCGTGGATCGACCGAAGCGGCCGGTCGATCGTCACGTTCCCGTCCGCGGTCGACCGTCCGCAGTGGGTGGAGGCGGTCGCCGACCTCGTCGGGAACGGACGCGTCACACGCCTGGAGATCGCGACGATCGACGGAGCACCAGTCGCCGAATCCCAGTGGGCCGAGCCCTTGCGCGCAGCGGGTTTCCTCGAGGGCTACCGCGGTCTCGTTCTTCGTTGACGAATCTGCGTACCGCGTCCACCAGGTTCGGCTGATCGGTCACTATGTTCCGATGTCGCTCCGCCCCAGGTTCGTCGCGCTCGTCGTCGTCGCCGGACTCGTACCGCTCGCCTGCTCGTCCAACGAGAACACAATTCGACCGTCCGACACCACCACGGGGACCATAGATCGCTCGACTTCGACCACCAGCACCGTCCCGCGCTCGGAGTCGACCGAGCCCGGCACCACCGGAGACGACGGGATCCCCGGCCTCTGGCTGGCAACCGGATCAGGAATCGTCGACAGCGACGGCCAGGTGTGGGCCGAACCGAAGGCCGGCGAGACGCTGCGCAACCCAATCGACGACGGGGTTGGTGGTGTTGCCTACCTTCGGTGCATCGCCGATCGCGTGACGTGCACGATCGAGGACGCCCGGACGCGGGGCAAGGTGCCAGCGGTTCTCGGCGAGGCCGACACGCTGCTGGCCGCCGGCTCTTACCAGCAGCGGAGGGTGTTGTTGACGTCGTGGACCGATCCGTCGCTCGTCCCCAGTTTCGAGGCCAACGTCAGTGGTCTCGTCGCCCGCCTCGTCGACATGGACTCGGGGCAGGTCACCCCGATGCTGGGATGGTTCGGGTGGGAAACCGGACCGTTCTCCGGAGATGTGGAGAGCGACCGGTTCGCGACCTGCCTGGGTGAAGGTGAGGTGTGTCAGGCCGGGACAGCGATCGGCATGACGCCGTTCGTCCCGATCGTCGGTCGGGAACCTGCAACGGTCACGTCGCTCGCCCTCGACCCCGGCGCGACGCGGCTCACGTGGATCGAGACCGAGCCCATGGCCGGAGTGGTGACCGCGGTTGTGGCCGACCTGGCCACGGCGAACGTCGCCGCTACGGTGTTGTCATCGCCAACAGCGGAACCGGCCGACGACGCTGTCACCGACGGAACCTGGGTCGCGATTCGGACCGGTGCCGAGGTCGAGATGGTGCAGCTCGGTCCCGATGGCGTGCGAGGTACGGTCGAGGTGCCCGACGACGTCGCCGAGATGGCGATCCGGACGGCCGGTGGCGGCGGTGCGGCCAACGACATCCTGTAGTCCGGTCGGCGGAGTCAGCACCGTCCCATCATGCGGTCGACGCTGACTTCGATCGCGACACGGTCCGTGCGTTCGCCGGGTTCGCGGTAGCGGTGCGTGTACCGCTCGACCGCTTCGGCGACCCGATCGCTCGAGGAGGTCACCTCGGCGGGACCTTCGAGCGTCAACCACCGACCGCCTTCGGCCTGGCAGATCGAGACGCGGGCTCCGGGGTGGGCGCCGATGTTTGCCACCTTGTGCGAACCGGACCGGGTGATGATGCGTGCCATCTGCCGATCGAGGTCGTAGGTGAAGCCGACCGGCACGACGTGGATCGTGCCGTCGGGACGGTGGGTGCTGAGGGTGCCCAGATGCCGCTCCGAGAGGAACTTTTGGACCTGATCTGTGGGATTGGCCGGATCGATCGCCATACGCCAATCATGCCTGACCTCCATGGCCCGGTTGACGCGGTGATCAGCGTGTTCAGCGGAGGGGCCAGTACCCCGGGACCTCCGTGAACGGTGTGTCCAGGTACACCTTCGCTTCGGGAGGCCCGCTGAAGCGCCCGTGGCTCCACCGGATTTCCACATGACCACGAACCTCGATCGGCGCGTTGGACCGGTCGGTCAACGTCGCCGCCCACTCGACCATCGGCTGGCCACCCTCGAGGGGACCGAGGTCGAGGCGCCGGAACGTGTAGTGCTGCCGCCAGTCCCAGGGAGATGCGACGCGTAGCCGCAGGGGTGGAGCGCCCACCCCCGACCCGACGCCGAGAACGAAGTAGGGCGCGCTGCCGATTCGGAGGAGTCGCCACAGCATTGACTCGGCGGCACCCGACGAAGCGTCCGCCACCGACTCCGACCATCTCGTGGCGCTGCGATCGGCGACGACGGCGCAAAGCGCGGCGTAGCTGGGTCGCAACTCCTCGGGCCACTGGCGGTCGACGCTCAGTAGCTTCCCTACGGCGCGGCGGTCTGCCTTCGAGAGGTCGCCGACGCTTGGGCTGAGCACCATGTCGGGTTGCCGGTCGGACAACCACTCGCGAGCGCGTGCCCACAGCCGCTCGTGCTCGGCGGGCGCGACCTCGCTGTACCAGTCGGCGCTGCGCCGGCCGTGTCCGCCGGTGAGGAGGCGATCGAAGAGGTGTGATGGCGACGCGTTGACCGTGATCTTCGACAGGTACTTGCAGCTCACGAGGTACACGTGATCGATCCGGAGGTCGACCGGCGCGACCTCGTCTCCGGGCGAGCGTTGCGGTCCGGTCCATTCGATGGACAACGGTCGCCGACCGCGCAGAGCGTCGGTCGCATCTGCGAAGAACCGACCGTTCGTGAGCGCGGAGTCGACCAGAACTCGGTGGCTCGGTTCGTCCCACGCGTTGACCACTTGGGACCACGTCTCGGGGTCGACGTTGCGGAGCTCACCGGGGAGAGCCGGCAACGTGCGTGTGGGGTGGTCGCCGCCGAGCATGCCCAGACCGGTCACGATCTCGGTGAGCTTGGTGGTGACGCTCATCGCCCGCCGCCGGTCGGGGCTAGGTTCTGCGCTGCTACGGAGCGGTCCATTCGACCGTGCGAAGAGGGGAGTGCCGCATGGCCGACAACAACGACCGCACCGCCGAGATCAAAGCCATCGTCGAGGCCTACATGGAGCGACACACCGCCGGTGACGTGGACGGCATCATCGACCTGTTCGCGGTGGATGCGGTTGCTTACGATCCGGTCGACGCGGACCCCCACCTTGGCCACGAGGGGTTGCGGTCGTTCTTCGGTGGCACGCACGAGATGGTCGACAGCCTGACGCTCACGGCGACCGGTCCGATCCGCGTGACCGGCGACTTCGCGGCGTTCCCGATGACCGCGCGAACGGTGATGGGCGAGATGGCGCTCGAGATCGACATCATCGACGTGATGACCTTTGGGCCCGACGGCAAGATCACCGAGATGAAGGCGTACTGGAACATGGCCGACGCCCGAACCGGGTCGGCCTGACCGAGCCGAACTCACCGTTCGTCGACGCCTGGCTGGTCGCTCGCTCGAATCCGCGCGGCCAGTTCAGCCGCGATCCCCGCGACCGGGGGTGCGGTGCAGACCACCCGGGTGCCGGCCGCGGCGTCGTGCAGACCACGCCGCTGGGGATCGAACAGAATGGGTGCGTACACCACCCCGGCGATCATGACCTGCAGAACGTCGGACAGCGCCCGGTGGTCGTCTCCGAGCGAACGGCCGAGGGCGATGCTCGCCGCAAGCGGTGCCGCGCCAACGGCGAACCGGATGATCGAACGAACCACTCCCGGTCTGCCGCCCGCCGTTGAGCGCACGACGAGGTTGCACGCTCGCTTGCCCAGCGTCCGGTCGAACCGCCCGACCGACACGACGGGGTACAGCACGAGCACGGCGAGTCCGAGGCCGTTGCCGAGGTCGCGGAGATCGGCCGCGTCTGCCAACGCGACGAGGCCGACCACGACCACCATTTGAAGCGTGTAGTCGATGATCGCGGCGACGAGGCGCAACGAGACCGGGCCGGGCCGATCGTTCTCGCCGGGATCAGGCGAACTCGTCGTAGTCATACCGATGAGATTGCCGCGAGAACGTCGACGCGTGTCGCCCGGCGAGATGGTCGGATGGCGAGGAACACGCCGGCGACGGCACCGATGATTCCGATGATGGCGACGGTGACGACGCTCACGACGGGTTCGATTCCCTGCTGGTCGATGCCATCGACGAACGTCGTGCCCAACACGACGCCGATGACCAGGCCGACGACCGTCCCCGCCAACGCGATGATCACCGACTCCCAGATGACCGACTCGGCGAGTTGGCTCCGGGTCATGCCGACGGCGCGGAGCAGACCCAGTTCGCGGGTGCGCTCGTGGATCGACAACGAGATGGTGTTGCCCACGCCCACCAGTGCGATGACGATCGACAGGCCGAGCAGGACGTAGATGAGGTTGACCACCGAGTCCAGGATCGCGAGCCGTTCACCGACGTAATCGCCGATGGTGTTGAACCCGGCGGTGGGCGCGATCTTCTTGAGTTCGGGCTTCAGGTCGGCGAGCACCGTCTCCGGGTCGAGGCCGTCCTGGAGCTTCACCCAGATCGTCGAGTCGACGTCGAACTCGGGGAGAGCGTTCTTCGCCTGGGTTTCGTTGTTGGTGATGTACTCCGCCCCGTTCCCGATTCGTGAGCCGAAGGTTGCTGCGATCCTCCATCGCTGCTCACCCGTCTTGGCGAACCACACGCGAATCGTGTCGCCCGGCTTCCACCCGTTCTCCTCGGCTTCCTGAGCCAGCACCATCACCTCGTCGTCGGGGATCTCGGCGATCGGAGGTGTCAGGTCCTCGATGTTGGCGATCTCGAAGATGGTGGTTCGGTCGACGCCGATCAGGAACTCCGAGTCGCCGACGGGGATTCCGTTCTCGGACTCGCCTTTCTCCGCCTGGTCCTCCTTCGCGCCGCGAGTGTCGAGCAGGGTGCCCTGGTTGAAGCGGATGGGGTTGACGAGAGCGACCTCGGGTCGTGATTCGAGGAACTCCCGCGGCTCGGGGCCGAGTCCGGCGAACCCGGTGCCGGAGTCGACCACGAGGTCGACATCGGCGAGCTGGTTGCCGAGCTGATCCTGGACTGTGGCGCGGATCGACGCGGCGAAGATCGCCACGACAACGACGAGACACACGCCAATGCTCAGCGCCACCGCTGTGATGGCCGTGCGCTTCGGGTTGCGTCCAGCGTTCTCCTTGCCGATACGGCCCGACACGCCTCGGAACCGGGGCAGGGGTGCGCCGAGAGTTCGCGCCATCGGTCCGGCGAACACCGGACCGAGGGTGGTGATGCCGAGGAAGAGGAGGGCCGCTCCGAACCCGCGACCGGACAGACCCCAGTTCAGCGTGTCGGCGGACACGAGAGCGATGATGGCGATTCCGGCGAGGAGTAGCACCGAGCCGATGACCTTGCGCCGCACCGACAGCGCGGTGCGATCGATGGCGGTCTCGCCCAACGCCGCGATTGGCGGGATGAACGTTGCCCGAATGCCGGGGACGAACGCAGAGATCAGGGTCGAACCGATGCCGATTCCGAGGCCGACGAGGATGGCCTGCGGCGTCAGCGGTGGCAGTCCCGGTGGAAGGCTGAAGGAGCTCGACAGGGCTACCTTCAACCCGTAGGACAGCGCCCAACCTCCGGCGATACCGACGGTCGATGCCACGAGGCCGACGACCACAGCCTCAACCATCACGGAGCCGAGGATCTGGCCTCGACCCGACCCGACGGCCCGCAGGAGCGCCAGCTCGCGGGTCCGCTGCGCGACGACGATGGAGAACGTGTTGTAGATGACGAACGACCCGACGAACACCGCAACGAACCCGAATGCCAGGATCGGTTGAGTGAACAGCGAGATGAGCCGGGAGATGGTTTCCTCGCTCTCGGCGACGAACTCCTCGCCGGTCAACGTCTCCTGATCGGGTGGGAGAATCGTCGTCAGGGTCCGCTGGAGGTCGACCTGGCTCACCCCATCAGCGGCAGACAGGGCGATGTAGTCGAAACCGTCCTTGCCGAGCAGCTGCTGGGCCGTCGTCAGTTCGAGGAGCAGGACCCGGGGACCGGCGACGAGGTTCTCCTGCCCGTCGACGGGGATACCTCCGATGCCGACGATCGTGAACGTGCGAAGGCCGACCGGGAACCCGGCCTGAACCTGGTCACCGATCGAGAAGTCGTACTCCTCGGCGGTTCGGACGTCGATCACGACTTCCTCAGGCGTCACAGGTGGTCGACCGCCCTCGGCGAGCCTCCCACCCTGGAGCTCGGGGTCGTCGATCCAGTTGAAAGCGAGCGTCGGCGGGCCGGCGAGATCCTGGATGCGATCGCCGTTCTTGTCGATGATCGTCGGCAGCCCTTGGACCAGTCCTGCGGCGGCGCGAACACCCTTTGCCGCGGACACCAGCCCGAGCGTTGAGTCCGGGATGGTGGGCCGTATTGGCGGACCGAAGTCGCTCTCCTGGGCCTCAGCACTGCGGACGATGGCGTCGATTCCGTCGTAGCTCGACCCGATCAGCGAATCGAGCGTCGAGTTCATCAACGCGGTGATGACGAGGGTGCCGGAGATGAACGCGACGGAGAGGACGATCGCGAAACCGGTGGTGAACAGCCGTCGCTTGCGGGCGAGGACGGATTTGAGCGCGACGCGGAGCACCTCGGTGACGGGCTAGTCCCCGAGCGCCTTCATCTTGTCGAGCACCTTCGCCGCGGTGGGTTCGAACATCTCGTCGACGAGACGGCCGTCAGCGAGGAACAGGACCCGGTCGGAGTAGCCGGCGGCGTTGGGGTCGTGGGTGACCATCACGATCGTCTGTCGGAGCTCGTCGACCGCTTTGCGCATGAAGGTGAGGATCTCGGTGCCGGTGCGGGAGTCGAGGTTCCCCGTGGGTTCGTCGGCGAAGATGATCTGCGGACGGGACGCCAACGCTCGAGCAACGGCGACGCGTTGCTGCTGTCCACCGGACAGTTCAGACGGCCGGTGTGAGAGACGGTCGCGGAGGCCGACCGTGTCGATCACGGTGTCGAGCCATCCTTGATCCGGTTTGATCCCACCGAGGTCCATCGGCAGCGTGATGTTCTCCAAGGCGGAGAGCGTCGGGATCAGGTTGAACGCCTGGAAGATGAACCCGATCTTGTCGCGGCGAAGCAACGTCAGATCGCGTTCCTTGAGCTGGGAAAGGTCGTCTCCTCCGATCAGCACCGAGCCGCTCGTGAGCAGGTCGAGACCAGCGAGGCAGTGCATGAGCGTCGACTTGCCCGAACCCGAAGGGCCCATGATCGCGGTGAACTGACCCTTGTTGAACTCGGCGCTGACCGCGTCGAGCGCGACCACCTGTGTGTCGCCGGAGCCGTAGATCTTCGTGGCGTTGATGGCCGCTGCGGCGATGGTGGTCGACCACGTCTGGGTGTCGGTCACGGTTCCTCCGGGATGCATGGACCCGGCCACGCTACTGCGGTCGGTCGCTGAGGATGGTGCGCGAACGGGTCTTCAACGACCCGCTGGATCACCATCCTCGCCCGGAGCCGGGCACTGGTCCTCAGCCGGCGGCCGCCCGAACCAGCGCTGCGCCACCAGCGAGCCCGGCGAAGATCAGGATGACCGGTCGAAGCGAGGCGGCGGACACGCTGTCGGCGATGAACCGGCTGGCCCACAGGCCCAGCGCGAGCGAAGGCAGTAGCGCCGCGGCGACAAGCATCTGCCAGCCGGCCACGTTGCCACTCGCCAAAAGTCCGATCAGTGCCAGCGCCGTACCCGACAGAAAGCTCGTCGCGAGCGTCGACCGCACCTCCGGCGCTGGTCTGTGTTGGTAGAGCAGCGCGAGCGGCGGCCCGCCCGTCGCCGCCACGGTGTCCATGAACCCCGACGCGGCGCCGGCGGCGATCGAGTTGGCCCGACCGATGCTGTGCTCGTTGCTCATCGACGCGACCAGACACGCGACGATCACCGCCGCGCCGACCACTCCGCCGAGCACGCGCACCGAGACGACTGCCACCACCAGCGCGCCGATCGCAGTGCCGGGCAGTCGACCGAGCGCGGTCCAGCCGACGCCCGCCCAGTCGATGTCACTGCGTCCGCGGAGCGCGACGGCGGCCGACAACGGCACCCCCACTACGACCATGGTCGCCGGAAGGAGCTGAGGCGCGAGCAGCCCGACCACGGGGGCCGCGATCAGGTTGAGGCCGAAGCCGACGACCCCCTGGGCAGCGGCGCCGAGCGCGACGATCCCGGCGACGATCAGGTACTCCGAGAGACCGATGTGCAGGTTCGTGGCAACGAAGCCCGCTACTTCGCGGATGCCTGCGCGGCGACCGCTGCTGCCTTCGCCGCGATCGCCTCGGCGTCGCCGAGGTAGCGCTCGGCCGTCGGTTTGGCGCTGACGGGGCGGAAGTCATCGGCGAGCTCGTAGTGCAGGGGGATGCCGGTCGGGATGTTCAGCTCGGTGATCTCGTCGTCGCTGACACCGTCGAGGTGTTTGACCAGAGCCCGCAACGAGTTGCCGTGGGCCACGACCAGCACTGTGTGCCCTGCGGCAAGGTCGGTGGTGATCGCGTCGTACCAGTAGGGCAACATTCGAGCGACGACATCCGCGAGGCACTCCGTCGTCGGGATCACGTCAACGGGGAGGTTGCGGTACTGCGCGTCGCCGTTGGGGTTCGACTCGTTGTCAGCGGAGATCGCCGGCGGCGGGATGTCGTAGCTCCGGCGCCAGACCTTCACCTGGTCCTCGCCGTACTGCGCCGTCGTCTCCGCCTTGTTCTTGCCGGTCAGGTCGCCGTAGTGCCGCTCGTTCAGACGCCAGGAGCGTCGGACCGGCAGCCACATCAGGTTCATGCTGTCGAGCGCGAGTTGCGCTGTCCGGATCGCCCGCTTCTGAAGAGACGTGTGCAGAACAGTCGGCGAGATCCCGGCCGCCGCGATGGTCTCACCGGCAGCGGCTGCCTCGGAGCGGCCGGTCTCGGTAAGGTCGCAGTCGTACCAGCCGGTGAACAGGTTGAGACGGTTCCACTCGCTCTCGCCGTGGCGCAGCAGGATCAGGTCGGACATGGTCAGTGGCCTCCTCGTGGCGGGCCCACATCTTGTGGGATGGCCGACGATGCCACGAAATCGTCGGCATCAGGGGATCGTCGGGAGGCCGGCAACCCGACGACGGTCACGGAACACAGGACTACGAGCGCCCAGCGCGTGGCCGCGGTCTCGCCACTCGACGGCGCGAGCAACGAGACGAAACCGAGCGCGGCGACGACACGATGCCAGGGTTTGGTCGACCGTGCCGCCCACAACGCTACGGCGGCCGTTGCGAACGTCAGGTGGTGTGCGGAGGTGTACGGCGATACCACCGTCGAGAGGCACATGCCCACCGTGATGAGGCCGATGCCGTCCGGTTCGCCTCGGGACTCGCCGAGTCGACGGGCGGTGCGGAGCGCGAGGAACACCAGCGCAGCGGAGCCGGCGAGCCAGACGGCGTCTGCGCCGACCTCGCTGGGTAGGACCGACCGAAGCAGCGCACGAAGGTCCACGGAGGGGGCGCCTTCCCGGCCCATTGCGCGCCCGCTGATCAAACGGACGAAGTCGGACGTGGTATCCGGCGAGACCGCGGCGGCGATACCGGTCAGCCCGGCGACCGTTGCGACGGCCCGCAGCGCGGCGTTCCGCCCGATCGAGGAGCCGGCAGCGAAGAGCACCGGAACCACGGCGAGCGGAGTGACCTTGATGGCCGCGGCGAGGCCGACCCCGACGCCGGCCCAGCGACTGCGGCGCGCGATGGCGAGCGCGTCGACGCACATCAGCAGCATGACGAAGGCATTGATCTGGCCCAGCCGAAGTGTTGACGCGGCCGGAAGGAACCAGAGCGCAACCGCTCCGCCGAGGATCGCCTCGGTGTCGGTGACTCGGCGCGGACCACCGATCTGAGCGAACGTCAGGGCGTACGCCGCGACGAAGGCCACGATCGACGTCACCAACCAGATCCGGCTGCCGAGCGCTTCGTCGAGTTGGGCGAACGGCCAGACGACCACAGCAGCGATGGGTGGGTAGGTGAACCGCAGGATCCCCGTGCCGTAGCCATAGAGGCCGGCGTCGCCGATCGATGACACAGCGCGGGAGTAGATGCGGTAATCGATGCGCCGGTTCCCGTCGATGCTCCACTGCGCAGCGAGCGCGACCAGGGTGACCAACCCTGCGGTGGTCAGGATGACACGAGGGCGGTCGGCGAGGCTGAACGCGTGTTGGTCCACGTTCCCTTGTCGGTCCGAGTCGACGATCGTGAAGCAGCCGGTAGCGACGTGACCGTCAAGAACCCGAAGGCGACCATCAGCGCAGTGCGGCTCATCGAGGTCTCGCCGAGCGCGAGCGGATCGAAAGTCACCAGGACCCCCAGTACAGAGACAGCGATCGAGGAGCGACCACTGCTCCGGTCGATCCACAGAACGGCGGCGACTGGGAGGAGCCACTGATGGTGGACCCAGGTCACGGGCGACACCAAGTATGTGGCGATCGTGGCGATCACGACGACTCCGATCACATCGCCCGCGTCGTGGAGGCGGCGACAGCGTGTCAGGGCGACGGCGGCGAGAGCGGCTGCCCCAACAGCCCAAAGCGCCCGCTGGACTGTGGAGTTCTCGGTGATGAGTCCGGTCAATGACAGCAGGCTCGCGTTCAGAGGCGATCCGATCCCTCCGACGTCGGATGCCTCGAACACCACGTCGGTCCAGTAGCGCCACGTTTCGGAGGGCCAGCTCAGCGCGACGACGTAGCTCAACACGACGAAGGTCAGAAGGGCTCGACGAGCTTCGGCGCGCCGCCCACACACGGCTAGGACCGGGATGAGGAGAAGCGGTGTGACCTTGATGGCGGCGGCGAGGCCGAGCGCAACGCCGCCGGCTCGATGCCGCCGCGCAATCAGTACTGCGTCGACGCACGCGAGGGATCCGATCACGGGGTTCACCTGGCCTTGCCGGAAGGACAACAGAGCCGGCGCAGACCACAGGAGGAGCCCGGCGATTGCCGGGGCCGCCGAGCGCGGGACCCGGGAACCCATCGATTCGGAGAGGATCGTGATATAGCCCCCAAGTCCGAGGAGCACCGTTGCCACCAGCCAGACCCGACTTGCGGTGTCCTCCGACAGCCATGTCAGCGGAGCCATGAGAACCGCGGCGACCGGCGGATAGAGGAAGTTCAGCGCCTTGGACCCGTAGTCGTAGAGGTGTCCATCCGACATCGACTCGACAGCCCGGTAGTAAATGCGGAAGTCGACGCGGCGGTTGTGGTCGAGGTGCCATTGGGTTGCCAGGCAGAGCAGGGCGGCTGTCGACGCGACCAGTGCGGCGACAACGTGCCTTCTGCGGGCGGCGGTTGCCGGTTCGCGGACGTCCACGTCTCACTGTCGGTCGTTTGCACCTGCGACCTGAGCGCCAGCGCGACCGATCGCTCTCCTGAGGACTCGTTCAACGACTGCCGCAGTAAAGTTGATACAGCACCACTCAAGTTATATGCTGGCTCCAGCTCACCACAGCTCATTCCATCGAATCAGCACCTAGGCTGACGATGTTCACCACGTTCGCGGCCTTCGGAGGGTCGCATCAGGAGGCCCAAAATGCCCAAGGCAGTCGGAATCGATCTCGGAACCACCAACTCGGTTGTCGCGGCGCTCGAAGCGGGTGACCCTGTCGTCATTCCGAACAGCGAGGGCGCTCGCACGACGCCGTCGGTCGTCGCGTTCACCAAGGACGGCGAGGTGCTCGTCGGGGAGGTGGCCAAGCGTCAGGCGATCACCAACCCGGATCGGACGATCCGCTCGGTCAAGCGGCACATGGGCACGAACTGGTCGGTGGACATCGACGGCAAGTCCTACGCCAGCCAGGAGATCTCGGCCCGAACGCTGATGAAGCTCAAGCGCGACGCAGAGGCCTACCTGGGC
>JAIBBP010000265.1 GCA_019694615.1 Microthrixaceae bacterium | reverse complement strand
CCCTCGGTGTTCGGCTACCACGAGGTGTGGCACGCCCTCACGGTCGGTGCCGGCGCATGCCACTTCGCCCTCGTCGCAATGGTGGTGCGTTAGCGCGACGCTCCGATGCGTTGGGTTCAGGCAGCTGCCTGAGCCGCAGCGAGACCCGTGCGCAATCGCGTGGCAGCGACGTTCGACGCATCTACGGGCAGCCCGGCGATGTGATGTGCGAGTCGGTCGAGTTCGCCGAGCCGGCCGAACACCCGCGCGAAGTAGCCGTCCGGTGGGGTGACGCGTCCGTCCGACAGCGCGTCGGACACCAGCATCATCGCCCCGCTGACGTCGCCGCGGTACCACGCCGTGGCCCCATCGAGCAGGGGGCGATGGTGGGGGTGGAAGCGCGTCGGGTCGAGGAGTGACAGTTCGTGGAAACGACGCTCGTGGAGGAGCGCCCACGCCAGGGTGGTGTACGCCGAGTCGGGAATCATCCGTGTGTCGGCAGACATGGCCACGGGGAGCAGTGTGTCGACTCCGCCTCGGAGGTTCCCGTCCATGAGCTGCTCGTGGGCGATCGTGATGTCCTGCTGTTTGCGTTGTCGTGACGTGAAAGCGAAGGAGCGGACGTTCGTCAAGACCATCAACGCGAACACCAACAGGACCCACGGGGTATAGCTGGTGCCGAGCAAAGCCCACACGCCGCCGTAGACGGCAAGGATCCCGACGATCAGCCACGCGATCGTTGCGCCGCGGCGACGTGAGGCTGCTTCGACGAGCTCCCGGACGACGTGGCCTCCGTCGAGGGGCATGATCGGCAGGAGGTTCACGACGCTCCACCAGATGTTCACCATCCACGAGGCGGCGCGGAGCCACTCCACCTGTTGGCCGGCAATCGGGATCAACGCGGATTCGATGGTGAACCCGAAAGCGATGCCCGCCGCCGGACCCGCGAGCGAAACCAGGATCGAACGGAACGCGGGGAGCCGGCCCGGGTTGGCGGTCGTCGTGAGCCCGCCGAAGACGTTGAGCGAGACAGCCGGGCTGAAGCCGTACGCGCGTAATGCGGTGACGTGCCCGGCTTCGTGGACGAGCACGGACACGGTCACCAGGAGGAGCCACGCGCTGAGGAACCACGGATCGCGGCCATGTTCACCGAACAGGAGGAGGGGAACCCCGACGATCGTGATCGGAAACCCGAGACCGATGCGGACCGGCGTGCCGAAGACTCGGAACCGCAACGCCGGCCCTCGTTGTCTCCCGTACATCAGCCCATTGTGCCCGTTGGGCGAGGTGAAAAGTGCTCAGGCGAGCAGCGCTCGCGCGATGGCGACTGTCTGGATCTCGTCGGTTCCGGCGTAGATCTGCAGGACCTTGGCGTCGCGGGCGAGCTGTTCCACCTGGAACTCGGCCATGTACCCGTTGCCACCGTGCAACTGGACGGCTTCGAGCGCGACCTCGGTTGCGACCTGTGCGGAGTACAGCTTCATGGCGGACGCCTCGGCGAAGGTCATCGACTTCCCAGCTCTGCTCAGCTCGATCGTGCGGAACACCAGGTTCTGCACGTTCATTCGTGCGACTTCCATCTTGGCCAGCTTCTGCTGGATGAGCTGGAAGTCCCCGATGCGCTGACCGAACTGCACACGCTCCTTGGCGTACTGCACGCACAGTTCGAGGCACTGCTCGATGATGCCGAGCGACATTGCGGCAACGCCGGCACGCTCCTGCTGGAACGTCGCTTTCGCTCCGTCGCGACCGCCCTTGGAGACCTCCTCGGTTTCACCGATGAGTCGGTCCCTGCCGACTCGCACGTCAGTGAGGAACAGCTCACCGGTCGGAGAGCTGTGCATTCCCATTTTCCGAAGCGGCTTGGGCTGCTCGAGGCCGGGCATGCCGCGGTCGAGCACGAATGAGAGCACCTTGCGGTCCTTTGGATCGTTCCCCTCGTCGAGTTTCGCGATGAACACGATCGTGTCGGCGTACGGGCCGTTGGTGATGAACGTCTTGGAGCCGTTCAGCACATACTCGTCGCCGTCGCGGCGTGCGGTCGACAGCATCGAGCCGAAGGCGTCCGAACCGCTGTTGGGCTCGGTGATGGCCCACGCTCCGACCTTCTCCAGCGTGAGCAACTCGGGCACCCAGCGCTCCTTCTGCGCGATCGTGCCCTTCGCCTGGATCGCCGACGCGGTCAGCCCGACCGAAACGCCCATTGCCGTGACCATGCCGGGGCAGTGCCGGCACAGCTCGATGATCGGGATCAGCGTGTAGCCGGCGTCGCCGCCTCCGTGACGCGAGGGCTTCTCCTCGACGGGCTCTCCCGCAGCGACAGCCTTCTCGTGCGCGATGCGCTTGGCGAAGGTCGACCGTGCCATCTCGTCCATGCCGAACGTCGAGTAGAGCTTGCGCAACACGTCGTACGGCGGGAGGTCGCCGTGTTCGAGCTCCTCCTTGATGGGGAGGATCTCCTTGGCGACGAAGTCGCGCATCGCCTGTTGCAGCATCAGATGTTCGTCAGACCACTCGTACATGGGTCCGAACGTTACTTGACTGCGTGGTCAACTTTCTGGGCCCCCCGGTTCTGTCCCGCGAATCTCTAGGAAATCCTGAAGGAACGCGGGACAGAACGGGGGCGGGGAGGCGCTGCCGTTACGCCAGTTGCGACTCGATGGCCGCGACGATGGCGGGGTCGTCGGGCAGGACGTTCGGAGCAAATCGGCCCACGACCTCACCGTCGGCTGACACCAGGAACTTCTCGAAGTTCCAGCGGATGTCGCCGGTGTGGCCGTCGGCGACATCGGCCGCCTGCTCCAACTCGGCGTAGATCGGATGTCTGCCGTCGCCGTTCACGTCGATCTTCTCCGACAACGGGAACGTCACGCCGTAGTTGACCGAGCAGAACTCGGCGATCTCGTCGGCGGTGCCGGGCTCCTGCTCGAGGAACTGGTTGCACGGAAACCCCACGACCGTGAAGTCGTCGCCGCCGAATCGGTCCTGAAGCCCTTGCAGTTGTTCGTACTGAGGGGTGAGCCCGCACTTGGATGCAACGTTGACGAACAGTGCGGTCTTGCCGGCAACATCGCCGAGCAGATTGTCGGTGCCGTTGAGTGCCTGGATGTCGTGGTCGTAGATGCTCATGGGGCGGACGATACCGGTACCGTGCCGTGCCCGGATCGCGAGGGCGGGCCCGCGTGCTCGTATCGTGGGCCACCGTGTTGAACAATCCGCACCGATTCGTCCCCGCCCTGATCGCCGGCCTTGTCGCTGTCGCCTCGCTCGTCGGCTGCTCAGGTGACGACGAACCGAAGTCGGCGAAGGCGCAACTCCAGGAGATGGGGATCACCGAGGAACCGGCGCTGGTGGTGGCCTCCGCGATTCAGCGCCTCGACCCATCCGGGGTGGTCGGGCTCGAACTGGGCCGATCGCTCATCAGGATGAAGTACGTCCAATCGGGGTACAGCTGGGCCGACACGGTGTGTGTCGCCGACCGCGTTGTCGAAGCGTTCGGCGAGGACGAGTTCGCCAAGCTGACGGTGATCCGCCTCGGCGACGTCATCTACGACCGACCCGAGCTTCCGGCGGCGATTCGCACGTGTGCGTCACCCGAGTCGCTTGCCCGGCTGGACAAGAAGGCGGAGGGTTCGTCTGCCTCGACGGACGATGCCTCGGCGGAGATGGCCACCGACATCGACGGTGCGGAAGTGGGCGTCACGGTCGAGGCGTTCCTGCGGATGTCCGCCGACCGGATCGACCTCAACGACGAGGAGACCGCCTGTGTCGTCGGCGGCTTGGTCGGTGGCCGTGACGCTGGTGCCTTCGTGGCCCTCGCGACCGGTGAGGAGGTGGTCTCCGTAGGTGACATCGCCGCGTTGGTGACTGATTGCCTGGGGAAGCGGCGGCTCGATGTCGTTGCCCTGAAGGCGGGGCGGGCATTGCTCGACGCCAAGGAGGTGTCCGCCGAGAACGACCTCCGCGTGCAGCGCCTGATCGACGAACAATTCAGCGAGCAGCAGGCATCGACGACCACGGCCCTCTGAGTCGACGCGGTGTTCAGAGGTCCGGAAGTCCCAGCATGAGGTTGGGCGCGTTGAGCCCACCGTCGATCTCGAGGATCTTGCCGGTGAGGTACGAGCCGGCCGGCGAGCAGAGGTAGAGCACGCCGAGAGCGATGTCGAGCGGCTCGCCCAGGCGGCGCAGCGGGGTATTGGTCTCCATGGTCGTGCGCAAGTTGTCATCGGCCAGCACCAT
>JAIBBP010000271.1 GCA_019694615.1 Microthrixaceae bacterium | reverse complement strand
ACGATGCGACGGGTGGCCCGGCGACTTCATCGACGACCTGCCCGTCAGCTCCTTCATCCACCCCGCTGGCCGACCCATCGAACACCTCCATGATCAAGGTGTTGCGACGACCGGTTGAGTCTGGTCAATACACCTCCATCGAGTTCACGAACCGGCTCGCGGATTGGGGCCTCGCCGGGTCCTACGGCAGCGTCGGCGACTGCTGGGACAACGCCGCGATGGAGTCGTTCTGGGCGACGTTGAAGAAGGAACTCCGTCACATCCACGGACCCCTCGAGCAGTTCACCCGGAGCGAGCTCCGCACGATCCTGTTCGACTACATCGAGGTGTTCTACAACCGCTCACGCCACCAGCAAGGACTCGGCGACCGGACTCCCGCCGAGACCTACGCTGCCAGCCGAGCAGCCTGATCCGTCACAACAACGTGTCCACGAGATCGTGGCAACTCCAAACGCGTGTGCGCCGCTCCAAGGGGGTGACAAGGCGATAGCGGATGTGTGCTACCGCCCGTCTGGTAGTCGATCTGTCCTTCAGCGGCGAGCCCGTCGCTGCGGCCCCCCGCAGGTCTACGCCGGCGGCTCGGATCCATGTTTGGGATCGGTGCTTTTCGCGAGATCGTTGCTATTCCGCGGTTCCTGAACCCCCTGCGGAGGTTGTCGGAGAAGTGTGCTCATGATGGCCTCGACCAACCGCAACCCCCGAAGGAACCATTCATGCCTGAGCTCGAACGGCTGATCTACGGGCAGCTCGCTCTGCGTTGGATCGTGGAGATCCCTCCTCTCGCTCGGCGCAGGAATGCCTGGATGGGCGGCCGTGGCCCGGCGCCCGATCGCAAGATCGGCCTCTCCGGCCGGGCGGCCAGAAACGTGCTGGCTCACGGGGTGCTGACCGGCGAGGTCGAGGTGGCCGACATCAATGACGACGGGCCCGTCGTCGGTACCGCTCGGTCGCGGTCGGCGAGTCGAGCCGAGCGGAGGCACGTCACTCCGCGCCTCGCCGATCGAGGGCCGGCGTTGCCGGCCGCGAGCACTTCCGGGCAGATCGGAGGCCCCTCTCATGGGGCGTGACCGGTTGCGCCCTGGCGAGCCGCCGAACCCGACCCCGGCGTTTGTTCGGGCTTCTCGGCGCGTTCACGAGGCAGCCGTAAGCCTCGCGTCGGGCGCCAACCCCGAGCTCGTTGCTTCGGAGCACGGCTACCGCGACGGCGAGGCGGTGAGCCGCGCTGTGATGCGGGCGCGGGACCGGGTGTTTCCCTTCGATGTGTTCGAGAGCCTGGCAGTCGAGCGGCGTGTGATCGAGGCGCTCACGGGAGCGGTCATGTGTTGGGTGCACCCCGGCGTCTCGGACCGCCGACTCCTACCGGCGTCGGGCATCGTCATCCGCGCCGGCAGGCTCGCCGCGTCGCTGGGCGACACGCGCATCGAGGCGAAGAAGGCGGCCCAGGACCCGGACTGGGCGGCGTTGTGGGAGGCAGATCTTGGGGTCTGGACCCCGTCGCTGACCATGCGAGCCGACGGTCGGTCCGTCCACGAGATCGCCGCCGAGTTCGGGTTCGTCGACTCGTTGGACGCCAACCGTCTCGTGGCCACCGACCTCATCCGCTACGAGCACGGCTGCATCAGCCGCCTGCGCAGGGCACAGGTCGCGCACCTCGACGGCCGCCTCCGATCCGTGTGGGGGCCCGCGACCCGAACCGGGTCGCCGGACCTCCGAGCCTCCCGACAAGCCCTCTCGATCGTTGAACAGCGACACCGTGTTCGCGGCCTCCGCCTCACCTTCACCGGTCCCCTCATCGAACACGCTCCCGAGCCGCGGCGAGCTCTCCGATGAGCCCTCGCGAGCCATGGCCGTCACGCCGCGACACCGCCTACCGCCTCGTCGTGTCGATCGCTAGCGCGGGCCGGAGTGCCGCGGAATACCGGCCCCGATCGAGCCGTAACGGGGCGTTGACACGCCCGGAGCCGAGACTTGGGCCATGCACATCCCGACCACGAAAGGAACGACCGATGTTCACTGATGCCGAAACCGGTCACGCTCACCGGCTGTCGGTCGTGCTCGGTCTCGATGACCGACAAGCCGGCTTCGCCGCCGACCTCGCCGACGGCGTCGACGTCGAGGTGGCTGCCGCCAACGCCGAGGTCGATCTCGAGACCGGCCTCGTGTGGGTCGAACACTCGCTCGGCCTCCAGGCCCGATACCAACTCCTCGTCCATCTCAACGCGGAACGCGAGGCGAACCTGGCTCGTATCGTCGCGGTGGGCGTCGCCGAATGCATGGTCGACCGTCTCGACGCGATCGCCGATGGAACTTCTACCTTCGACGGGCTCGCCAAGGTCCGCCCGCCCGGTCGGACCTCCGCCGACGGGAAGCCGACGTGGCCGTTGTCAGCGGCGGACCTGCTCGACCTGCAGGTAGAGGCTCAGCACGTCCTGGAGACCACCCGCCGCAACGACTTCGAGGCGGTCCACGGTGACCCCGAGCCGCTACCTCCACCCGACCGCCGCCGAATCCTCGTCGACATCGTCGAAGCCCACTACCTGGCCCTCGTAGCCACCGAAGGAGCAACCAACCATGACCACTGAACACCAGCGCCGCGCCGCCCGCCGCAACGGGGCAAAGGGTGGACCGAAGACGCCGGAAGGCAAACGGGTGTCGAGCGGCAACAGCACCACTCATGCCCTCTACCGCTCGTCCGCCGGTCCGGTGACCGCTGGGCCGTTCGCGGAAGATCCTGAGGTCTACGAGGAGTTCGTGAGATCGGTCATCCGCGGCCTCCGTCCTCGTGATGATCTCGAGCGGATCGCGGGACGGGAGATCGCAGAACGGCTGCTCGACCTGGAGCGCGTGGCAGCGTTCAAGACCGTTGCGCTCAGCGTCGAACCTGCACGGCGGCGCGGCTCGAAGGGTGACGACCTCCCGAGCTTGCCGACTCCTGCGGACGCTGAGGACGCCATGGATCGCCTGAGCCGGGCGCTCCGGCTGTCGGGCACCGCGACGCGTCAGCTGCGGAGCGCGATGCTCGACTACGAGAAGCTCCAGTCCCGCAGGCTGGAGGCCGACATCGAGCTCACCTACGCAGGGCTCACCGACCTCCGACTCGACCCCGGCCTCAGCGAAGCCGAGAACGCCGAAGTTCAGGAGACGCTGTGGCGGTCGCTCAAGGAAGCAGCACGGGCCCGGGACCAACGCCGAGAGGACATGGAAGAGTTCGGCATGTCGGAGGACGGCGAGTTTCTCGAACCCTGGGCCGTGAAGGTCGAGCCCGACCCCGCCCCCGCCCCGGAGCGTGACACCGCCCCCGAGGGCGCCGCCGTCGCTGTCGACCATGGCGGGCAGGAGTCGAACCTCGAGAGTGGTCCTGCGGACGGCCACCCTCACGATCAGGAATCGGACGACGAAGTCGCTCAGCTCACGCTGGCGGACGCCCTCGTGGACGATTCTCGCTAGCGCGAAACGAACCCAGTCCCAACATGTGAGACGAAATCCCACGCAGCTGCAAGGATCCCAAGTCAACGATCCGTTCCGAAATCGGACGAATTCGTTCCGAGCACAGCCCGCGAACCCTGCAATTCCAGGGTTTCGCGCCGGTCCCACGGGGGCGGGACTGGTCTAGTACGCGGTCGAAAACCCTGCCAGCGAGTAGGCGGGCGCTGGTCTCCAGGGCTGGTACTCGCGGCGAGCCGGCTGAATGTCGGCTCGTGGTGGGTGGAGAGGTCCGTCGGCGACGATCCGGACGCGGCACAGCCACCGCTCCGGGCGGTGGACATCGTGTGGAGGGCCGCTCAGGCCGCTTGTGCTGTCGGCGGGCTGGCGCCGGTCATACGTCGATGCCGGCTGACGGCCACGCTGTTCACGACGAGCGCGTGCGTGATCATGTTGACGTGCTGCCGGAGGTGGCCGACGGAGTGCGCTCGGCGGAGCCAGAGCGTGTCGTCGAGCGCCCGGTTGATCGACTCGGCGTCGTTCCGCCGGCGATATAGCGCGGGGAAGTCTGGATCACTCGGCGGGATCTGCCGGACGTTCTCGGTGCGGTTGAACCGGCGCTCATCATCCTCTGGCATCCCGTGGAGGCGGACCGTCACGGTCCCGCCACCGAGGTGCGCCGGCAGTTGGTAGGTGTTGTACCAGCGGTAGAGCGAGGACTTGTCCTGAGTGCGGTGCGTCTTGATCCGGGGCAGCTCAGTGAACTTGAGCTCGCCGGTACCGGACTGTGTGCCGATGCCGATTGCACCGGCTCGTGCGAACAGGTGGATCGTGACCTCGGTGCCGTCGCCGAGCGTGACGACCTGGTCCTCGACAAACGTCGACTTCTCGACGCGCTCGCCGCCTTTGCGTCGAGGTGCTGCGGTCGCGGCCTTCTTTGCGGTGACCTTGTTGATCGAGAGCCATCCGAGCTCGCGGAGCAGGGTCTGGTGGTGGACGCCGCGAAGCGCGGTGTCATAGATGACGCCCTGGCATCCGTCGAGGTGTGGGCGAAGTCGGCGGAAGCTGTCGGTCGCAGTCGACGCCTCGCTACCGGACGTTGGGACCCAGTCGACGTCGAGGATCACGCGGCCTCGATGGTGCGGAGTCCGGCAGGCGACCATGATCCACTTCGTGCCCCACGCGGTGTCTCCAGTGCCTTCGAAGTGAAGTGCTGCGTCGGCTTCTGTCCGGACGAGTCGGAGTTCGCCGGTTCGCTTGTCGAGCTTTCGATCTCCCGGCTGGGCTCGGTAGAGCGGTGTGACGACCTTGCCATCCGCGTAGATGAGTCGCTCGAGGTCGGGGTGGGTCCACGAGCGCCGACCATGCACACTCATGAGGCCGAGTTCCCGTGCCTGGTCCGCAGCGTGCTCACGATGGATCTCGGCGAGCCGCTCGATGCTCGCGACGTTGGCGAGGTACCGAGTGCGTCCGTAGAGGTAGTGGTGACGGCGCATCGGCGCCGCAGGAAGCCAGAGGTCGGGCTCGTCCGGCAGGCGCCGTTCGATGAGCTTCCGCAGGTGGTTCCAGACGATCGGGTGCGCGAGCTCGGCTTCGACGCGACGGGCGGACTGGTAGACGGAGATGAGCGCGTCGAAGAGGACCCACATGTAAGTCGGATAGTGACGGGGCCGGCCACCGAGCGATTGGTCCGGCGCGTCGATGGCCTCGGCGAGCGCGAACAGCTCCGGGTTGGCGATAACCGCCTCTACTTGCTCGAGCGCGCTGACGCCTCGGATGGTCACGGCGGTCCTTCGCTCCGCCAGTCCCAGCTGATGATGTCCGCGACGCGGTCGAGGCTGGCCATGCCAAGCCCGTGCGCGACCACATCGATCCGGCCTGTCTCTTCGAGGATCTTGCGACCGGCCCAACCAGCCACTGATCCCGCGCGGACGTCAGGCTGTGAAGCGAGACCGGCGCGACGAAGCACGTCAGTGACCGCCGCGCACGACGCGACCTGACCGGCCTCGGCGGGCTTGCGACCGGAGTAGACGATGGGCTGGTCCGGACCCCCGTCGAGGTCGTCAAGGCGTCGAGTCATCTGCTCGATGCCCCACGGCGTCAGCTGACCCCAGCGCGGTCGGGTGACCTTGCCGCCGTGGAGCCAAACGCGCCCCTCTTCGAGGTGCACGTCGCGGACGAGGGCATAAGCGATCTCACTCGAGCGCGCAGTCGCCTCTGCCAACGCGAACGCGGCGGCGCGTCGAGTGTCCTCAAGACTCCACAGGGCGGCACTCCGGCAGCGGTCGACCTCGTCATCGGTGAGGGGACGAACTCGTCGCGTCCCACGCGGAGGCAGCTCGATGTCAGCCGTTGGGTCCCAGGCGATCGCCCCGACCGCCCGTGCGAGACGAAACGCGAAGCGCAGCGCCGTGCGCCGCTGGCGCATCAGCCGAGCTGAATCGCCCTGGGTTTCTTGGAGGCTCCTGACCTTGGAAACGAGGATGGAGCCATGCCAGAGGAGATGTCACCGGGTCGTCCGACGACTCGTCGTTACACCGATGCGGAGAAGGCCCAGGCGGTGCGCCTGGTGCGTCAGCTGCGCCGGGAGTTGAAAACCGAGCACGGGACGATCCAACGGGTCGCGACCCAGCTCGGGTACGGGGTGGAGTCGGTGCGGTCGTGGGTGCGTCAGGCCGACATCGATGATGGTCTGGCAGCTGGGACGACGTCGGAGGAGGCGGCTCGGATCAAGGCGCTCGAGCAGGAGAATCGCGAGTTGCGTCGGGCGAACGAGATCTTGAAGCGGGCGTCGGCTTTCTTCGCGGCGGAGCTCGACCGCCCACAGAAGTGATTGTCGAGTTCATCGACGCGAACCGTGACGAGCTCGGCGTCGAGCCCATCTGCGAGGTCCTGCAGGTGGCGCCGAGCACTTACTACGCGGCGAAGTCCCGGCCCCTGTCGGCTCGGGCGATCCACGACGCGTTGATGATCCCGACTCTGGTCGCGTTGTGGACCGCGAACTATCGGGTGTATGGGGCGCAGAAGTTGTGGAAGGCCGCACGGCGGGCCGGCCATGACATCGGCCGTGACCAGGTGGCCCGGCTGATGCGTGAGGCCGGGATCGAGGGGATCCGCCGGCGGAAGAAGGTCCGCACGACCAAAGCCGATCCGACCGCGCCTCGGCATCCCGATCTCGTCGGGCGGGACTTCACGGCGACGGGGCCGAACCAGTTGTGGGTGACCGACCTCACCTACGTGCCCACCTGGGCGGGGATGGCCTATGTCTGTTTCATCGTCGATGTGTGCTCGCGGATGATCGTGGGGTGGCGGGTCGCGTCGAACATGCGCACCGACATGGTCCTCGACGCCATCGAGATGGCCCGATGGCAACGCGGCGCCCGTCTCGAGGGGCTCCGGTGTCACAGCGATGCCGGGTCGCAGTTCACGTCTGTGCGCTACGGCGAACGCCTCGCCGAGATCGGAGCGGTTCCTTCGATCGGATCCGTGGGCGATTCCTATGACAACGCGCTCGCCGAGTCGGTGAACGCGCTCTACAAGACCGAGCTGATCCGCGGGCCCGGCCAGGGCCCGTGGAAGACCGTCGAGGATGTCGAGCTGGCGACGCTCAGCTGGGTGCACTGGCACAACACAGAACGCCTCCACGGCTACCTCGACGACGTGCCCCCGACCGAGTTCGAAACAGCGTTCTACGCTGCCCAACAGGCCGACCCCACTGGGGTTGGAATCAAATAGCCCGAGCCTCCATCAAACCCAGGGCGATTCAGTGATCCCGGTGCCGTCGGTGAGGGTGACGGTCTGGTCTTCGACGTAGGTGGTCTTCTCGACCCGCCGGCCGCCGTTGCGTCGCGGGGCTTTGGTCGATGCTTTGTGGGCGGTGACTTTGTTGATGGAGAGCCAGCCGAGTTCGTGGAGGAGGGTTTGGTGGTGGACGCCGCGGAGGGCGGTGTCGTAGATGACGCCTTGGCAGCCGTCGAGGTGGGGGCGGAGCCGGCGGAAGCTGTCGGTGGCGACGTTGGCTTCGGCGCCGGAGGTGGGGACGTGGTCGACGTCGAGGATGATGCGGCCGTGGCGGTGGCGTGAGCGTGCGGCGACCATGATCCATTTGGTGCCCCACGCGGTGTCGCCGGTGCCTTCGAAGTGGAGGTTGGCGTCGGTTTCGGTGCGGGGTTGGCGGAGTTCGCCGGTGGTCTTGTCGAGCTTGGTGTCGCCGGGTCGGGCGCGGAACAGCGGGGTGATGACTTTGCCGTCGGCGTAGAGGAGCCGTTCGAGTTCGGGGTGGGTCCAGGAGCGGCGGCCGGTGTCGCTCATGAGGCCGAGTTGTCGGGCGTGGTCGGCGGCGTGTTGGCGGTGGATGTCACCGAGGCGTTGCAGGGCTCGGGGTGTGGTGAGGTAGCGGGTGCGGCCGTAGAGGTAGTGGTGCCGTCGCATTGGGTTTTCGGGGAGCCACATGTCGGGTCGGTCTGGAAACCGACTGCGAATGAGGTGGCGGAGGTGGTTCCAGACGATGGGGTGTGCGAGTTCTGCTTCGACGCGGCGGGCGGAGAGGTAGGTGGTGATGAGGGCGTCGTAGAGGACCCACATGTAGGTGGGGTAGTGGCGGGGTCGTCCGCCGAGGGTGGTGTCGGGGAGTTCGACGGCGTCGGCGAGCGCGAAGAGTTCGGGGTTGTCGACGAGCGCTTCGAGTTGCTCGAGCGCGCTGACACCCCGGGCGGTCACGTCACCGGCTCCGGTTGTTGCCAGTCGAAGTCGATGAGCGCGGCGGCCCGGTCGAGGCTGGAGACGCCGAGGCGTCGGGCGACCTCGTCGATGTGGCCGGTCTCGGTGAGGATCTGGCGGCCGGCCCACCCGGCGATCGAACCAGGCCGCACACCAGGCTGGTCGGCGAGCCCGGCGCGGCGGAGCACGTCAACGATTGCGGTGCAGGTGGCGACCTGTCCTGCGTCGGTCGGGTTGCGACCTTGGTAGACGAGGCCTGTCCCGGGGGCGGTGTCGATGGCCGTGAGCCGTCGGCGGATCTGCGTGACTCCCCAATCGGTGAAGTGTCCCCAGCGTGGCGCGGTGGTCTTGCCGCCGTGGATCCAGACGCGGGCGTTGGCCAGGTCGAGGTCGGCGAAGCGCAGGTGTGGGAGCTCCGACGTTCGCGCGGTGGTCTCGGCGAGCGCCCACGCGGCAGCGCGTCGGGTGTCGGAGAGATTCCAGAGGGCCGCGGCTCGAGCCCGCCCAATCTCGGCATCGGTCAGCGGGCGGACCGGGCTCGGCGGCGTCCGAGGCACCGTGATATCGATGGTGGGGTCGACGGCGATCAGGCCGGCCTGGCGAGCAAGCCGGAAGACGAATCGCAGCGCTGTGCGCCGCTCTCGCATCAAACGGACCGACGGCACCTCATCGCGAGCCCGCTCGGAGCGAATGAAGGCCTCGCACGCTCCCAGTGAGATCTCCGCGACGGAGGGGAACCCGAACCGATCGAGGAACGCGCAGAACGCGACGACATGGTGGCGAACTCGAAAGGCCTGGGCGCCGCCTGCGTCATTCGCCGCGCACGCGGCGTCGCACAGCGCGAGCAGCGCAGATGTAGTCGCGCCGAGGCGCGTACCATCGGCCACGTCGGTACCTCCTCGCAGGTGCCGGCCGGGCCCCGGGGTGCGACCAACACCGCCGGGGCCAACTCTGGTTGTCTACATAGTTAGTCTAGCGGACAGCGCGAATCCTGTCGTGCCGTCCGCGTACGCTTCGCGGGTGGCGCCGAAAATCGATCCCGACGACTTGATCGATTCGCAAGAGGTCGCGGAGATCTTGGGCCTGGCTCAGCGCAACAGCGTGAGCGGGTACCTGCGGCGCTATCCAGACATGCCCCGGCCAGTTGTCGACCGGGGTCGCGGTCGGACGCGGCTGTGGCTCCGACCAGAGATCGCAGCCTGGGCGGCTTCTCGGCCGTCACGGCGACAACGGGGCTGAGGGGACCCAGAGCTTGAGCCGACCGGCCCAGGTACCTGGGACCCGCCTTCCGCAAACAGCCCCTCTGGCGGCCGACATTCCGAGCGCGGGTCGCCAGCGGTGACGCCCTGGATTATCCAGGCGCGCTGGCAGAGGCGGACGGCTTCTCGACCTGAGTGTCGATGAGGAAGCCGGCAACCGCGAAGCCGCGTTCACGGCGAGCTTGGCATGGCGGGGGCCGGTCTTACATCACGTTTTCCGCGCCCGTGTGCGTCGCTGAGGCTATTCCGCAACGCGGCCAGGCCACTGACCACCGTGCCGACTCCGCTCAGGATCTGCTCAATGACCTGTTCGCTGTGCTGGTCGGGGGCGATCTGCAGCGCACTCGCAGCGGCCTTGTAGAGCCGGCTAATCGTCCCAATCTCCATACCGGGGATTGACGACTCGGTACATGCGCGTCCTTACCTCCTCGTCTGTGAGTTCGCGCCCCTCGAGCACGTCTCGCGCGATCTGGCCGAGCGCCTGATCAGCGCTCCGCTCCCACTCAGGCAGGAACTCGAATCCAGCGGCTGACATCGTTTCGACACCCTGACGGAGCGCTCGGAGGAGTCCGAGCGTGGGAGCGTCATCGTCCGCGGTTCGTTCGTTCCGGAAGAACTCCACGAGGGTTGCCGCGTCCTCAATGGTGCAACCCAACAGCTTCGCTATCTCGTCGCTCCGACGCTCCTGGCCCGCTATGGCTTCGATGTCGGAAACGCTGCCGCCCCGCGACGCCCACCGTCGTGAGAGACGCTTCAAAACCGACCGCGCTCCCTTCCAGGTGGTTCGCAATGCCGCGCACACCGCGGCAGCGCCAGCGACGTCAGCGCCAATCCTTGCCAGCACATCCTCGCCGGCTTTCAGGTATTGGAGAGTCTGGCTCCAATCGAGTCCATCGAACGCGCCGGCAGGAGACTGAGGAACGAGGTAGATCTTCCGAGGGTCGCCAGGGAAGAGCCGTAGGGTCGACGCCGCCAACGCCCGATCAAGCGTAACCGTGGTGATGTCCTCGTCCCACCGGACGGCTCCGGACCCGTCGACGGTCGGGTAGAACCGCCGGCCCTTGCTCCTGCCCTCGGTCGCGTCATCGACGAAGAACGAAACGCCGCCAACCTCGTCCGACACGCGGATTACTCGGCCCTCGTATCGATCTACGGTGATGCCGAGTGCGGCCGCACCGTCATCCAAGATGGCGCCGACAGTGGCCTTGGCCGAGTCCACGTCGAGTGACGCCCTCGCTCGATCTCGCCAACTGAGCTCCCACTCTGAGCCCGCGATTACTGACGGGGGTGCGTGGAAAGCGCCGAATGGCTGCATGAGAACAGCGACCTCGACATCCATTTTCGCAACCTAGCTGAGTGTCGGCGCGCTTCCCGCACGTGTTCACCAGCCCTCCCCTGGCATCAGGTCGCCGGTGAATTCACGACGTCCCGGCCTGAAAGGTCAGGCGAGCCCGAGAGCCTTGGGATCCGAGGGCACGATCGCGTCGATGGTGATCGGGTGAGGTGGAGGCGGCAAGGGCATGATCGCGGAGCGATCGCGATACTTGTCCCAGATCCGGAACGCCACGCCGCCCTCAAGAACCCGGACGAGTTCGACTTCGTCGAACGCCTCTCGCGCAGTCGGAGACTCGACGAGGGGTTGTTCCGAGATGGCGGCGACGAGTGCATCGTGGACAGCCGTTTCTCGCCGCACGATCTCGTCCGTGGTGCGCACCAGTCGGCCGAATGCCTCGCGATCGCGCCCACATCTCTCGAACACCGTTCGTAGCTCCGTCGCGAACCCCCCGTCGCCGGTGAGCGGCTGCCGGGTCTCCCCTGCGGCGCCGCCAAGGATGGTCAGCGAACTCTGATAGAGCGGCTCCGCCCCGGGCGCGGTGTTCACGACACCGAAATTCGGCCCGGCTTCGATCGAGCGGACCTTGAGGCCGACTGCAAATGCAACGGCTTCGCCATGGCGCGCGGACGGGCTTCAATCGGCACGGCGGCGAGGACTTGTGCGGAACGACCGGTGGATCCGGTCGACGTCGCTGAATTGCGCCGTCCGGAGGATCGCCACGAAGGGATCCAACGGTGAGCCGGTGACCGCCCCACTCGTTCCGATGTCCCTGAGCGTGGAGAGTTCTACAACGCACCGTTTCGCGATCCTCAAGTCTCACGTGATCGGGGAAACGAGTCTCCCGGTGTCGGGATGCGAAGGGGCGAAAGTTGACGCGGATCACCACAACCATTCGGGCGGGCGCGATCGGCGCGGCGACGATGCTCGCGCTCGCGATGACCACGGGATGCCCGACGCCGTCCGGGCCACCGACCTCCACCACCACTACGTCGACGACGACTTCCACGACGACAACGACCGTGCCGGCCTGGATCCCCGCGAACACGTGCTTCGACGGCACGACGACGCCCGACATCACCTACGAGGGCCCGGAGGATACGGCGAACAACGCCACCGGTTGGTCGTCCAGCGACGGATCGTGTTCCGGCTCGCCGATCGGGCAAATCACGATCGTTCTGGCCGACGACCAGGCGACGGCCGACGCGAAGTGCGCCGACCTCACCCCGGCCCAGCCCGTGGGGGTCAACGTCGTCGGGACGGGTCTGGTGTTCACCCCTGCCTTTCCGTCCGACGCGTGGCAGTGCTTCTTCCCACCGGTCTGATGGGCGAACGACGCAACTGGATGGCGTGAGGACTCGACGGGACGAACGTCGAATCCTCCACGGAACGATTCGACGGGCGTCGGTACGTTTCGCGCTGGGCCAGGAGGCGACGATGCGCGTAGCGGGTGTGGTGGGGGACCGGTCACGATCACGAGCGGCGGCCCTCACGATCGTTACGGCCGCGCTCGTCGTCGCAGCGTCGTGCGTACCGCCGGCGCCGGTCGATCCGGCGCGTTGTCAGGCCGCGCCGGCGCCAAGCGTCGACCTGCATGGTTGCGAGCTGCGGGGCGTCGACTGGACTTCGGTCGATCTCAGCGGTGCGAACCTGGCGGGTGCCGACCTCACCGGCGCCACCCTCACGCATGCCCTCCTCACTGGCGCAAACCTGACGGCGGCGCTGACCCCGGGCGCCGATCTTCGCTACGCGATGTTCGTCGACGCCGACCTGCGAGGCGCCGACGGGCGGGGAGCCGACCTCACTGGGGCCAACCTCACCCGCGCGAACATCGGTGACGTCGATCTCGCCGAGGCGACGCTCACGTCGGCGATCGTGACCGATACGCTGTTCGCCTTTGGCGGCGCCGAGGCCAACCTCGCCGAGGTGCGCTCGGGCGGCCTGATCGGCGAGACCGCCTTGCTCCCGAACGGCTGGCTGCTCACCGCGGGGTACCTCGTCGGTCCCCGGGCCGACCTGCGGGGCGCCGACCTGTCCGTTGCCGACCTGAGCGGCGGGCTGCTCGAGCGGGCGAACCTGGCCGGAGCCGCCATGCCGACGAGCCCGTTGGCCTACGAGCATGTCCGATCGGGCTCGGTGATCGGTCAGCCCGTCTTCCCGGCATCGAGCCTCTACCGCCTCGCCGGCGGGTATCTCGTCGGGCCTGCGGCCGACCTCGAGGAAGCGCAGCTCCCGGGCGTCGACCTCGGTGACGCCATGCTCATCGGAGCGAACCTCATCCGGGCCAACCTCATCGGCGCGCGGCTGGTCGACGGCGACCTGTCCCTCGCCGACCTCACCCTCGCGACGCTCGACGACGCCACCTTCGTCCGGGTCACGTTCGATTCCGCCCACTTCGACGACGTGACCTTGAGCGGGGTGACGATCCGTCAGCCGATCGGTTTCCAGAGCGGTCAGCTGGCATCGACCGATCCCGATCTCAGCAACGCGGTGCTCGCCGGCGACTTCGGAGGCTTCGACTTCCGTGGACGCCGGCTGCCCGGGGCGACGTTGTCGGGAGACTTCGGTGGCGCGGCGTTCAACGGCGCCGACCTGACCGGCGCCACGCTCTTCGGCGCGATCGTCGGCGGGGCGACCTTCGACGCCGCGCTCCTCACGGAGGCGAAGCTCGGCGGGATCATCGGGTTCACCAGCGCACAACTTCGGTCGGCGCTGCCGGACCTCCGCCGGACCGACTTCTCCGGGATGGACCTGAGTTCGTTCGACCTTCGTCCGCCCCTGAATCTGACCTCGGCAGCCTTCGACGGCGCGAGCCTGCTCAGCACGACGGCGACGGGAGCGCAACTCTTCGGAGCGCGCTTCGTCGGCGCGACGTTGAACGGGATCCTCGCCAGCGGTGCGGACTTCCGTCTCGCCGACTTCACCGACGCGAAGGTGCGGTTCGCGCTGCTCAACAACGCCCAGTTCGGTCTCGCGGTGCTCACCCGAAGCGACTTCTCCGGCTCTGCGACCACCGGCGTGCCCCTCGCCGGTGCGTTGTTCTCGTCCACCGTGTGCCCCAACGGCACCGTCACCTCGACGGGGTGCTGACATGACGCTCTACGACGACGTCGAACCGCCGAGCTTCCGGTTCACTCGGCGGAAGTTCCTGATCGGCGGCAGCGTCGCTGGTGCGACCGCCTTCCTGGTGGAGGACGCCGGAAGCGTCACGGGCTACGCCTCGCTCGGTCAGAAGACGCTCACACGCCACCTCCGGCGCCGCGACGACCAACTGTCACTCCGCTTCGACTTCTACAACCTGGTCCGCGACACCCGTGCGGGTCGGCCGTCGCAGCTGATCCGGAAGCTGTCGAGCCGACCGGCCTTCGTAGCCGTGACGTTCCCGCCGCAAGCGGTCGCCGAAGCCACCGTCCCCGAGCTCGCGGTCAACGCCGTGGGGCCCGTCGGCTCGGTCGCGAGCGGGCCGACCCGCCTCGTGTTCGTGGTACCCGACCGGATCGCAGCGGTGCCGTTCTCCGCCCCGGGGCTGCTGTCGTGGTTGGGCTGGACGCAGAACGTGGCGCCGTACGCTGCGGACGCGGAGCCCGCTGCGTCCGGGGATCGGGGACCGCACGCTCCGACGACCGCCGAGACCGCCATCGAATTGCCGTGGCGCCTCGCCCTGTCGCCCATGGCACCGATCTCGGCGATGTGTTCCTTGCTGATCATGCGGGCCCGTTCGATCGCCCACCCGGGCGTTATCACCTTGGGTTCGTGGGGACCCGGAGTGCGACCCTCGACCAGGCTTCGGACGGCGCCACGTTTGACGAACCGGTAGTAGTCGGTGTGGGTGATTTTGTTGCGCACCCGGCGGTTGAACTGGCGCAGCAGTTCCACCTCGTAGGCCGACAACGAACGGTTGCTCGGACCGCTCTCGTCGGCGTTCAGGGAGTTGCGGGGCAACTGCAGGATGTCTTCGAACGAATCGAACAGGCTGCGTGGTTCGGCGGAATCGACGACGACCACAACGAGGTTCTCCGGGCCGATGACCTCGCTCCAGCGCCGGATGACCGCGGGATGATCATTGCGCACCCAGAACGACGGTGTGGCCGCCGACGCCTTGTCGCGGCTTTCGAAGACGTTCTCGAGCCAGTGGTCGTAGCGGATGCGGTATCCCGACTTGATGTACTGCTGCCAGTTGCTGGGCAGGAGTTTCTCCAGCGGACGCAGGGTGACCGCGACCTGTACCCGGTCAGGCCCGAGGTCGTGCACGATGCGGGCGGCCGACTCCGGATCGGCTTCACAGAAGTCCTCGCTGCTGATGACCACCCGACCCGAGTAGCGGGCGGTCTGAGCGACCAGCGTGTCCCAGTAGGCCATGTCGAGCCGGCGCCGGTCCCAGCCGAGCGACCGTTGGATGGCGGCCGCGGCCTGGCGGTTGTGCTCGAGGCGGCGGCCCGGGTACAGGATGCGTTCCCGCTTCAGGAGCGGTCGCGCCGCTGCCAGCGCGCCCTGGATGGCCGTGGTTCCGGTCTTGTGGGGTCCCACGTGCAACAGGACGCCGCCGTCGCGCAGCACG
>JAIBBP010000052.1 GCA_019694615.1 Microthrixaceae bacterium | reverse complement strand
CAGGTTGCCCTCGGCGTCAGCGATGGCGAACTGCTTCGAGCCGTAGTCGGTCTCCTCCATCGGGCGGATCATCTTCGCTCCCAACGCGGTGGCTCGATCGTGTACCGCAGTCGGATCCGCGGTGACGACGTAGATCGACGCGGCTCCGGTTGGCATCTCGGAGAACTCGCTCTCGTTGCGGCCGTTCGACCCCAACATCACGCCGCCGCCCTCCGGCCATCGCATCTCGGCGTGCGCGACGACACCGTCGGCGTCGCCGGGCACGGTGAGGGTGGAGCGAAACCCGAGCGCCACGAGGAACTCGATGGCAGCGGGAGCGTCGACGTAGTTCACGCACGCCCAGACGGTGGGTGTGGGCTCGTTGCTGGTTGTGTTGTGTTCAGTCATGGGTTCAGCCTGCGGCATCGGGATGGTCGTCGTCTTGGACGAATGGGAGCTGTTCGGCAGCGAGCCATGCTGTGGGGCTTCGGCCGACGATGCGTTGCCAGTCGCGGTTCATGTGGGCCTGATCGGCGTAGCCGCACGCCGCAGCGACCTCGCCGAGCCGTGCATGGCCGGGGCGCTTGAGCATCGAGACGGTGCGCTCGAGTCGAAGAAGACCCGCCATCGTCTTGGGCGGAAGTCCGTACTCCGCAGTGAACTGTTCGGTGAGGTGACGGCGACTCCATCCGAGTTCGGTCGCGACGTCGGCCACACGAACGGTTCCGCCGCTCGCAGTGAGCATCTGCCAGGTCGCGGTCGCCGCGATCCGGGCGCTGGAGGGGTAGGGAACGTGGGCGCTGAGCGCACGCAGTAGCAGTTCGTCGAGCACGGCAAACCGGTCTGTCCAGCTGGTGGCGACGGCCGTGCGCTCATAGAGCTCGGCGGCGGTGCGCCCCGACCAGGTGTCGGCGATGTCGACCGCTGTGGACACCAGCGCCTGGGCCGGTGCGCCGAACAGTGCCCGTGCTCCGGCTGGGGTGACGTCGAGCTGGATGCCGTGCTGATTGCCGTTGTGACGGATCTCGACGGCTCGGTCGTGGAGTCCGCTGATCATCGAGAGGTGATCGGTCGCGCTGCCGCCGTCGGGCTGCATTGCCAGGGTCAGCGGGGCGTCGAAGCTGATGACGACGGTGAGGTGTCGGCCTGGCATGCCGAGGTGCACGCCGGCCTCGTAGCCGAGGTATCGGTATCCGACGTAGCGCTCGACGAAAGGCCGAAGCACGGCGGGCGGGCGGTAAACCGCCGAGTCCGCGACCTGCTCGACCGTCATGAAACGAGGTTACGCGGCGCCCCACTGGCTGGCGTTTTGTTCGGCGAACGTACACAGATCTGTGTACGTTCGCCGAACAAAACCCCGTCAGGCCAGCGCTGCGAGGACGTGATCGACGCAGGCGGTGAGGGCCTGGACGTCGGCGGGGTCGACAGCGGGGAACATCGCCACGCGCAGCTGGTTGCGGCCGAGCTTGCGGTAGGGCTCAATATCGAGGATGCCGTTGGCGCGGAGCACGGCGGCGAGACGCTTGGCGTCTACCGACTCGGCGAAGTCGATCGTGCCGACGACGCGGCTTCGCTCCGCCTCGACCTTGACGAACGGCGTGGCCAGCTCGTGCGCGTCAGCCCAGCCGTAGAGGTGCGATGACGACGCGTCGGACCGGCCGGCTGCGAACTCCAGGCCCCCGTTGTCGAGCGCCCAGCGGAGCTGCTGGTTCGCGAGGAATATCGTGGCGAGCGACGGCGTGTTGTAGGTCTGGTCCTTGCGGCTCGACTCAAGGGCGATGCCCAGGTCCAACGTGGCGGGACGCCAGCGATCCGACGCGGCAATCTCCTCGATGCGGGCGATCGCCCGCGGCGAGCAGCATGCGATCCACAGGCCACCGTCGGACGCGAGGCACTTCTGGGGAGCGAAGTAGTAGACGTCGACCTCGCTCATATCGACGCGCAGGCCGCCGGCACCCGAGGTGGCGTCGACCACCACGAGCGCATCGTCGGCGACGCCGGCTGGACGAGTGAGCGGCATCATCACGCCGGTCGACGTCTCGTTGTGGGTCATGGCGTAGACGTCGACGCCGTCTTCGGCTTGCGAAAGCGGGTGGGTGCCCGGCTCGGTCTCGATCTTCGACGGCTCCCCGAGGTGCGGCGCCGTCTTGGATGCCGAGAAGAACTTGGACGAGAACTCGCCGAACACCAGGTGCTGGCTTCGGTCACGGATGAGTCCGAACGTGGCGACGTCCCAGAACAGGGTCGACCCGCCGTTGCCGAGGAGCACCTCGTATCCGTCGGGCAAGCTGAACAGTTCGCTGATGTTGTTGCGCAGCGCCCCGACCTCGAACAGCACCCCAGCCTGACGGTGGCTAGTGCCCAGGTAGGTCGGTGCGGCCTCGGCGAGCGCTGCCACGGCCTCGGGTCGAACCTTGGAGGGGCCGCACCCGAAGCGACCGTCGGCGGGCAGGAGCGAAGCGGGGATAGTGATCTCGGTCATCGAGCGACAGTCTCCCAACCGGCCGCCGCGCCAGCGAATCGAGTGCGGGTGTCCCGCTTCTGCCAACTGATTCGACTTCGTGGCCGTAACGGCCGAAAATCGGACCCGTGACCTCCCCAGCAGCTCCCAAGCCCCGTGTCTCCCGCCGCATCGGCTCGATCGCCCCGTCGGCAACGCTCGCCGTCGACGCAAAGGCCAAGGCATTGAAGGCGCAGGGCGAACCCGTCATCGGCTTCGGCGCCGGCGAACCTGACTTCCCGACCCCCGACTACATCGTGGAGGCGGCCGTCGCCGCGGCGAGGGACTCGTCGAACCACAAGTACACGCCCGCCGGCGGCCTCGCGGCGCTCCAGGAGGCGATCGCCAAGAAGACCGCTCGTGACTCCGGCTACGAGGTCGCCTCGAGCCAGGTGCTGGTCACCAACGGCGGCAAGCACGCGCTCTACAACACGTTCGCCACGCTGCTCGACCCCGGCGACGAGGTGTTGTTGCCCGCCCCGTACTGGACCACCTATCCCGAATCGATACGCCTCGCCGGTGGTGTACCGATCGAGCTTCCAACCCACGAGGCCACGGGCTTCCAGGTGACGATCGACCAGCTCGACGCGGCGCTCACGCCGCAGACGAAGGCGCTCGTGTTCGTGTCGCCGTCCAACCCGACCGGTGCCGTTTACCCGCCTGCGGCGGTCGAGGCGATCGCCCGTTGGGCGGTCGAGAAGGGCGTCTGGGTCGTCACCGACGAGATCTACGAGCACCTCGTGTTCGGTGACAACGAGTTCTCGTCGATGCCCACGCTCGTACCGGAGCTCGCCGACACGTGCGTCGTGGTCAACGGCGTTGCCAAGACCTACGCGATGACGGGGTGGCGAGTCGGCTGGATGATCGGCCCGTCCGACGTCATCAAGGCCGCCAACAACCTGCAAAGCCACGCGACGTCCAACGTCGCCAACGTCAGCCAGCGGGCAGCGCTCGCCGCGGTGTCGGGCGACCTGTCGGCTGTGGCCGTCATGCGGGAAGCGTTCGATGCTCGACGAAAGGTCATCCACGAGATGCTCAACGAGATCGACGGCGTGACCTGCATCGAGCCGCAGGGCGCGTTCTACGCGTTCCCCAACTTCTCGGGTCTCCTCAACCGCCCGCTGGGTGGCAAGACGGCGTCCTCCACGCTGGAACTCGCCGATCTCGTCCTGGAGGTCGCCAAGGTCGCGTTCGTGCCGGGCGAGGCGTTCGGCGCTCCCGGGTACGCGCGCTTCAGCTTCGCCATGGCCGATGCCGACATGGTCGAGGGTGTGCAGCGGATCGCCGACCTCGTCGCCAAAGGGTGACACCCAGGACCCCGCCCGTTCTGTGTTGCGAGGCCGCCCCTCCAGGGGCGGCCTCGCATCACAGAACCGGTTCGGGTGCGGGTTCGGGTTTTGGGTCGGCTGATGGCTGAGGTCGCGCCATACGGATCGTGGCGCTCGCCGATCAGCGCCGAGCGGGTCACCGCAGCGTCGGCGCGGCTCGGCGAGGTGGCGATCTCCGACGACGCGGTGTGGTGGTCGGAGCTGCGGCCTCACGAGGCCGGCCGCACCCAGATCGTGCGCCGCAGCCCTAACGGCGAGGTCGCCGACGTGCTCCCCGACGGGGTCTCCGCTGTGTCGATGGTGCACGAGTACGGGGGCGGCGCATGGTGGCTGGCCGGCGAGACGGTGTTCTTCGTCTCGAAGGCCGACCAGCGGATCTGGCGGATGGATCCCGGATTCGATCCCGTCGCGATTACCCCGGTCCCGCTGACGCCGAACGGCCTCCGCTACGCCGACGCGACCATGACCCCCG
>JAIBBP010000037.1 GCA_019694615.1 Microthrixaceae bacterium | reverse complement strand
ACGCGAAGTCCTTGAAGTACATGACCTCTTTGTCGCCGTTCTGGTACGTGACCTCCAGGAACTGGTTGTTCTCGTCGGTTCGGTACATCTCCTCGACCGTGGTCTCAATCATCACCCGCACCGCCTTGTTGACGTCGCCCCCACCGAGCGACGCCACCTCTGCCGGGTCGATCGGCAGATCGGTGGTGAGGTACTGCCCGAAGATCTGAGCCGCCGAGTCGGCATCGGGACGGTTGATCTTGATCTTCACGTCGAGGCGGCCAGGCCGAAGGATGGCCGGATCGATCAGATCCTCGCGGTTGGACGCACCGATCACGATCACGTTGCGCAACGTCTCGACGCCGTCGATCTCGGCGAGCAACTGCGGCACGATCGTCGACTCGATGTCGCTCGAAATGCCCGTGCCCCGTGTGCGGAACAGCGACTCCATCTCGTCGAAGAAGATGATGACCGGTGTACCCTCCGCCGCCTTGTCACGAGCCCGATGGAACACCTCGCGGATGTGGCGCTCGGTCTCGCCGACGTACTTGTTGAGCAGCTCGGGGCCCTTGATCGAGATGAAGTAGCTGTTCTGGTCGCGGCCGGTCATCTCCGCGACCTTCTTGGCGAGCGAGTTCGCCACCGCCTTGGCAATGAGCGTCTTGCCACAACCCGGGGGCCCGTACAGCAGGATCCCCTTCGGCGCCGGCAGCTTGTACTCGCCGAAAAGGTCCTGGTGCAGGAACGGCAACTCGACGGCGTCGGTGATCTGCTCGATCTGGTCGTCGAGGCCACCGATATCGCTGTAGGAGATGTCGGGCACCTCCTCGAGCATGAGCTCGTCGACCTCGGGCCGCGGCAGCTTCTCGAGCAGCACCTGACTGCGGGTGTCCATCAGCACCACGTCGCCGGCACGGAGACGTTCGCCGCGCAGCGCCTCACCCAGCTCGGCGACTCGCTCCTCATCGGCACGCCCGACGATGAGCGCTCGACGACCGTCGGCCATCACCTCGCGGAGGGTGACAACCTCACCCACGATCTCCTGGCTCCGCACCATCACCACGGTGAACGACTCGTTGAGCACGACCTCGACGCCGCAGCGAAGTTCCTCGGGGCCGACCGACGGCGACACCTCCACGCGCATCTTCCGACCCGAACTGACGATGTCGACTGTCCCGTCATCGTTGGTGCTGAGCAGCGTTGCGTACGCAGCGGGAGGCTGGGTGAGCTTGTCGACCTCCTCACGCAACGCCGCGATGTGATCGCGGGCTTCTCGGAGCGTGTACGTCAGCTTCTCGTTCTGCGCCACCGCCTGTGAGAGCTGTCCCTTGGTCTCCAACAGCCGTTCCTCGAGCGTCCTGACGCGCTTGGGTGCGTCCTGGATGCGCCGCAGCAGCGTCGCAACCTCGGCTTGAAGATCAGCCACCTGGTCGCGGAGGTCAGTGACCTCGTCCCCGCTCGACTCGCGAACATCGTCGCGCCACAGACGGTCGGGGGCCTCGTCGGGCGGGGCGGTCGATTCGTCGGAGCTGTCGTGGGCGTCGATGGGAACCACCTCCTCGGGCGTTTGGAACCTAACACCGGCGAGGTCGGATTCCACCTCGGTTCAACAGAACGTCGCCGCGAATTCGGCGGCCGGGATGGCACGCTCCATGTCTCCCTCGTGTTGGTCGGTTCTGCCGTCCCTGTGGTTAAACTCCCCCGAAACAGGCGTCGGGTTCTCGCCCGCACCGAATCCCCTGAGGAGCATGCAACATGGGTATGAAGGTCTGGATCGATCAGGATCTGTGCACCGGCGACGGGCTGTGCGAGGAGATCGCGCCCAAGGTGTTCACGCTCCTCGACGACGGCCTGGCCTACGTGGTCGATCCCTCCGGCAAGGTCCACTCCGACCCGGGTGGTCCCGAGGGTCTCGCCGATGTGCCCGAGAGCGAGTGGGAAGGCACCATCGAGTCCGCCGAGGAATGCCCCGGCGAGTGCATCTTCATCGAGATGGAATAGGCGGCGCAGCCGCTCCGTCACGGGTGGCGTGGGTGGGTGGAATAGGCGGCGCAGCCGCTCCGTCACGGGTGGCGTGGGTGGGTGGAATAGGCGGCGCAGCCGCTCCGTCACGGGTGGCGCTCTGCCCCCTGAGGTTTTGGTTGGAGAAGCTTCCACCTGCTGGAAGTTTCTCCAACCAAAACCCGAGCCGGGCAATGAGTGAGTGCGCTAC
The DNA here is from genome assembly GCA_019694615.1 of Microthrixaceae bacterium. GTDB lineage: Bacteria > Actinomycetota > Acidimicrobiia > Acidimicrobiales > Microtrichaceae > SSF14. The sequence goes on along the minus strand of JAIBBP010000037.1, from coordinate 13,229 downwards.
TTCTTGTGCGGCCGCAGGTGCTCACGCAGGTTGTCGGTCATGCCGAGCAGCCAGTCGACAAACCCCGCCGCGTTGACCTGATGGCCCTGCACCATCTGGTCGAGGTCGACCATGTCGAAGGTGCGGGCCGTCACCTTGTTGAGCTGGTGATTGACCCGCACCTCGCCTCGGACCGGAACCTTGAACAGGTTGGCGAGGTCGGTGCGCCACATGGCCGCGAGATCGTCGGGATCGGCGACGTCGTTGCGCATCTCCGCGGCCACCGACACGACGGTCTTCGAACCGAGCGACTGGGTCAGCGCACCGGACCCGGAACGACGGTCGACCATGATCGTGACCCGCGACAGCACCTCATCGCCCGGCAGCTTGAACGCCACCTGCTGGCGGTCGCTGTGTGCCACGACCTGGCAGACACGCCAGCCGCGGTGCGAGAGAGACCGGATGAGTTCGCCAACGAGGATCTCGTCCTTCGACTCACGGAGTTCGGCCTTGTGGGCGTAGTTGGCGACCTGATTGAAGAATCCCATCGTCGTACCTCCTACGACCCGAACCGGCTACGGACGAACGTCCGAAGCGTGTTGACGACCGCCGCAAGGTGACGGCGTAGCAGCTCGTGGTCTACCGCCAGGTCCGACGACACGTACTTCTCCAGCTCCAGCAGGAGATCGATCTGGGCGAAGACGTAGCTGGACCCGAGATCGGCGTCCCATGACACAGTGCCCGGCTCGGGCGAAGCGACGAACGCCGAGGCGACCTCCTGTCGGAGCGCTTGGCTGACCTGACTGAAGTTGGGCACACGCTCGCCGTAGCCGATCACGACGGCGGCCAACTGGCCGAGCAGCTTCGCCGAGCCGGCATCGGGCGTCAGGTGTTCGAGCGCGACGGTCACACGGGCGCCGGTGTCAGGAGCCTCGAGACGAAGCTGGTGACGCGGTGCAGGAAGCCCGGCGGTGGCGACGTCGACCGATGCCGTCGGCGCCGCGGTCGCTCCCGTGACGATCGGCGCGCCGGCGGTCTCGATGTCTATGACTACGAAACCACAGTCGACAAGGGCGGTGACGATGCCGCCGAGCACCGCCTCGTCGATCGACGTTGCCAGCTCGGTCTCCTTGTAGAGCTCCCAGCTGCGCTTCAACAGCCCCATGAACTCGTCGTCGAGCTCCTGGTCGGACAGACCCGACATCAAGGCGTCGGCGGCGCCCGCAGGAGCTGCGGGCATCGCAGAAGCGGCTGGCGCCGCACCCGAATCGACAGGTCCTGAAGCAACGCCGGTGAGCATGGCCATCGCCTCGGGAATCGTGTTGAGCGGCATCCATCCGGATGCCTCGGGCCACCAGACGTTGACATCGGGGCCGACCTGGCCGGCACGCACCCGGTCGACGACCGTCTGCAGGGGCTCGGGCCCGACCTGATTGCCATCGGCGGTCACCCAGTGAAGGGGATCTTGTGGGGAAAGTGGCATTCGCGAAGCATTGCACACCGTCGGCGCCGCGCAGCGGAAGCCGACTACAGTCGGCAGGCCCCCGAAGGCAGCGGGTCAGCCGACACCCGGGCAACGAGGCCACGGAGGAGGTCTGCGGGAATCGCGTAGGCAGTTTCGACCCGGTCGGGAGCGATGCCGAACGCGATGCCGGCAACGCGACCGTCTGTCGTGATGAGGGGCCCACCGGAGTCGCCCGGCTCGATCCTGGAGCCGAGGATCAGGATGTTGCGGGTGAACCTGCCCTGGTCGTAGATGTCGCGTGCCGTCGCCGTGGTGACCGCAGCAACGTTGTACGGCTCCACGACCAGCGGGCCGCCTCCGGGGTACCCCATGACGGCACCGATGTCGCCCTCGGCGGCATCGACGAGCTCCAACGCGGGGCGATCGAGGTCAGGAGCGGCGACCAATGCGATGTCGTTGCGCAGGTCGAGGTAGCGAATCGTGCCGCCCACATCGAGGCCACCGTCGTCGGTGATCGAGATCGACTCGGTGCCGGCGACGACGTGGGCGTTGGTGGCGACGATCCCAGGGGCGATCACCACCCCACTCCCCGACTGCTCCCGGTTGCACGCCGGCCCGGAGAGCTTCACGACCGACGGGCGCACCCGCGCCACGAGTTCATCGCCGAGCACCGGTGCGTCAGGAGCACGCGGGTCGATGTCGAGGTTCTTGATGTTGTCGAGCGCATCTCCGAGGCCCTGCACCCCCAGCGAGTCGCCGATACCCGCCAACACGTCGGGGGGCCTGCCAAGCGCTCTGGTCAGCCGGGCCACCACGACGGATCCCCGGGCGGTCTGAGCGGGCCAACCGGGGATCTCGACCATCGTCGGGATGATCATCCACGCAGCGATGACCAGTCCCAGGACGCCCACGATCGACCCACCGGCCGAGTCGATCATCCCCAACTGAGGGTTGACGTTGACGAGCGCGCGGAGCCTCCCACCCACGAGGTGTCCTGCGGTCTGGCCGAGCGCGCCGGCGATCACGATGATGCCGACGCGCTTGAGCAGGTCGACGGGCCCGGGAACGTCGGGCGTCGGCAAGATGGACGGTAGGAATCTCGACACGACGACAACGCCGACGAGCAGCCCGATCCAGCCGGTCACGCGGCGAATCAGCCCGAGTCGCCACCCGCCGAAGCACGCCATGACCGCCCCGATGAGGAACGCTGCGTCGAGCAGATTCACCTGATTTCGTGCCCAGCGTTCGGGCTCACCGCAGGGGTCTCACCGCAACGGTCTCACTCGACGCCGCGGCGGGCCGTGGTGAGGAAGCCGGTGTGGGCGACCATGCGGTGATCAGGGCGGACGGCCATGCCGTCGACGTGCCACCCGCGGTTGAGCACCTCCATCGAGTCGGCGAGGATGAACCCGGCCTTGTCGAGTGCTTCGCGGAACTGCATGACCTGCACGATGCTCGGCGAGTAGGCGAGGATCAATCCGCCGGGCCGCAGCGCCGTCGCGGCGTGAGACACCACCTGCCACGGCTCCGGAAGGTCGAGGATCACGCGGTCGAGGTCGGTCTCGTCGATGCCCTCGTAGCAGTCGCGTAGCTCGATCCGGTAGCGATCGAGCGCCTCGGCACCGAGGAACCTCTCGACGTTGGCGCGGGCCCGGTCGGCGAACTCCTCGCGCAGCTCGTAGCCGACGATGTCGACGCCGCAGCGCAGCATCCCCATCGACAACGCGCCCGAACCCACCCCCGATTCGAGGACCCGCAATCCGGGTCGGATGTCGGCCAGCATGAGGATCGGGCCGATGTCCTTGGGGTAGATGACCTGGGCGCCGCGGGGCATCTTGAGGATGAACTCGCTGAGCGTCGGCCGCAGCACGGTGTAGGAAGCGCCACGCGTCGAGCGCAGAGTGACGCCTTCGCCGGCACCGATGATCTCCTCGTGGGAGATGAAACCGGCGTGGGAGTGGAACTCCTTGCCGGCCTGCAACGTGACGAGGTACTGGCGCTGTTTCGAGTCGAGCAGCAGGACGAGGTCGCCCTCGCGGAGGTTGGTCACGTCAGGAGCCCTTCCTGGTCAGCTCGACAGGTTGACGTGCGGAGGTCGCCCGCTCCACCAGGCGGCAGAACGCACACACGTCCGCCGTACTCGGAGCGCCACAACGCTCGCACGCGCCCAGGCCGTCGCGACTCTCCTCCGCCTCGCCGGCGAACCGCGACGCTGCCTTGCGTAGGAAGCTGAGGTAGAAATCGGCCTTGGTGCCCGGCGATGTCCGCTCGATCTCGTTGAGCGCGTTCTTGTAGCCGATGTGCTTGTTGCCTACGGCCATTGGGCATTCATCGACGATGTAGTCGATGCCCGAGACGATGCAGTAGGCCGCCATCTCCCGTTCGCCGAGGCGCACCAGCGGCTTGACCTTGCGGGGGAACCCGTGGCGTGCGGGAAGGACCGGGTGCTGGCGCCCCAGGTACTCGGTCTGCCAGTGCAGGACGTTGCCGAACAGGACGGCCGCCTCGTCGTCGAGGTTGTGGCCGGTTACGAGAACGTCGAAGCCACCGTCCACTGCCGCCTGATCGAACAGGTGGCGCTTGGACAGGCCGCACGCCGAACACGGGGCGCGTCGAGCCGCCCGTGAACCCTCGGGGATGTCGTAGCCGTACTCGGCGGGGAGGTCGATCTCAATGAGCTCGGCGCCGCGACGTTCGGCGAACTCCCGGGCGTAGCGCTTCGACTCGTCGCTGTAGTCGCCGATACCCAGCCCGATGTACAGGCCCGAGGCCGCGTAGCCCAGGTCGAGGAGGATGTCCCACACGGCGAGCGAGTCCTTGCCACCGGACACGGCCACGAGCACCTTGTCGGCCGGCGTCATCATGTCGAACTCGTCGATCGCCTTTTGGGTCTGGTCGCGGCAGAACTTCGTGAAATGGGACGCGCAGAAGTTGGAGTTGTGCCGTCGCAGATCGATGACGGCGGGCTCGCGGCAAACGGTGCACTTCATGATGGGCTCTCCACGTCTACTCCGCTCCGCCCGAGATGACCGGCCGGATCTCGATCAGGTCGGCGTCGTCCAACATGGCGTCGCCCGGCACCAGTTCGCCGTTGCGCACCAGCAACACCGACTCCCGGTTGAGGTCCAGGCGGTTCAGGAGCTTGACGACGCTGATGGGGCCAGGCACCTCGACCTCGCGGGTGGGATGGCGGAGCTTCACGATCACCTCACCAGTCTGGCCGATCGCGCACCCCAGCCCGTTCTGTTGTACAAAGCGCGCGCCTGACCGCGCGCTTTGTACAACAGAACGGGCTGGGGCTGGCTAGGTGAAGGTCTTCGTGTTGGGCCTGGGCCGCTTCGGCGCCTTCGCCAGCGCTGCGGCGCGGTGCTGCTCCATCCGACCACTGAAACGGGCGATGTCGGCCTCCAGCTTCTGCTGCTCACGCGACGGCGTCGTGAGCCTGTCGAACCGGACCGAGAGGACCTCGACCTTTCGCTCGTTGCGCACCTTTCGCCGCGATCCGACCGGTGCCGCCGACGCTCGCCGTTGAGCTCTCGACAGCTTGGCCGCCGTCGCTCGCGTTCGCCGACCGGGCCGCTGAACCTTCCGGAGCTTCTGCTGCGCGCCGGCGAGGCGTCTCGCGTCACGTCGCTCGACCCGTCCCATCCCCGGGCGGGTGGTGACGATGTAGGTCTCGCCGGGAACGAGGCGGGCCGTGTCGAGCCGCTCGGGCTGTTTGGAGGCCCGTACCTGATCGATGAACCAACCGATCACCGTTGCCGCCAAGAAGCCGCCGGCGCCCTTGCCGAAGGCGCGATCGAGCGCCGTCTGGCGCAGGCGTCGGAGCACCCCTACGCCCGCTTCACTTCGATGATCGTGCTCTTGTGGGCACCGCCGCGGCGACCCAGGAGGAACGCGATGACCACGAGCAGGATGGCGAGGCCGGCTCCGACCGCGATCAGTTGGTTCTTCGCACCGTGCACGGTCTCGGTCGCGTCGCCCTGGATGTCGGCGAGCTTCGTCTTGATGTCGTTGGGAGTGATCTTGTCGGCGCTCACGAATGCGTCCCCTTCGTGTCCTTCGGCTGGTCGTCCTTGGAAATGCGAATTCCGGCGAGGGCGATGACGATCAACGACGCCACGACCACCGCAGCGTACGGAATCAGCGACATCGCGCCCGTTCCGTCGAACGCGTCCAACGACTGGAGCCCGCGGAGCAGCGCGAGTAGCAGGAACACGCACCCGAGCCCGATCGCGATCGCGCCGCCGACCCCGAACCCTAGATATCGGCCCAGCGTCTTCAGTGGGTCGATCGTCTCCTGCTTGGCGTAGCCGACGACCAGGTCCTTCAGTTCGGCGACGTGATCCGCCGGGTTCTTCCTCGTGGCATCGGTTGCCATTCCGCTCCTCCAGCCCGCAGGCGGACCCTTCCTAGTTGTTCGTCGCGTCGTTCACAAGAACCGTCGCGTGTTCGAAGGCGTCCAGCAGAAGTTCGCGTCGCACGCCGGCGTGCTCACCACAGAGGATCCTGTACCGGTCGAGCGGGCCGATGGGCGCTACCGACGCCATCTGGAACGTCGCCATGCCCTGGTCGTCGGCGAGCTCCACCCGAGGTGTCACCCGCCCGCCACTCACCCGCTCCACCAACGCCATGAGCGCCCCGAACGCTGCGAGCAGTCCGGCCCATCGGTCGGGGTCCACGACGCACCGGGCGTCATCGTCGAGGATCGTGTCGGGGAACGGCGCGACGATCGCCTGGGGATACGGGTCGTCGGGAAGCCACGCCTCGACGCGGATCCGGTCGATGCCCAGCGCGAGGAGGTGCCAACGTCCGTCGGGTTGCTGCTCGGCCTCGAGCACCCGCGCCCGACAGCCGACGCTGGTCCGCACGTCCCCGCCACCTACCTCCGATCCCCGTTCGATCATCGTGACGCCGAACGTTTCGTCACCATCGAGGACGTGTTCCAACATCACGCGATAGCGGGGCTCGAAGACGTGGAGTGGCAGGAGCATCGACGGCAGGAGCGGCGCGCCGAGCGGGAACATCGGGAGCCGGGCCGACTCGTGCGGCCCGCCAGGTGTCACGGTACCGGCCGAGGGGCGATCGACTCGGGGGCGGCGGCGTCGGGGTACGACAGGATCGCCTCGGCGACCTTGGTCTGGAAGTCGAGGTCGGACGAGCTCACCTCCCGCCCGCCGGTGTTGATGACGGTGCTGAACCGCACGTCCGCCCCCTTGCTGGAGCGCACCCAACCTGACAGCGCGGTCACGGCTCGCAGCGTACCGGTCTTGGCCCGGACGGCCCCCGCGGCGGGGCTCCGGGTGAATCGGTCCCGCAACGTCCCGTCCGCGCCGTCGGCGACGGCGAGACCGTCGGCGAGCGGGCCGGTCGGGCCGGCCTCGGCCAGCACGTGATCGAGGAGCCGGCACGTGAGCCGGTTCGCGGGGTCGAGTCCACTTCCGTCGACCAGAGCGATGCCGTCCATGTCGACACCGGCCTCGGTCAGCACCTCGGCTGCTTGCGCGAGACCTGCGGCGGTCGACGGATCGTCCGATGCCGCGAGGCCAACCGCCTTGGTGAGCAGCTCCGCCGTGTTGTTGTCGCTGAAGTTGAGCATCTCCTTGACGAGTTCCGACACCGGCAGGGACGGAACATCGACGAGCGTCTCGAGCCCGTCGGGGGCGTCGCCCGACCCTGCCGGGCCGGCGACAGTGACGCCTCGTGCCACGAGCAACTGGGTGAGAGCGTCGGCCGCGTACGCCGGCGGATCGCTCGCCGGCCGAGGGGTTCCCGAGGACGAACCGGCGATCACCCGATACGTACGCGCGTCGTTCACCGACAGTGCCGACAGCGGCCCCACCTGGTTCTGGGAGAGGTAGCGGTCCGGCCACGACGGCACGGTTCGGATGCGGTCGAAGTGCCCGTCGTCGCCCTTTACCGACCCGGTGATGGAGGTCACGCCTGCCGCGACGATCTGATCGGCGATCGACTCCACGGAGGTGTGCGCGGTCCGTCCGTACTTGAGGGTCGCCTGATAGGTGTCGCTGTCGATCAGCGGGTCACCCCCGCCGATTACCCAGAGATCGCCAGCGACCACGCCGTTGGCAGGCGGGCCGGCAGCGGCGATGGTCGTCGTGAACGTCGCGTCTGGTCCGAGCACCTCCAATGCGGTGAGCGCCGTGACCAGCTTCTGGTTCGACGCGGCAGCCATGGGGTCGTCGGGTTTCGCTGCGAACAGGGTGGTCGGGCCGTCCGCAACCACCAGGCACGTCGAGACAGGGGCGCGTGAGACGAGCGGGGTCAGTTGCGCCGCGAGCCGGCGACCGGCCTGCGGCTTCACGAGAAACTCCGGGACCCGACGAGCCGACAGCACCGGGGTGGGAGCAGACTCGTGGGGATTGCCGCTCGCCGTCGCCGGTTCCGCCGCCTCGGAACGTTCACGCTCGACGTTCACGCCGTAGCCGACAACGACCAGGCCGACCGTCAGCAACCCGGCGGCAACCGCCGTGGCCCGGTCCATCACGCCACGGGCGTACGCCGGCGGAACTGCGCGTAGCGGGTGAGGTGCTCCAGCGCCGTGACCGCGCGGTTGGCAGACGGGTAGCAGAGCCGGCCTGTCTCCCGAACCGTGGCCGGGCCGGAGTTGGACGGGTCCGACACCGCCAACTCGGTGGCAGTGAGAATCGGCTTGCCGGTGGCGACCGAGATGTCATGAGCGGCCTGGGCGAAGCGGGCGTCCTGGCGTCGGTGGTACTCGACGATCCGCTCCAAGCCGTGGTCGGGATAGAAGCGGCCAGCCTTCATCATCGCCGCCTGGTTGGACTGGATTCCGATGCCCAGGTACACGATCGAGTCGACCGAGGGGTGCCGGGCGATCATCTCCATCACCTGGGGGATCGTGTCACGGGTTTCGCCGCCGGCAAGGTCGACAGGGTTGTTCCGGCTCCACCGGGGCGGGAGGAGCGTGTCGACCTCGGCGAGTAGATCCTCGGGGAGCTCGACGAGTTCGAGCACGCGGCTCCGGCTGATGGCGTCGGCGGTCACCACGCCCCAACCGCCGGCTGTGGTCATCACCACGACGCGATTGCCCGAGGGGAGCGGTTGGGTGGCGAGTGTGGCCGCTGCCTCGAACGCCTCCTCTACCGTCGCGGCGCGGGTAACGCCCGCTTGGCGGCACGCGCCGTCGAACACGCGGTCGTCGGTGGCGAGCGACCCGGTGTGGCTCGACGCGGCCCGAGCACCGCCCGATGTTGCCCCGCCCTTCACCAGCACGACCGGATTGCTGGGGGTGATCGCCCGAATTGCGTCGTAGAACCCGCGGCCGTCGTCGATGCCTTCGACGTAGGCGAGACCCACCGACGTGGCGTCGTCGGTCGCATACCAGCCGAGAAAGTCGGCGACCGTTGTCGCCGCGGCGTTGCCGGCCGACACGGCGCGGCTGATGCCGATGCCGGTGGCGGTCGCCATGTTGAGGAACGACGACACGAAGTTTCCCGACTGACTGGCAACTCCGATGGAACCCGCCGGTGGGTACGGTGCGACGATCTGAGCGCAGAGGCTCGCTGGGGTTGATACGACGCCCTGTCCGTTGGGTCCAGCGAGGAGGATCCCCAGCTCGTCGCACAGAGCGACGAGTTCCGCCTCGTCCGCTCGACCCTGCTCCCCCGATTCGCCGTAGCCCGCGGAGGTGAGAAACGCAGCGCGAATCCCCTTGCGGGCACAGGCGCGCAGCAGGTCTGGGTTGGCGCCCTTGGGCGTGCACACGAAGACCAGGTCGGCCTCGCCGGCGGGAAGGTCGTCGATGCTCGGCACCGTGTCGACACCGAGCACGGGAGCGCCGTCAAGGTTGGTGGCGAAGACTTTCCCCTCGAACCCGCACGCCAAGATGTTGTGCAGCGACACGAACCCGAACTTGCCGGGGTGGGTGGACGCGCCGGCAACCACGACGCCGCGCGGTTCGAACAGAGCCCGGAACTGCTCGTCGGTCGGCATCAGCGCGCCGAGGGCTGGGGTTCGCCGAGCTCGACCAGAGCGTCGACCGCCACCGGACGGCCCGAGCTGATGATGAGCGGGTTGAGGTCGACCGACACCAACTCCGGATGGGCGACCGCTGCATCGTTGAGGGCCATCAACGTCGCGACGACGGCGGCCCGGTCGACGGGTGGCTCGCCGCGGAACTCGCCGAGGAGTGCCCGGCTCGCGAGGTCGTCGAGCATCGCCTCGGCATCGGCGGGAGTGATGGGGATGAGCCGGATCGACACGTCGGCGATGGCCTCGGCGAGCACACCCCCGACCCCGAGCATCACCGTCATCCCGAACTGCTCGTCGAGCGAGAGGCCGGCGATCAGCTCACGGTTACCGGAGATCATCGGGGCGACGAGAACGCCGACCTCGCCGTCCTCGGGCCTCGCCGCGGCGAGCAGGTCGGTGGCCGCTGATTCGACCGCAGCGGCGTCGGTGAGGTTGAGGCGTACCAGGCCTCGCTCGGTCTTGTGGGCGATGGTGTCGCCGCACAGCTTCGCGACAACCGGGAACCCGATGCGGGCGGCTGCGGAAGCGGCTTCTGCTGCGGTGGCGCTCACCTGTTCGGGCGCGATCGGCAGCCCGTAGGGCGCGAGAAACTCCTTGGACTCGGCTTCGGAGAGGGTCCGTGACGACGATGTGGATGACGAGGACATGCCCGAGCGAGCCTACGCGCGCCCTTTCGCCCACCCGCGAACCCGTTCTGTTGTACGAAACGCGCGCGCTGGCGCGCGCTTCATACAACAGAACGGGTTCGGGCGGGTACGGTCACGGGGATGCAGATCGTTGCGGCCCTCTTCATGGACGAAATCAACCTGCGGCAGGTACCGGGACCGTCGACACGAATCGATCTCACAGGCGTGCAGTTCTCCGCAGTCGCCCCGACTCCGCTCCCCCTTGTGTGGGCTCCGCACCTCGTCGTCATCGTCCGCTGCGGCCACGACGAGCCGGCCAACGCGGCGCTCGAAGTCGTCTACTACCGCGACGGCGAGCAGATCGCCCGCAACGTCCAGGCCCTCCAGATCGAGCCGGGCAAGTTCGGCTACCGCCTGGTCCGCGCCGAGATGGAGTTCAGCGAGTACGGGACCGTCGAAGCGCACTGCCGCATCGACCTCGGCCCCGAGACCATCGTGCCTTACACGCTGCTGGCTCCGGTGGAGTGACCGACACGTGAAGTTCGCCTCCGCGCTCAGCGAGCACCCCCTGGCAACCCAGGCGGTCGGCGAAGTCGTGGGCCAGGTACTGGAGACCCTGGGGACACCACCGGACGTCATCATGCTGTTCGTGACTGCGCCCCACACGGGCGCGCTCGAGGACATCGCCCGGACCGTCCGCCGCCTCGTCAATCCGAGGGTCCTGGTGGGTGCGACGGCAGTGTCGGTGATCGGCGGATCCCAGGAGGTCGAGGAGACCTCGGCGATCGCAGTGTGGGCAGCCAGCCTCGGGGTCGACGTCGAACCGGTCCGACTCGACGCGATCCCGACACAGGACAACCTGTTCGTCGCCGGCGGTGGTGTCCTCAACCGCAACGACGGCACGCTGCTGCTGATCGCCGATCCGTTCAGCTTTCCGGTGGAGCACGTCCTCGACCACCTTCGGGGAACGGCACCCGACGTTGCGATCGTCGGAGGCATGGCGTCGGCTGCACGAGGCCCCGGCGGCAACGTGCTGGTATTGGACGACGAGCTGTTTCGGAGCGGAGCGGTGGGCGTTTGGCTCCCGCCCACCGTTGACGTGTCGGCCGTCGTCTCCCAGGGGTGCCGCCCGATCGGCTCGCCCTATGTCGTGACCAAGGCCGAGCGGAACGTGATCTACGAGCTCGCCGGGCAGGAGGCGCTCAGCCGCCTCAACGAGACGATCGACGCGCTCGACGATCACGACAAACGGCTCCTCGCCAACGGTCTGCACATCGGCCACGTGATCGACGAGCAGCGCGACGACCACTCGCGTGGCGACTTCCTGATTCGCGGCGTGCTCGGAGCCGATCGCAAGATCGGAGCGCTGGCGATCGGCGCGGAGGTGCCGGTGGGGGCGACGGTCCAGTTCCAGGTGCGCGACGCGGCGTCTGCCACCGAGGACCTGACGGCGATGCTTGTCGGCCGCGACTCGGCAGCGGCGCTGGTGTTCACATGCAACGGTCGCGGAACCCAGCTCTTCGGCCGACCCAACCACGACGCATCGATGGTCAACGAGCAGGCTCCGGCGGTAGCCGGCATGTTCTGCGCCGGCGAACTCGGCCCGGTCGGTGGCGTGAACTTCGTCCACGAGTTCACTGCCTCGATCGCCCTGTTCGGCACGACCTGAGCGCCAGCCCCCTCCCAAGCCGCTCAGCTCGTTCGAGCTGAGCGGGGCGATGACCACGACCGATTAGGGTTGCGGCGTACGGCGACCTCCTCCCCCGCCGTGCACCGCATCGAGCAGGGGCAGAGAAGGGGCATCAGTGGGCTACACCGCGGACCAGGAACGTCTCGGTATCAACGTCGTGAAAGGGCTGGCGATGGACGCGCCGGCCAAGGCCAACTCCGGCCACCAGGGCACCGCGATGGCGCTCGCGCCGCTGGCACACGTGCTCTACACCCGCATCATGCGCTACGACGCGTCGGCGCCGCACTGGCCCGACCGCGACCGGTTCGTGCTCTCCGCCGGGCACGCGTCGATCCTCCAGTACTCGTTCCTCTACCTCTGTGGGTTCGGCCTCACGCTGGATGACCTCGAGCAGTTCCGCCAGTGGGGCTCCGCCACGCCCGGCCACCCCGAGGTGCACCACACCACCGGCGTCGAGGTCACGACCGGCCCGCTTGGCCAGGGCGTAGCCAACGCCGTCGGCATAGCGATTGCCGAGCAGAACCTTCGGTCGACCTTCGGCGCGGGGGCGTGCGACCACCACATCTGGTGCATCGCCGGCGACGGCGACCTCTCCGAAGGAATCAGCCACGAAGCCGCGTCGCTTGCCGGCCACCTGAAGCTGGACCACCTGACGGTGATCTACGACGACAACCACGTCTCGATCGACGGCGTGACCGAGCTCGCCCTCACCGACGACGCCGCGCTGCGGTTCCGTGGCTACGGGTGGAACGTGATCGAGGCCGGCGAGATCGCCGAGGACCTCGACGCGATCGAGGCGGTGCTACGCGAGGCCAAGGCGCACGAGAGCGCGCCCACGCTGGTGATCCTCCGCAGCCACATCGCGTTCCCGTCCCCCACGCTCACCGACAGCCCCTCCGCTCACGGCCTGGCGTTCAAACCCGCAGACATCGAGTCGACCAAGGAGGTCCTCGGCCTTCCGACCGATCAGACGTTCTTCGTGCCCGACGAGGTCGTCGAGATGTACCGCAGCTTCGGCGCTGCCGGCGCCGCCGACCGCGAAGCGTGGGAGTCGGGCCTCGATACCGCGCTCGGTGGCCGACGCGCCGAGTGGGACGCCGTGCAGTCCGCCACCGGGCTCGACGGCTGGACCGAGTCCCTGCCCACCTTCGAGGTCGGCGAGTCGGTCGCGACCCGCGTGGCTCTGGCCAAGGCGCTCACCGCGATCGTCGACGTCGTTCCCGGCCTCGTCGCCGGCGGCGCCGACCTCACCGGCAACACCGGCACCGAGCTCAAGGGCCAAGCAGCGCTCAGCCCCGAGAACCCCGGCGGTCGCCAGATCCACTTCGGCGTCCGCGAGCACGCAATGGGCGCGACCATGAACGGCATGGCGCTGCATGGGGGCATGCTGCCGTTCGGCGGGACGTTTCTCGTGTTCAGCGACTACATGCGCCCCGCCGCCCGTCTGGCCGCGCTC
>JAIBBP010000275.1 GCA_019694615.1 Microthrixaceae bacterium | reverse complement strand
TGCACCCGGGCGCTCCGACCCGACGTCTCGCGGAGGATGAAGGCATCGAGCCCGTCGCGGTCGACATCGGTGAACAGCGCCGTCGCTGGGAGCAAGTCGAGGATCTCCCGAACCGTGGATGCCTCGGTCGCTCCGAACAGGAACGAGGTGTCACCGACGGTGAGCTGGCCGTACGTCGAGCGGCCGAGTCCGATTCGTTTGCCGATGCAGTTCGACGGTTCGAGCCGGGGTCGGAACAATCGGGGAACAAGTCCGTCGGGCAGGACACTGTCGGACAGAAGCTGCTGGTGGGAAAGAGCGTCGAGGAGCCTCTGGAGATTCTGATGATGCGCCTGGGGGTCACCGCCCAAGGCGTCGGCCAGGTCTTCGACGATCTCGGCGACCGACCACTCACCGTCCAGCAGGTTCCACGTCGCGGCCTCGATCGGGTCGAGAAGGAGCGGACGGTCGCCCAGTTCGTGCGCCACCACCAGCATTCGGTCGACCTCCACCGAGGCGGCGGATGAGGCTCGCGCCGGGCGGTGGGCGTCTGTCAGCCCGGCAGAATCGGTCGACTCCGGTGGGGCGGAGGGCGAGGGAACGCCGGTCACGATCCGGAGTCGCCGACGACCCGAACGACCCCGACCGCTTCGAGCGCCCCGGCGAACGTCCGCAGCTCGGGTGACACATCGCCGACCCACGGCAACGCCTTCCAGAGGGTGACCGCCTCGGAGGTGAGGCTGACGAGGCGACGCTCGACCGGTTCGAAGACGAACGCCTCTCCGCCGAGCTCCACGAGAACGGTGCCCGGGGCTGCGACGATGGCCGCATCCGTTGGCTCATCGTGCGCCGCGGCAGCGCCGCTGGGTGACGACACTTCCCAGTCGACGGCCGGAACGGGCGGCGGGTCCGCAAGCAGTTCTCGGACGGTTGTCGATGCGACGTCGGCATCCTCGTACACGAGGCGGACGGTGGGTACGGTGGCCGCCAACCAGGCGAGGTCGGCGAGTGCGTCGGCGGGTTTGCGCACCAAGTCGAGGCTGTGGGCGCACAGCATCGAGAAGGCTTCGACCGGGGGGATCGGCTCGACTCGCACCGACCCCGGATGGGCCACCGCCTGGCCGGGCTCCGCGAGCACGTGGTCCCGTCCCAAGACGACCGAGACGACCGGCTGTGCGGTGAGCCGATGGCGGGCGTCGGCGTTGAGGTCGCCGACCGGCAGCAACCACGCCCGGTCCGCGTCGGGAACGAGGCCCGCCACATCGGGAGGGAGGTGCTCGCTTCCGCCGGCCTTGATCGCCACCGGACGGGTGAACGCTCCGACCGAGCCCGCTGATCGGTGGACGGTGATCTGTTCGTCGTTCAGCAGGTCCAAACCGCCGTGGACGAGGTGGGCCGCGAGCGTAGACTTGCCCGATCCCGAATGGCCCAGCAGTAGCGCTGCGGTTCCGCCGTCGTCGGCCACCGCTGCGGCGTGGATCCGGCACTCGCGGACCGGACGGTCGAGCTGAGAGCGGGTGAGGCGGGTCAGCAGCCGGTCGGCAACGACGTGAGTGAACGCAGGGACGGTGTCATCGCCCCAGGGACCTTCGATGAACACCCCGTCGATATCCGGGAGCGGGCTCAGGGTGACCTCGATGCACGATTCGGCGACCGGAACCGGGGCGTCGGCGTCAACCGCACGAACCCAGCCCGAGCCTTCCAGGAGCGCGGCGACCCCGGCACCGAGGCCCGTGTCGTGGTCGCGGAGCACCATTTCGGTCGCACTCACAGTTGGAGAAGGGCCACCGATGGCCCTGAGGAGGACGACCGTGTGCGGGGTCATGGCCACGATCCCCCTACCGGTGCAACGTCAACCAGCCCCACCCATAGGAGGTTGTCGATTGCCCGATGAACGCAGAGCTCATCGCCGTTCGTGCAAGCGCCGGCCAAATCTGCTAGCGCCACCGGAAGACCGGTGAGTAACGCCTCGAAGAGCGGCACCAGATGGGCGTGGGTGCGAAACGCGTACCCGCCGGCGGCGAGCCAGGCCCGTTCACCGTCGGGTTCGCCGAGTTGGGTCACACCACCCGGGAAGTGACCGGTCAGCACCAGTTGGGGCCAGTCCTCCACATCCGGCGGAAGCCCGGCGAGATCTGGGCGGGGTCGGTCGAGCGGGCGAAGGCTCGCCCTCCAGGCCGCCATAGCCTCGCCCGCAGTCTCGTCGGTAAGGATGCCTCCTATCACCTCGCGGATGACCGGGCCGAGGAGCACTGGGTCTTCGAGCCCATAAATGGCTACGGGCTCGGTCAGGTCGTAGGGAATGTCGGTTCGGGCCAGCGGATGGTTACCGGCCTTGTGCGCTGCGAACGACCAGACAAAGGCGTTGGTGGGCTCTGCCAGCACAGCCACCAGGGAGTGGGTTCCCGCGGCGGCGCTCACCGACGCGTCGACACCTACGCGACACCCGTATCCCTCGGTGACGGTGCGGGCCACCCCGTCGGGGCAGGAGATCTCCACCGGCCCGTCGAGCGCAACTATCACCAGGCTCGTGGCACCGGCGACCAGTGAACTCCCGGGAGGAAGCGTCCCTCGGACCACCAGGAGTTCGATCTGCGCTCCGTGGGCCAGGGCAAGGTCGTCGCCGAGCCGCGCCAGGGTTGACGAGTGACGACCGCAACCACGGGCGACGAGTCCGCCCATCAGCGCAGCGCCGCGCAGCGCCGCCAGGTCGGCGCGGGGGCCGCCTGGGATCCACGTAGCCGGGCGCTGAGGAGCGCCGTACTCCGCGAACTCGCCCGGGGCGTCAGTGGGTAGGTACGCCACAAGCCTGTCGGTCGCCACAGCTTCAGCGATCGCGGCGTGGGCCTCGGTTGAGCTGATGATCGACGCTCGCGCTGCGCCAACATGGCGCGACCATTGGTGCCGCGCTCGTGCGTCGTCCAGCACACGAAGGTAAACCGATTCCAGCCGGTCGAAGCCGGTAGCGGAGACCGGATGCAGGATCCGGAAGCTGTCCAGCAGCACCGCGTCGTCGATCCCGTCGCATTCGGTCATGGTGCGGTGCCAACGCGGACCAGGTCGACCGTGGCCAGCGCCGAAACCAGTGCCTTCACCTGTTCGACGGTCGACTCCGGCGATCTTGCGGCAAGGGCATCAACCGTCTGAGGTTGGCCCTCCAGCAGTGCCGACATCGCGCCCACAAGAGCCCTCGGAAGCCTGATCAGGTGACCGGCAGCAGCCAGGACGACCTGATCGCGGCGGCGCTCAGGGTGGTCGGCGAACACCGCTCCTCCGGTGAAGCAGCCTCTCACCAGCACGTCCGCCGACGCACTACGGGCCGCGGCAACCTCGATCGGGTCGTCCGCGGTCTGGGAGACCATGCGAGCACGCAGCACGCCCCGGAAATGCTCAAGCATCGCGTCGTCCAGCCGCAGCGGTGCCGTCGCCGGACGGTCCACCGACACGACCTCGGCGGCCCGCCCCGCATCGAGCGAGTCAACGGCGGCCACCTCGATCAGGCTTCGGGCTCGGGGACGCGTGACGCTCATCGTCAGGTGCGAGGACAGCTCGCCTTCGAACCCACGCACTTGGTGTCCCCAGCCACGAGGAACCAGAAGGCCCATGCCGGGCCGGACAAGGACTGACGCTGTTTCCCGGCCTCTGGTCGTATTGGAGGTCCATCCCCGCAATGGCGCCAGCTCGTGCGGCTCGAAGATCCGCCAGAGCTTGGATCCCGTCAATTGCACGATGATCACGTCGTGGTCATCCCAGTGCCAACCGAATCCGGTCTCGCCACGCTCGCTGACATACGCGTTCACACGAGCCTCAGTCCCGGTGACTCTCGACGTGTCATCGACCAGCTCGCCGAGGGCGGCACGGGCCCTCCCGCCGATGTCGTTGAGGATCAGCGTCGTCCCAGCGACGACGGCCTCAGCGGTGGGTAGGGCCCGGAGCCGTCCGGGGCCGCCGGGGTCGGGGCACGGTCTGACGAGGTCAGCCACGGCAACATTCGACCCGGGCAGGATCCGGGCCAACGTACCCCCGGCGTCGACCCCACGCAGGGCCTCGTCGAGCGCTGTGATCCCGCCGAGGTCGGAGAGGAACTTGGGGGATACGTCGAGGACCATCGGGGTGGTGGTGGCAAGAGTACGGTCGACGCGGTCGAGGCGGAAACCACAAAACCTTTCCGCCACACGTTCCGCCGCGGCGTCGAGTCCAGCGCGATCGGCTCGAGCGAGCTGGGACTCGTCCGCGTCGCTGGGTGTGGCGCTGAGTCGCAGGCGGTGAGTGCCGAACCCGCGTCGTAACACAAACATATCCTGCGGG
>JAIBBP010000273.1 GCA_019694615.1 Microthrixaceae bacterium | reverse complement strand
CCGTCGGTTCGCCACGACCCGGAATCGGATCGGCTGTGGATGGCCTACTCGTGGCCGAGCCTGCACGTCGATGGCGATGCTCGGGTGTCGCGTGTCGAGACGCACCTCGCCGAGAGCTCCGACGGTGGCGGTACGTGGAACTACGTGATGCCGCTCTGGGAGGCAGAGCCGGCGACGGACCCTGCGACCGGCGACGACGGGTTCACCGATCACGAGGTTGCCAACCTCGTTCGCCAGGAGTCACCCGATGGAGTTCGCTGGATCGGGGCCCGCCTCGACCTCTTCGTCCCTGCCGGCGGATCACTCGGCGTTCGCCCTCCGAGCAGCTTTCGAATCGTGTTGACCAGTGCTGCGAGTCCACCGGAGCTCGCCGACGCTCCCACCATTGCATTGGGCGCCGCGGCGACACACCCCGGATGGGGCACCACGCTCGATCTCACGAAGCTCGACGACGAGATCACGAACTGCTCGATGTGGAACGAGCCAGCGCTGGTCGCTGAGCGGGACGTGCTCTACCTGGCGCTTCGGTGCCTGCGGTTCGACCCTTCGACACGGGCGCCCGATTGGGAAGCGAGCGAGTTGTTCGTGTTCCGTGCCGACACCGCTGGCGACATCGCCGACTGGGACTGGAGCTACGCGGGGCGCCTCGCTGGCCGGGACGAGGCACTCGAGCTCGGCGGCGACGGTCTGACCCAGATCGACCTGGCATACGACAGCGACGGCGCACTGATCGCACTCCTGACTCCGGACGGCTGGGACCCCAAGAGTCGTGACTTCGTCCACCACGGCCTCCGAGTGGTCGAGGTAGCGTCGCTCGCTCAGCCAGCGCTCGCGCGAACCCCCGACGGCAAGCTCGTCGTACGGGCCGTCGTCACCGCCGACGACGGTCCGCTCGGCCCCGGGGCGTCGACCTATGACCCGGCGGTCGAACAGGGGATCATGCTCGTGAGGCGTTCGATTGGGGCCGCATCGCTCGTCGGTTCACTTCACACGACCGGCGTCCATCCATAGAGCGGTTGGAATACCAGCGCTTCGACCGCGGTTGTGTCGGTTTCCGAGGAGCCCTATCAGGACCGCCGTCGCGCGGATGGGCTCACGTCACAACAAAGGAGCACTACCCATGAGCACCACGCTCTCCGCGTTCAGCGCGGACCTTTCACGCCTGGCCGCCACCGCGGCCGCCTCCACCGTCACGATCGGGCGCAACGGTCGGGGGTCGGGCATCATCATCGGGACCGACGAGGTCCTCACCAGCGCCCACAACCTCCGGGACCGAACGACAGCGGTCACCCTGCCCGACGGGTCCGAGGTGCAGGCTGAAGTGGTCGCGACTGACCCTCACGGCGATCTCGCCGTCCTCAAGGCCCCGACCGGCGACGTCACCGGCCCGGTGCTCTCCAGCCCCGAAACGTTGGGCGGCCTCGTCGTCGCGGCCGGCGGCGGTAAGGGCAACCCACGGGTCGCCGTCGGCATCGTGAGTTCGGTCGACCGCCGATTCCGTGGCCCGGGCGGTAGGGCCGTGGCCGGTGCGTTCGAACACGACGCGGCGTTGCCGAAGGGCGCGTCAGGCGGTCCCGTCGTCGACACGGCGGGACGTGTCGTCGGCATCAACACCCACCGCACGTCGACCGGCTACCTGGCTCGACCGTTCGACGAGTCGCTCCTCGCGCGCATCGAACTACTGCGTTCCGGGCGCTCGGTTCTCCCACCGGCGTTGGGTGTCACGCTGGCTCCGCCGCACGTCGCTGCGAAGCTGCGAGCCGCTGTCGGACTCGAGCCGGCGGACGGCGCACTCGTGCGACACGTCGAGGAGGGGAGCGTGGCGGACCGGTCGCGCATCCGTGAGGGCGACCTGATCGTGGGCATACGCACCGACGACGACACCCAGTCCGTCGACGGGCCCGACACCTTGCAGGCGGCTCTCGAGACGGTCGCCGGCGATGAGGACTTCGTCGTACTGGTGCTCCGTGGAGCGGAGTCGGTGGAGGTCGCAGTGTCGCGGTGATGCGCCGCTGACGGGGCTACGTTGCGGCGATGCCACTTGCGCTCACCGACGACCATCGCTCCCTGGCCGAAACCGCCGCCGACTTCCTCGCGAAACGAGACGCCCGCGGCGACGCTGCCGAGATGGTGGGGCGAGGTCGCCCAGCTCGGCTGGCTCGGTCTTCATCTCCCCGAGGAGCACGGCGGCTCGGGCTACTCGATCGAGGAGCTGGCGATCGTCGTCGAGCAGTTCGGCCGCGCCATCGCGCCCGGGCCGTTCGTTCCCACGGTGATCGCGAGCGCCGCGCTCGCAACCGTGGGAACCGACGACGCCTGTGCTCATCTCTCCGGGCTCGCGGACGGCTCGGAGATCGGGGCCGTCGCCCTCCACGGCGATGTGACCGTGTCTGGCGGCCCGGACGGCCACACCGTCAGTGGCGAGGCCGGCAACGTGCTCGCCGGGGGCCTGGCCCAGTTGGTACTCATTGCGACCGGCGAAGACGTCGCGATCGTGACGGTCGGTGACGGCGTCGAGGTGACCGTTCCGCCGAACATGGACCCAACTCGCCCGATGGCAAAGGTGACTCTGACCGAGGCCCCGGCGACGGTCCTGCCCGGTGCTCGCCGAATCCTCACCGATCTGGCACGCGTCATCCTCTCCGCCGAGGCGATCGGGCTCGCCGGCGAGTGCACGACAATGGCCGCCGACTACGCCAAGGAGCGCATCCAGTTCGGGCGGCCGATCGGCATGTTCCAGGCGGTCAAGCACCACTGCGCCAACATGGCCGTCGCCAACGAACTCGCTACGAGCGCGGTATGGGATGCCGCACGCGCCGCGGCGACCGGCGGCGATCAACTCACATATGCCGCAGCGGTGGCCGCAACGCTGGCGGTACCGGCGGCGGACCGCTGCGCGAACCTCAGCACCCAGGTTCACGGTGGCATCGCGATCACGTGGGAACACGACCTCCACCTGTACATGCGCAGGGCCACGGTCATGCGTGATCAGGTTCGGCCCGATGACGCGGCGGCGGAGCTGGCCGACCTCACCCGCCGCGGTATCGAACGGGAGAAGGCGGTCGAACTCCCGCCCGAGGCGGAGGCGATCCGCTCTGCTGTCCGCGAGTTCGTCGAGCAGGTGAAGGACCTCGACGAGGACGCTCGCCGCACGGCACTTCTCGACAGCGGCTACGCCCAACCGCACTGGCCGGCGCCGTTCGGACGAGACGCGGGAGCGGTCGAGCAGCTGGTCATCGAGGAGGAGTTCCGGGCGGCAGGGATCAAACGTCCGTCCTATGGCATCACCGGCTGGAACATCCTCACCCTGATCCAGCACGCCAACGACGACCAGATCGAGCGGTGGGTGCGTCCAGCGATGGAGCAGGAGGTGATCTGGTGCCAGCTGTTCTCCGAACCCGACGCCGGCTCCGACGCCGCCGGCGTCACCACGAAGGCGACGCGGGTCGACGGCGGATGGCTCGTCAACGGCCAGAAGGTGTGGACGAGCGGCGCACACGTCTCGGGGTTCGGTTTCGCCACCGTGCGCACCAACCCCGACGTGCCGAAGCACGACGGCATCACGATGATGGTCATCGACATGCACGCGGAGGGCGTCGAAGTCCGTCCGCTCAAGATGACCAGTGGCGACTCGGAGTTCAACGAGGTGTTCTTCGACGACGTGTTCGTGCCCGACGACGACGTCGTGGGGCCGGTCGACGGTGGGTGGGCCATCGCCCGCGCCACCCTCGGCAACGAGAGCGTCAGCATCGGCTCCGGCGACGGGGGAATGAGTTTCCCGGCAGCGGGACTGATCACGCCCTACGACCAGCACCCCGAGCGCCTGCCCGGCGGCGACCAACGTCTCGGCCGGTACGCGGCGAACGTCCAGGCAGCGACGCTCCTGAACCTCCGCAGCGCGAACCGTGCCGTCGCTGGGGGTGGGCCCGGCCCTGAGGGTGCGATGTCGAAGCTGATCCTCTCGGAGAACCTTCACGAGGCGGCAGCGATCTACGTCGACGTGCTCGGACCCGACATCGCGTACCAGGAGGGTGAGGCGTTCATCGCCAACACGTTGGTGTTGATGCACCGCGGGCTTTCCATCGCCGGTGGTACGTCGGAGATCAAGCGCAACCAGATCGGCGAGCGCATCCTGGGCCTGCCCCGCGACCCGCTGATCTCGTGATGTCGAAGCGAGGTAATCAACGACGCTGGGCATGGGTCGCCTTGGTCGCTCTCGCCGCAGGGGTGCTCAGCGGTTGCGACATGCCCGAGCGCATCGCCGGCGAACCGTGCGAAACTGCCGGCGACCTGGCCCGAGATGCCACCCA
>JAIBBP010000146.1 GCA_019694615.1 Microthrixaceae bacterium | reverse complement strand
AGGCGGATGTCCTCGAGTTCGGGGGTGAGTGTGAAGTCGATGGGCATACCGCGCACGCTACCGTCACGCGATGGACGCGACCCGCGTGGACTCGTACCTCTGGGCGATCCGGCTCTACAAGACGCGCTCCGCGGCGACCGACGCCTGCAAGGGAGGGCATGTGCGGGTCAACGGACATCCGGCCAAGGCCGCCACCAAGGTGAAGGTCGGTGATCGGATCGAGGCTCGAGCGCAGGGGCGGGCCTGGATCGTCGAACCGTCGACGCTCATCGACAAGCGAGTCGGCGCACAGGTCGCCGTCACGTGCTACGTCGACCACAGTCCTCCACCCCCGCCACCGGAGTTCGTCGCGCCGCCGGCGATCCGCGATCGAGGGGCCGGCCGGCCCACCAAGAAGGACCGGCGGATGATGGACCGATTCCGGGGTTCCGGCACCTGACCGCTAGCCTTGCCCCGATACCCCCGAATCGAGAGCGCTCATGAACTTCGCCGATCTCGGGCTCCACGACGACCTGCTCAGCGCCCTCGCCGCGCTCGGGTACGAGGAGCCCACGCCCATCCAGGCCGAATCCACCCCACCGATCGTCGATGGACGCGACGTCCTCGGTCAGGCAGCCACCGGGACCGGCAAGACCGCGGCGTTCGCGCTGCCGATCCTCGATCGCCTACGGCGCGACGACGCGGCCCGCAAGCGGCGCGAGCCGACGGCGCTCGTGCTCGTCCCGACCCGCGAGCTGGCGATGCAGGTTTCCGAGGCCGTTCACCGCTACGGCAAGGCATTCGACACGCGGGTCGTCCCGATCTACGGCGGCCAGCCGATCTTCCGCCAACTCGAGGCGCTGGAGCGCGGCGTTGACGTCGTAGTCGCGACCCCGGGCCGGGCGATCGACCACATCAACCGCGGCACCCTTCCGCTCAACCACATCGAGATCGTGGTCCTCGACGAAGCGGACGAGATGCTCGACATGGGATTCGCCGAGGACCTTGAGGCGATCCTCGACGCGACGCCGACCGACCGTCAGACCGTTCTGTTCTCGGCAACGATGCCGCCCCGCATCGGCGGCCTCGCTCGCCGGCACCTGAGCGACCCCGTCAACATCCGCATCGAGAAGCCGAAGGTCGAGCCTGGCGAAGCACCGAAAGTCCGCCAGACGGCGTACGTCGTTCCCCGCAGCCACAAGCCTGCGGCTCTCGGCCGCATCCTCGACGTGGAGGCCCCCGAAGCGGCGATCGTGTTCTGCCGCACCCGCGTCGAGGTCGACGAGCTCACCGAGACGCTGAACGGCCGGGGCTACCGAGCCGAGGCGCTTCACGGCGGGCTGAGCCAGGAACAACGCGACCGGGTCATGAGCCGGGTCCGCTCTACGACCGCCGACCTGCTGATCGCGACCGACGTCGCAGCGCGGGGACTCGACATCGATCACCTCACCCACGTCGTCAACTACGACGTCCCGGCAGCACCGGAGGCGTACGTACACCGGATCGGCAGGGTCGGGCGGGCGGGCCGTGAGGGTGTCGCCATCACACTCATCGAGCCACGCCAGCATCGCCTGCTTACCAACATCGAGCGCACGACCAAGTCGAAGGTCCTGGTCGAGCCGGTGCCGTCGGTCGACGACCTCCGCGCCCGCCGGATCGAGATGACCACGGCCAACCTCCGTGAGGCGCTGGTGGATCGCGACGATCTCGATCGGTTCCGGACCGTCGTCGACGAACTCGGCACCGAGTTCCACCTCGCTGACATCGCCGCGGCCGCCGTGAGGCTTGCGCATCTCGCTGCGGCGGGCGACGACGACGAGCAGGTCGAGATTCCCCGGGTCGAGCTGGGCAAGCCCCGCAAGGAGCGCCCGGATCGCAAGCCCGCGGACCGCACCAGCACCCGCGGCCCCGGCGACAAGGGCCGTGCCGACCGATCCCACGATCGTGGGCGTGGCGAACATCAGAGGCCTGAGCACCGGTCGGAGCGGGGTCGCTCGCGACTTCATGACAAAATCGTCGAGGAGGGTTTCACCCGCCTGTTCGTCGGTACCGGTCGGCGCAACGGCCTCCGCGCCGGCGACCTCGTCGGAGCGATCTGCGGCGAGACCGACCTCGTCGGAAAGCAGATCGGGGCGATCGACATCACCGAGAACTTCTCGCTCGTCGAAGTGCCCTCGGCCGCGGCCGACAACGTCATCCGGGCGCTCCGCGGCACCACCATCAAGGGCCGCAAGACGTCGATCCGCCGCGAGCGCTTCTAGCGCTCCGTGTTGCGGTGGCTTCCGGTCAGTTCGCCGCCCTTCGCCGACGACATGACCACACAGACGACTTCAGCGTCGTCGTCGGTTCCCAAGCGGATCGCCGCTGCACGGATTCCGTCGACGGCCTCGTCGGTGCCGAGATAGCTGATCGTCTGCTCAACACAGAGCCGATCGGCCGGACCGGCATCGCCAGGCCCGATCGTGCCAGTCACTTCAGCATCGTGTGGGCCCGCGCAGTCGACCGATTCGAAGGAGTCGATCACGGGCCCTTCAGGAAGGTCGAGACATTCGCCATGTGCGACCTCAGCGAGTGAACGACCGCCCGTCGCTGCGACCAGCAGGCCGACGAGCGCGCCCACGATCACGAGCGGGGCGATGAGCCCGACCCAGGCTTGAGGACGCCGGCTTACAGGACGGCCGGCATCGAGAGGCTCAGCTCGCGGCTCACCGACCGGGGCCGGCATCGCTGCGACCTCACGGAGTCCGCGCACGTTGCGCCAGATCCTCGTCGGGTTCACGAAGAACGCGACCGGGCTCCACCACCCCGCCCACAGGCAATGCGTCAGGCCGGCCCGGTACTGGCACGTTGCGCACTCGCGGCAGGCGTAGCCCTTCCACCAGATCTCGTCGGTGACGATGACTTTCCCGGTGTACATCCGAGCGTCGATGTGGATTGCCGGGCCCCGGCCACACACCTCACAGGTCGCAACGGCCGGACGAGGAGTCGGGGAGTCCGCAGGAGCGGGAGTCGGGGCCACCACATCGGTCATCGCTCGCCGACGGTAGCGTCCGTCCCGTCTGGTGTTCCATCGCGAGCCGGTGAGGAACTCCGGCCCACTACGGTCGCCGCATGAGCGTGAGCATCTTCCGAGTGACTGTCCGGGGCCAGTTCGCTGACCTCACCGATGACCAGCGGGTCGCTCTCCTCGCTGACGCCGAGGCACACGACATCATGGTCTCGGCCTACACCGCCGCTGGAACGTTCACCTACGACACCCGAGTCGTCGTCTTCTCCTATCGGTTCGAGGTACGCATCAACAGCGATCCCGTCGCCGACGACGCAGGCTCGGAGGCCGCCCGGATCGGCGAGGAGAAGGCGATTCTCGACCTTCAGCGCCGGGGCCTCGGGTGGAAGCGCCTCCGGACGGACGTAGCGAACATGGCCGACATCTGGAGCGACTGACGGCACTTCACCCGACCATGAGCCACCTGAGTCGTTCGCCCCACTAGCGTGGGCCGAGAATTCCCCAAGCGCTGCGTCGAGCCGCGACGCGTGCGCGTCCACTCGTTTCAGTGCATTTCAACACTGATGATCCCTCCTTGCAGGTTTCAAGTCGTTTTGTCACGCTGAGCTGCAATCAGTTACCGGGAGACCTACGTGAAGAAGACCACCCCCCTCAAGAACGGTCGTCGACCCATCGGCACCCTACGCCTCGCCGTCGGCGTCGCGTCGATTGCAGCCGGGCTTGCCCTCGTGCTCGCGCCAGCCGGCGCGTCCGATGTCAACGCCAACGCCGCGACCACGATCACCGTCACGCACACTCCCTCGGGTGTCACCGGTGAGTGCGTAGCGGCGGAGCTCGCCGTGATGAACGGAACCCTCGTCGCGTACCCGTACTCCGACGAGAGCAAGTTCCAACTCACGGTCCACGTGTCCCAGCCGCTCTGCACGCCGATCGCAGCGAAGGCCGTCGCCTACAAGATGCCCGCTGCCGGCGAGTGGCCCCAGCAACTCGATCAGGTCCAGGATTTCACGCTGCAGGACCCCGGCGACACGGTCATCTCGTTCGCCAAGATGTGTGATCGGGTGCAGTTCGACGTTCTCACGGGCGACACCCCGGCGATCATCAACACCGGCCTCGAGCACGGTCCGCTGCTGTTCCCTGCCAACCTCGAGACGGCCTTCCAGCACGTCGGCAACGGCCCGAACTGCTCGCAGGCGACCACCGCCGCTCCGACCACCGCCGTCGTCGTCCCCTCGACCGCCGTCGTGCAGGCCTCGACCACGGTTGCGGCGCCAGCGACCACGCTCCCCCTCGCAGTGCTCGCACCGCCGACCGTGCCGGCGCGAAGAACCGCAAACGCCGGCCTAGCC
>JAIBBP010000064.1 GCA_019694615.1 Microthrixaceae bacterium | reverse complement strand
GTAGTCAAAGGTGGCGCAGCGATCAAGCTCCGCGTCGGCGACCACGCCAGCCGGCTCACCACCGACCTCGACACGGCCCGCGGAGCGAACCACACGGTCGAGAGCTACACCACCGAACTCGCCGACCGGCTCGCCGAAGGCTGGTATGGCTTCACCGGCCGCCTCGTTGAACGGGAACCTGCCGACCCGCCTGAGATCCCCGCCGAGTACGTGATGCAGCCATTCGACGTAAAGCTCGCCTACAACGGCCAGTCCTACGTCACGGTCCTCCTCGAGTTGGGCCACGACGAGGTCGGCTCTACCGAACAGCCACGCCTCGCACCCGACTCCGGCATCGCCGAGGTGATCGAAGGCCTCGGATTCCCTGCCCCCGCTCCCATTCCGGTGCTCGCCGTAGAGCATCAGATCGCCCAGAAACTGCACGCCTGCACCACCCCAGACCGCCACGGCGGCAACGAACGCGCCCACGACCTTGTCGACCTCCAAATCCTAATCGCCGCGGAACCACCCGACCTCCACGAACTCGCGACCATCGGACGACGTCTGTTCGCGGCACGCCGCGTCGCACCATGGCCCCCGACCGTCCAGGCGTGGCCCGGATGGGACACCCGCTACGCCGAAGCCGCCGACGGGCTCGACGTCCGACCACTCGACGACGCCATCGCATGGATCAACACACTCATCACCGAAGCCGAGCACTCCACCGAAACAGGGCTCTAGTCGATGACCCAGGTGTGCCAGTAGATCGGGCCAGGCGTCGATTCGGGATCGGCAGAGAGCTTGACAACGGCTCCGCGGCTGATCCCTTCGAGGACTGAGATCAGACGAGACCTGATCGCGTCGTGGTCGAGCGCTTCGTAGGCGTCGTCCGACCACAGATGCACGATACCGTCGATCACCCGCGTTGCCGAGCGGAACCCACCTGATCGAAGGGCCGAACGGAACGAGGCGCGCGTCGCCTCGACATGCTCAGCAGGAACACCGATCACGTAGGCCGAACCGAACCGGGTCACCTCTTCGGTCACTACTGCGGTCAACAGCTCCACGCCCGCCGGTGTCTCCGTTGCCGGGAACCACGCGTCGAGGATTCGGAGGCAGCGGCGACACGTCGGAGCGGATGCCGGGTGACGCCACAGCGGCAACCTGTCGTCGGCACCTGCGGCCATCCTGTGCCACGTCCGACCACACAAGCTTGAGAAGTTCCAGCGGCCATCGGCGGGCTCGATCTGGTCGCCCTGGTGATCTGCCGCACGACCGGGCCCGTCGGTGACCGCGGCGAGGTGGGTTTCCGCACCGCTTCCGACCTCGACCAGCAACAACTCCCGGCCCAACACCGAGATCGAGTTCTCCGCCGCAGTATCCACCCGCAACTCCTCGCACCGCTTCCTGACTCGGCCGTTCAGTCTTGTCGCCCCTCCTGACGTTTCGCCTGCAACGCGACGGTCCCGGGGGCCAGGCGACCCCCGGGCACTTCCACCGCTATTGCACGTCGTCCGCGCCGAGGTCGTCGGGATCGTCGTCGTCCACGTTGGACTCAGCATCTTCGGTGATGCCCGACGTTCTCTCGCGTTCGTTGCGGACCAACAGTGCGAACGTGTCGGCTGCGGCGGCCTGCATCCCCGGTAGCACGTGCTGGTACACGTTCATCGTGAACGCGATGTTGGCGTGCCCGAGTCGCTCGCTGACCACCTTCACGTGGACCCCCGACTTCAGCAGGAGCGTTGCGTGCGTGTGGCGAAGGTCGTGCAGCGAGATCGACGGCACCGCGAGCTTCGCGACCGTGCGGTCGAACAACTGACTGAAGATGTCGGGGTGCATCGACTCGCCGTCCGCCTTGACGAACACGAGATCGTCCGCTCCCGGAGCCGCACCGTCGCACTCCTCGGTTCGAACCGCGAGCCAGTTCCGCAGCACCTCGACAACATCGGGATCGAGGTCGATCGCGCGGCGACTCGTTCCAGTCTTCACGTCCGAGATCGACACCTGGTACGCGACCGACACCAACGCCTGACACACCGACACCCGGCGGGCATCGAGGTCGATGTCACGCCATCGCACACCGAGGACCTCGCCTCGGCGCATCCCGGTGTGGGCCGCCAGATAGAACGCCGGTCCCATCCGATGCGAAGCAGTCGCGTCGAGGAAGCCCACCAGCTGATCGATCTCCCACGCCTTGACCTCCGCTCGTTTCCGCGCCTGAAGAGATGGCGCGTCAGCGAGCGCGACCACGTTGCGCACGACCGTGCCCTTGCGGGCCGCGTCGCTCAACGCCTTATTCAACATCACGTGGATGTTGTGAACCGACTTCGGCGACAGCCCCTTCGGCTGCGACTTGCCGGTGCCGGCTCGCGAGCTGGACCGCTTCTTGCTGCCATTCTTCAACAGCGCCGCATAGAACAAGTCGATGTCATCAGGCGTGAGCTGGTCGAGCTTCCGTCTACCCAACGCCGGGATGACGTGCAGCTCGATGTTGCGCCGGTACGCGTCGTAGGTGCTCCGCCGAAGCCGGCTCTCCTGCACTGGGAGCCACCGCTCCAACAGGTAGTCGCCCAACGTCAGCTTCTCGGCCACGACCGTCTCGCCCGCGTGAGCCCGCTTCACCAACTCGGCGAGCAGCTTCTCCGCGTCACCGCGTCGCGTACCCGCCTGCACCCACCGCCGCCGGTACTTGCCCGTCGCCGGGTTCACGCCGTCATAGACCACGGCGTACCACTTGTCGCCCTTCTTCTGAAGGCTTCCGCGCATCATCGTCCCCTTCGGATCAAGCCGATTGGGGACGACTGCCAGACACGAAGGCCACGGGTTCCGGGACGTCCGACAGGAACCAGGCGCTGCGCCACCGACTGTACGCCGCCCGAACCCGAAGATCGAGCCGGCACCGACAACGAAGCGCTCGGCAAGCGCCGTTCGACCACCGACCGAGCTACCGGCGCGATGGACCTGCGACCGCCTCCGTGCCGCCGTCTCACGGCCCGGCATGGGCTGTCCCACACCGCACAGTAGAAAAAACAGTAGAAATTACGGTGTCCGGGCACGACAACGGCCCTCCTCGCTTGTCCGAGAAGGGCCGTTTTCCGGGCTTTTTCGTTGGTGGCGGGGGCAGGATTTGAACCTGCGACCTTCGGGTTATGAGCCTTCGGATCGCTGTGTTTTCCCATGTGGATCCGTACCGATCTCTCCCTCTGAGCTTGACTTTCGCCCCTACGGATGTGCCGGACCGTACCGCCGCATCGCGTCCGATCCCGTCCCGCCCGGTAGAAGATCCGGTAGAAGAGTCCTTGTCGGGGAGGCCGTCGCCGTCGGCCGAATCGATGTCCGCTGCTGCCACGACGAACCGGATCTCTGCGGCGAGGGCCCTGATGAAGTCGAGTTCGTCGGGCTGATCGTCGGGTTGGACGCGATTCTCAGCCTCTCCTGGCGTCCCGTTCCGTACCTTCCAACCTCTGAGGTGGGGTTTCGCGCATACGACGTCCAGTCCGTACCACTGCGGACCAAGCGATCCCAGCCCGCGGTGTAGAAGAGAGTTGTAGAAGCGCTGCCCGCTCGGCGCAGCTCCCATCACGCGACTCGGACAGCGTCCTTCAGCTTGGCGGTGCCGACGGAGGCCGACGGAGGTTGACGAGCCCGGCTCCATTGATCGGCGGCGACGAAAGCCCGTCCTTCGGCGGGTCGGAGCCCGCCCTGGCGAGCGGGTCAGCTGCCGAGTTCGCCGCGCAGGTGGCGGTTGCCTCTGCGTATGACGTCGTTGAGGAGCCTGACGACCGCGGGCGGGGTCCGTAGCGGGAGGTCGACGTGTGTCCAGACCTCGGTGCCGAAGCCAACCGCGGCCCCGTCGGGATCGGCCTCGGTCCGTTGGTAGGCGACCGACCGCAGTGTCACGTAGCTGCGGACCGGGCCGGGAGCGATGACGCCGGTGAGGGTGAGACAGCGGCCGTGGTCGATGAGATCGGTGGTGATCCACCCGACGGTGAGCACGTCCGGGACGCGAGCGATCGTGAGCGTCGCATCGTCAGCATCGAAGGTGGCGCCGAACCAGGCGGCCAGCTTGACGGGGGTGTCGACGAAGGCTCGTACTTCGTCGATGGGGGTGTTGGGGACGATGACGGCGTCGTCGATGATGGGCCCGGCGCCTTCGAGCTTGTGGTGCACCCAAGGCCACACGAAGCGCCGGAGGGTCACGGTTCCCCGCTGTTGTCCTGTGGTTCGGGCGTGTGGAGACGGGGCTCGGCTTCGGCGGCAGTCTTGGGTCCGCGGATGGCGGTGAAGAGCGCGGCGGCGGCGCAGACCGCGGCGGCGAGGAGCAGGGCGGGCATCATGGCATCGACGAAGGATTGGCGGGCGGCGTCGATGAGGGTTGCGCCGTTGGGGCCCATCTGACCGGCGG
>JAIBBP010000188.1 GCA_019694615.1 Microthrixaceae bacterium | reverse complement strand
TCCCCGGCACCCGGTCATACAACGTCTTCGTAATCGCAGCCGTCAACGTCGTCTTGCCATGATCGATATGGCCCATCGTCCCCACATTCACGTGAGGCTTCGTCCGCTCGAACTTCTCCTTGGCCATGGCCAGCTCCTTGCAATCTTTCTCTGTGGGGTTCGGGGTTCCGGGTGGGTGGTGGCGGTCAGACTTGAACTGACGACCCCTCGATTATGAGCCGAGTGCTCTCACCAACTGAGCTACGCCACCCCGCGGTAGGGGTCCGACCCCGAGAGGCCGAACCGATGCCGGCCCCGACCCAACAGGGCGGAGACAGCACCGAGCCCCCTGTCAGAATTGAACTGACGACCTCTTCCTTACCATGGAAGCGCTCTGCCGACTGAGCTAAGGGGGCCGGGCAACGCCACTGGTGGCGTGGACCGCAGGGGACTCTAGCCGCGGGACGAGTGGCTCTCCAACCATTCTGCGACCCTCGTCGACGCGTCGAAACCGGGCCGATTCGGCCATGGGCGGACACGGCCCAGTGCAGATCTCGCCCATGACGGCAAACCACTCAAGTTCGACGAGCGGTTCGTCCGAAGAACGCCGTGTGAGACTCGAGCGACTTGTCATCGAAGCAGACCAGAACACCTTTGCCCTCGACCTCCACCCGCGCCTGACCGTCATCGGCGGAGTCGGTCGACTCGAGCGGGAAGGCCTGGTGAACGAGCTCGTCGGCGCGCTCGCCGGCGGTCGACAGGGCGTCCACCTCGAACTTCAGGCCGACAACGGCTCACGGTTCGCGGTGTTCCGTCCGAGCGGTTCCCGACACCGCATCGTGGAGATCGACACACGGACCGATGTCACCGAGCAGTTCGCCGATGACCAGGGAATGGTGAACCTGCTCGCCCGAACGGGATTGGACGCCCGCACCGCGAAGGCCGCGATGCGGATCGGCTCCGCCGACGTTCTGACCACCAGCGAGCGCGACCACCTGCTCCAGCGCCTGGCCCATGTGAACCAGCATGAACTCTGGGTCGCTGCGGAGACCCTCCGGTCCGCGCAGCGACGGTTGGAGGATGAGGCGGAGGCCGTCGGCTCGAGCGCCGAGGACGCCGAGATCATCGAACGGATCGAACAGCGCCACGAGGAGCACGAACGGCACCGCGCCGCGTCGGAACGAATCCGCAAGCTCACGTTCGTCGGGTCGGGCCTTTGCGCCATCGCCGCGGTGCCTGCCGCCCTGAAGCTGGGGCTGATGGCCACCGTCCCCCTGCTCGTGCTCGCCCTCTGTGGTGTCATCGTCAGCGTGGTGTCGTGGCGACGAGTCATCGCCTCGGCGCGAAACGAGGAGCTGGCGCTGACCGAGTTCGGGGCCCAGAGCTACCTCGGGTTCCACATCCAGCGAGTCAATGGCCTCCTCTCGTCCGACCAGGCCCGACGCCGGCTGATGCAGGCCGCCGAGGAGCACCGCGAGGCGCTGCGCCGATGGGCGGTCATCGCCGGAGACGTCGAGCTCGACTGGGTGCTCCGCAACCGCGGGCAGATCGACACCGCCGCCCGCATTCGAAGCGAGGTGTTCGGCGGCGAACAGACCGCGGACATCGGGCAGGCCGAGCGCGCCGCCGGCCTCGCGAACACCGTGGTGTCGAGGCTCAGCGACCTGCGGACGATGGGGGTTGGCGGCGAGAGCTTTGTGGCGTTGTTCGACGAACCGTTCTCCGACCTGGAGCCCGCGATCATCCCGCCGCTCCTCGAGCTGCTGGTTCGGTCATCGGAGCACCAACAGATCGTCCTCCTGACGGAGAACGCCGCCATAGCGTCGTGGGCTCGCCTCGAAGCGATGACCGGGGCGCTCGCACTGGTCGAGCCGTCACCCGAGCCGTCGACCTCATCGGAGGTGGCGCTGTGGGATCCGTCGGTGGTGCACCTCCGGTAGCGGCACGAACGGCGGGACCGGCGTAGCGGTCCCGGCGACAGCCCTACGCTGCGGGGCGATGATCATCCGACCTGCGACCATCGACGATGCCGAGGCGATCCGCTCGATCTACAACGTCGAGGTCGAAACATCGACGGTGACCTTCGACCTGGTGCCGCGGTCGCTCGACGATCAGCGGCGCTGGATCGTCGATCGGTCCGGCGCTCACGCTGCGCTGGTCGCGCTCGACCTGGAGGCAACCGTGGTCGGGTTCGCCTCGCTGTCGCCCTACAAGGACCGGGCGGCGTACAGCACGAGCGTCGAGGACTCGGTGTACGTGCACCGGAACCACCACGGTGAAGGAGTGGGACGGCTGCTCCTCGCAGAGCTCGTGGACCGCGCGACGGCGCACGGCTTCCACGCGATGTTCGCCCGGATCGTGGCCGGCCACGACGCGTCGATCGGCCTGCACACCTCGCTCGGGTTCGACATCGTCGGCCACGAGCGCGAGGTGGGACGGAAGTTCGGTGCCTGGCTCGACGTCGTCGTGATGGAACGATTGCTGAAGTGACACGGCGTTGCGATCGCGTGTCATTTCCGTTCAGGCACGTTTCGTCACCTTCTGTTCACTAGGTTCTGGTCTGCACGGCACCCGGCGCTCCCGGGTTGTGCATCACACCACACAACCGAAAGGGTGACGTATGCAGAGCAAGCGACTGTTAGCTCGAAGCGCTGCGCTCCTGTTGTCGTTGAGTCTCGTCGCAGCTGGATGCGGCGACGACTCCGACGACAACGCGAGCGACTCCGGCGACTCCACCGAGACCACCGCGGCGCCGGAGAGTTCCGGCGAGGACGGCGTCCTTGCCGGAATGCGCGGAACCACGCCGCTCGTTGACCTGGGTGACGACTTCAAGCAGCGCATGCTCGAGGTCGACCCCGCACTCGTCGACTTCAACTACGGGGCAGAGTCCTACGACGCGGCGATCATCATCGCGCTCGCCGCGAACGAGGCCGAGACTGACGGTTCCGCGTACGCGGAAAAGATCAACGGCATCACCCGCGGCGGAGAGAAGTGCACCGACTACAAAGCGTGCCTCGACATCATCAAGGCGGGTGGAGATCCCGACTACGACGGGGCTTCCGGCCCTCTCGAGTTCTCCGGCAACGGCGAACCGACGAAGGCTTCGTACGGCATCCTCGAGTTCGGAGCGATGAAGAACTCCGAGGAAGGCACAGCGTGCGACAAGACGAAGGAGTGTCTTGACGGCTCCAAGACGAAGTTCCAGGAGGCGACTGCCCCCGAGAGTGCTGACGTCGCTCAGGTTCCGGTCACCGCGAACCGCGAAGGTGACGGGACCCTGACCATCGGGACGCTGCTCCCGATCACCGGGTCGCTGGCGTTCCTCGGCCCGCCCGAGTTCGCAGGCGTGAAGCTCGCTCTCGCGGAGATCAACGAGAACGGCGGCTTCAACGGCAAGGATGTCGGCTACATCGAAGGTGATTCGGGCGATACCGAGAACAAGGTCGCCCCAACCACCGTGGCCACTCTCCTCAGCCAGGGCGCCGATGCGATCATCGGTGCGGCCTCGTCGTCGGTGTCGCTTTCGGTCATCGACACCATCACGACGGCAGGAGTGGTGATGTTCTCGCCGGCGAACACCTCCAAGAAGCTGTCGACCTATGACGACAAGGGGCTCTACTTCCGCAACGCCCCGTCCGACATCCTTCAGGGACAGGTGCTCGGCGCGACGATCATCGACGACGGCCGATCCAACGTCTACATCCTGGCCTTGAACGATGACTACGGAACGGGCCTAGCGGACGACCTGAAGACCGCTCTCGAGGAGGGTGGTGCAACGGTGATCGACACGAAGATCTACGACCCCAAGGCGGCTGACTACAGCGCTGAGGTGTCGGCTGTGAAAGACAGCGGTGCGGACGCCGTTGCTCTCATCGGCTTCGACGAGTCGTCGAAGATCCTCGCCAAGATGGCCGAGCAGGGCATCGCCCTGAACACTGTGTACGGCGTCGACGGCAACATGGGCAACGCCCTCGCCGAGAACTTCGAGGCCGGCAAGTAGCCCTTCGGGACTACCCACTCACCAGCGAGAAGGCCGGCCCACGGGCCGGCCTTCTTCGCGCCCGTCGTGCCGCGAGACGCGGACCACTGCGTTCCGCACCCGAAACTCGCGCCGGCTAGGCGTTGCGGGACTTGGCGAGCGTGCCGAGGTAGAGCTCGATCACCTTCGGGTCATTCAGTAGGTCGCGACCCGTCCCCGAGTAGGCGTTGGTGCCGTGGTCGAGCACGAACGCCCGGTCGCACACCTGCAGGCAGCGAGCAGCGTTCTGCTCGACGATCACTATCGACACGCCGACCTGGTTGATCTTTCGGCAGTTGAGGAAGACGTCGTCCTGGAACGCCGGCGACAAGCCGGCGGACGGCTCATCGAGCAGTAGCACTGCCGGGCTCATCATGAGCGCTCGCCCCATCGCCACCATCTGCCGCTCCCCACCTGACAACGACCCTGCGGTCTGGCTGGCCCGCTCACCGAGGCGGGGGAAGAGGTCCACGATCTCGGCGAAACGCTCGGCGATGGCCTTCGGTTTGAGAAACGCGCCCATCTCCATGTTCTCGCGGACGGTCATCGTCTGGAACACGTTCTCGGTCTGGGGAACGAAGCCGACACCCTTGGTGACGAGCTCGTGCGCTTTCAGGCCGGTGATCGGTTCGCCGTGGAGGGTGACCTCTCCGGACCGGATGGGGATGAGCCCGAACAGCGACTTGAGGAAGGTCGACTTGCCGGCGCCGTTCGGGCCGATGATGCCCACCATCTCACGCTGGTAGAGCTCCATGGAGCACCCGTTGAGGATGTCGACGCCGGGGACGTAGCCGGCCACGATCTCATCGGCGACGAGCACCGGGGTCGAGGTGTCGGTCATCGGTCCTCCTCCGACGGCGCTCGATCGGGGTCACCGGTCACGATCGGGACCTCATGATCAGGGACGTCGCCGTGGATGATCGCGTCGAGTTCGGAGTCGTGGTGCGACCCGAGGTACGCGTCGATGACCGCCTGGTTTCGTCCGACCTGTTCGGGGGTGCCCTCGGCGATGATCCGGCCCTCGGCCATCACGACGACCCAGTCGCTGATGTCGAACACCATGTCCATGTCGTGCTCGACGAAGATCACCGTGCGACCCTCGTCGCGCAGAGACTTGACGTGCTCCAGGAGCGACTGTTTCAGCGCCGGGTTCACTCCCGCCATGGGCTCGTCGAGCATGATGAGTTCCGGTTCGGTCATCAGCGCCCGAGCCATTTCCAACAGCTTGCGTTGTCCGCCGGACAGCTGTCCCGCGAACTGCTCACGCATGTGGTCCATCTTGAATCGGACCAAAAGGTCGTCGGCCCGTTCGGTGTTCGACTGTTCCTGTGCTCGCCAACCGCCGCGGAACAGAGCCGGCAAGAACCGCTCCCCGCGCTGGCCCGTCGCTCCAAGCCTCATGTTCTCGATCACCGTCAGCTTGGTGAGGACCTTGGTGAGCTGGAACGTGCGAATCAACCCGCGGCGCGCCACCACGTGAGGAGCGATGCCTTTCAACGGCTGACCGTTGAACGACCAGTCGCCCTCCTGCGGTTGGTCGAAACACGTGAGCAGATTGAAGAACGTGGTCTTGCCCGCGCCATTCGGGCCGATGAGCGCTGTGATTGCACCGCGTTGAAACTCGACGTGATCAACGTTGACTGCGGTGACACCACCGAACCTCCGAACCACCCCGTCAGCGACCAGGATCGGGTCGGGTTTCGACACACCGACCGTCGGGTCCAATCCGAGCAGCCCGCCCGGGCCCGAGACTCGGCCCTTTGGAGTCGTCGTGCCCGAGGCCTCCGGTGTCGACCCTTCGTCAGCGGGCATCGAGCTCCACCTCCTTTCGGTCACCGAAGATGCCCTGTGGCCTGAAGACGACGAGCAGCATCAGCGCCACGCCGAGGAAGACGAACGGCAGCTGGCCGGCGTTGGCCTTGACACTCTCAGGGAACAGGTCGGCGCTCTTCATCTGTGCAACGACGTTGTTCATGAATGAGAACAGCGTGTACCAGATCACTCCACCGACAATCGGGCCCCCCACACGAGCTGCACCGCCGAGAATCAGCGCTGCGTAGGCGAGGAACGTCGTGCGTGTGACGAAGTCGTCGGGGAGTGCCAGGTTTTGGAAGATCGCAAGCACGATGCCCCCGAACGCCCCCATGACGCCGCCAAGCACAAGGGCTTGCATCTTGTATCCCTGGACGTTCTTGCCGAGCGATCGAGCCGCATCCTCGTTCTCCCGGATCGACCGGAGAACTCGTCCCCACGGGCTCCGCATGAGCAGCATCGTGAGCACCGCAAAGACGGCGACGACAAACCAGCCTACGACCATGACCCACAGCTCACGTCCGCTGTACTGGAACGGTCCCACTTCGTACCGCGTCGCATTGAAGCGGGTGGCAGGGATCCCTCCGATACGAGCCAAGAGGTTGTTGTCGTAGAACGGGCCCGCGAAACCGTTGATTCCCGAGTTGCCGCCGGTGGAGAGATGCTGCTCTGACCACTCCGATCGAAGCACCAGCCTGATGATCTCCGACACCGCGATCGTGACGATCGCGAGGTAGTCGCCTCGGAGTCGAAGGGTCGGGATACCCATGAGCAACGCCAGCAACACGGCGGCCACGACTGACGCTGCGATGCCGAGCCAAAGCGAGAGTCCGAGCCCGCCCACCGACTCCGGCGCACTGACGATTGCGACCCCATATGCACCGATCGCCATGAACCCGGCCTGTCCGAAGTTGAACAGGCCCGTGTATCCATAGTGGATGTTCAGCCCCTGCGCTGCCAGGACGTACACAATCGCCAGCGCGCCCAACGATGCAGAGAATGTGTCAACGGCGATCTGCGACCAGTCCATCAGCCCACACGCTCCTTCCGACCGAACACTCCCTGGGGGCGGATCATCAAGATCACGATCAGCACTACGAGCGCACCGACATTCTTGAGCGAGGTCGGAATCCACAAGGTTGACACCTGAATCGCGACACCGAGCACGAAGCAGCCGGCAGCTGCACCGAAGCTGGTGCCGAGACCCCCGAGCGTGATCCCTGCGAACATCAGCAGCAGGATGCTCTGGCCCTGTTGAACGTTCACCCCCTGATCGAGGGAGTACAGGATGCCGCCGAGACCGGCGAGGGCCGTGCCCCCTACCCATACCAGCTTCACGACTCGCTCGGTGTTGATGCCTGATGCTGAGGCGAGGGGGCCGTTGTCCGCGACGGCACGCATCGCCTTGCCGAATCGCGCCCGCTGGAGAAACAGCCCGACACCGCCGAGAACGACCAGCGACAACACCATGGTGATCACGGCGCGGGGTGGAATGACCTGGTTGCCGATCGTGAACAACGGCTCCTGGATCACATACTCGCTGTAGGGACGGGTGCGGCTACCGAAGAAGAACTGAAAACCGCCGATGAGGGCAATCGACAAGCCGAAGGAGACGACCATGAGGGAGAACGGTCCGGTCCTCTTACGCCGCAACGGGGCCCAAAGGGTGGTGTCGAGCAGGTAGCCGGCAGCGGCGGCGAGCGCAACGGAGATCAAGGCCGCGCCGACAACGGGGAGCCCGGCCTCCTGGTTCAGATACCAGGTCGCGAGAGCGCCGAACGTGACGGCCTCGCCGTGCGCGAAGTTCGTGAATTGCGTGGTGCCGTAGATCAGCGACAGCCCGATCGCCGTCATGGCGATGATCAGCCCGAGCCGAGCGCCGTCGAACAAGGTGCCTGGGAGCTTGTCGAGTTTGGACACCGAGGTGAGCGTGGACTTGCCGAACGGGAAGATCAGCGCCCGCCGCTGACCCGGATTGACGCTGAAGGTCAGCTTTGTCCTGGACTTGTCGGTGAGCTCGACGCCTTTGGGCAGGCTCGACGTCTGCAACTCGGCTGTGTATCGGCCCGGCCCCGGAAGCTCCAACTCGTAACGGCCCTCGTCGTCGGAGGTCGCGGTGCCAACGTTCTTACCGGCCTCGGTCGTGACGACCACGTCGACGCCGGCGACCGGATTGTTGCCGTCGTCGCGGTTGCGGAACGTGCCGGCGATCTTCTCGGCTGCTTCCTCCTGCTCTTCGGCCTGGCGAACCGAAGCACTCGCCGAGGACTCGAAAGCGAGCGCGCCGACCCCACTTGTCCCGAGTACCACCAGACACACCACCAGCATGTGGACCGCCCGGGTGCGGGAGCGACGACGCAGGGCGGTGGCGCCCGTCGGCGGGTCGGGTACGAGTCTGTCGGATGTC
Organism: Microthrixaceae bacterium; assembly: GCA_019694615.1. Lineage (GTDB taxonomy): Bacteria > Actinomycetota > Acidimicrobiia > Acidimicrobiales > Microtrichaceae > SSF14. The sequence continues at coordinate 7,675 of JAIBBP010000188.1, read as the reverse complement.
ACGATGCGAGGAATCTAACCGAGGCGTGTTTCCCTCGCCGCGAAACCTCGGCTCGTCCGTTCAGTCCGGGCCGTCGGCGGGGCCGCCGATCAGCGGCTCGTCGGTGGAGCGCAGATCCGCGCTCGGCAGCCCACTGGGGAACGTCGAGCGAACCTGGTCGACCGCGGCGATCGCGACCTCGACGTGCTGACGCTTGGACGCCTCGTAGAACTCGCGCGCCGGGCCCTCCAGTTTCGGCTGGCCGTGCAGCGGCTTGTCGCTGACGACCAGCAGAGTCGACGACGGGATGCGGTATCGGAACCCGTTGGCAGCGATCGTCGCCGACTCCATGTCGGTCGCGACCGCCCGGGACATCGAGATCTCGGCGAGCGGCGTGCGCTGGTTGAACTCCCAGTTGCGGTTGGAGGTCGTGAACACGGTGCCCAGGCGGAACGGGATCTGGCGTCGCTCGAGCTCGCGATACAGCAGTTGGTTGAGCTGGAAGTTCGACACGATCGGAACGTGTGGCGGCAGCACCTCGTCGAGGACCTGGTCGGCGCGGAGGTACGTCGTGGCGAGCACGAAATCGCCGATCTCCTGGTGGTTCCGCAGGCCTCCGCAGTGGCCGATCATCATCATCAGGTCAGGGCGCAGTACGGCGACGTGGTCGCTGATCGTCTTCGCGTTCGACGGTCCGACCCCGATGTTCACAAGGCTCACCCCGGTGTGGCCATCCATGACCTGATGGAACGCCGGCATCTGCACGTTGGACCTTGATGGCCGAATGCAGTCGGGAAACAGCTCGAGAAACGCCTCGACGTGCATGTGGTAGTTGGTGAACAGGACGTACCGCTGGAAGTCCTCGGCCTCGGTGCCGGTGTAGTGGGACAACCGGTTGAGTGACAGCTCCATCCGCTCGGGCGGGAACAGGAACAGCTTCTTGCGTTTGAGGTCCCAGTTGGATTCGTCGGATCGCTCGAACATGGCGGGGTCGTCGAGAGCGATGCGGGGCCGGGAGGCCGCGACCGACAGCGAGGCACCTGCGTCGACGAGGCGGGTCATCTCGCGTATGAGGTACCAGCGCAGCGCTGATGGGCGAGCCAACTCCCCCGTCAGGGTGGGGTTGTAACTCGACCACGGGCGATGCACCGCCAACGCCGGGTAGTCACCCTCGTCGTAGATGCGTTCGAGCTCGTCGCACAGCCGTGCTGGTTCCATCGGCCGACGGTAGCCCGTCAGTCGATGCGCACGTCCGCCGGTTCGACCCCGAGCCAAGCGGACAGGTCCGCCGGCGTCAGCGGGAACACCGCGTGGGGGTGGCCCGCCGCAGCCCAGATCGTGTCGAATCGGGCGAGGTCACGATCGATGAGGAACACGACGTCGTCGGGGTGACCGACGGGGCTCACGCCACCGATCGCGTATCCGGTCGCGGCTCGGACGAAGTCGGCATCGGCCTTTCCGACCGCTCCGACGAGGGTGGCGACCTTCGTGGCGTCCACCCGGTTGTCGCCGCTGCAGATGACGACCACGGCGTTGTCGTCATCTGCGCGTCGGAAGACGATCGACTTCGCGATCTCCCCGACGGAGCACCCCAGCGCAGCGGCGGCTTCGGCTGCGGTGCGCGCAGAGTCGGCCAGCATCCGCACCTCGCCGCTGTGGCCGAGACCCGCAAGCAGATCCGCTACCCGACGGGCCGCGGGGGGAAGGTCCGGGAGGTCCTCTGCAATCGACATCAGCCCAGTCTGGCCGATCGAACATCGCGCAGCCGACAGCGAGAAGTTTGTGCAGATTCCGACACCTGGTGTCGGAATCTGCACAAAGTTCCGGTGGAGGCGGACCTCCAGGTGGGCCGGGAAGGATTTGAACCTCCGTAGGCTTACGCCGACTGGTTTACAGCCAGTTCCCTTTGGCCACTCGGGCACCGACCCAGGGACCGCACACGATAGCGCCCTCCCCGCACTGCCGAGAACTCGATATATGTTGTGGCCCGCCAGACGATCAGGACGAGGGAGGACACCGTGTCTAGCTTCGACATCAGCTCCGAGGTGGACGAGCAGGAGATGCGCAACGCGGTGGACCAGGCGTCACGCGAGTTGGCGACCCGGTTCGACTTCAAGGACACCAACTCATCGATCGAGTTGAGCGGCAACGAGATCACGTTGCGATCCGTCAGCCAGGATCGACTCAACGCCGTGCGCCAGGTACTCGAGGAGAAACTGGTCAAGCGCCAGATCTCGATGAAGGCGCTCGACTACGGCAAGGTCGAGGACGCCGCCGGTGGGACGGTGCGCCAGGTGGCGTCCCTCGTCGCCGGCATCAACTCGGAGCGAGCGAAGGACCTCAACAAGTTCATCAAGGCGCTCGGCCTCAAGGGCATTCAGTCACAGACCCAGGGTGAGCAGATCCGGGTCATCGGCAAGAAGCGCGACGACCTTCAGGCCGTCATCCAGGCGTGCAAGGAGCACGACTTCGGGATCCCCCTCCAGTTCGGCAACTTCCGCGACTGAGGCCACCCACCACCGAAATGTGCTGCGAGGCAATCGCGAAACCGCACACCTCGCAGCACATTTCGGCGTTTGGGGTTGACGGCGGGTCAGCGCCAGGCACCACCGCGGAGGCGGCCGATGCGGTCGGCAGTGCTCGGGTGCGTCGAGAACATCTTGGCGAACGACCCGGCTCGTAGCGGGTTGACGATGTAGGCCTGCGCCTGCGCCTGGTTCACCGGCACAGGGATGCGCTGCGCTCCCATCTCGAGTTTCTCCAGCGCCCGGGCGAGGGGTTCGCCGGTTCCGAGGAGCCGCGCCGCCGACGCATCGGCCTCGTACTCCCTGCTCCGGCTGACGGCGAGCTGTATCACCGTGGCGGCCACCGGGGCCAGGAAGATCATGAGGAGATCGCCGATGCCCCCGCCGTCGCGTTCGTCGCGTCCCCCGCCGAACATCGCGCCCCACATCGCCATCCGCGCCGCGAAGGTGATCGCCATCGCGATCGCCGCGGCGACCGAGCTCGTCAGGATGTCGCGGTTGCGCACGTGGGAGATCTCGTGTGCCAGCACACCGGAGATCTCCTCCCACGTGAGGTACTGCATCAGCCCCTCGTTCACACACACCGCGGCGTGGCTGGGGTTGCGGCCGGTGGCGAAGGCGTTGGGCTGCGGACTGGGGGCGACGTAGAGGCGCGGCATGGGGATGCCGGCGCGCTGGGTGAGGTCGCGCATGGTCGCGTAGTACTGCGGGAACTGCGCCTCGGTCACCTCCTGGGCACGGGCAGACGCGATCGCCAGCTTGTCGCTGAACCAGTAGGAACCTCCGGTGAGCACGAGTGCGATGACGAGGCCGAAGACGAGGCCGTTCTGTCCTCCGGCGATCGCTCCGATGGCCATGATGAGCCCGCCGAGCCCGGCCAGCAGTGCGGCGGTCTTTGCGTTGTTCAACATGTCCGGCATCTCCGTTCGAGAAAGGGGTTCACATCACATCACCACGCGGCAGCGCCCGAGGCGAGTCGTGCTCTGTGAGGCGGCTCAGTCGTAGTAGCCCGAGTGGATGTAGACGCAGGGCACGTCCTGGTTGTGGAACATGTGGACGTTGCGCGGGTCGTCCTCGAAGGCCAGACGGAGGTCAAAACCCGCGTGGCGCAGCTCGGCGACCGACCGCTGTTTGAACGCGGGTGCGACCATGTAGTCGCCGAACTCCCGCATGATCAGCAAGTCCCACCGAAGCTCGTAGCGGTCGAGCCAGCCGAGGGTCTGCGGCTGCACCCGCATCGGCCGGGCGGTCAGCATGACGATGCGGTGATCAGCGTCGATCACGTCGAGCAGGCGCGCAACCTCGCTGATCAGATCGTCGTCGCCGCACGCGTGGAAGAACGCCTCCCAATCGGGGTACGGGAAGTCGATGTAGTGCTGGCGTCCAGCAGCGTCGGAAAGGACGCCGTCGAGGTCGAAGATGATCGCGGGACCCGGCTCGACCGGACCGTCGCGCCACTCCCAGTTGAAGGGAAACACGCGGCCGAGACTACCGGCCGCCCCTCATTCCTCGGTGGGGGTGGACGCGGCGCGGCGCTGGATCTCGTCGAAGACGTTCGGGTCGGCGAGTGTCGTCGTGTCGCCGAGGGTGCGGCCTTCGGCGACGTCTCGCAACAGGCGACGCATTATCTTGCCGGACCTCGTCTTGGGGAGGTCGGGCACGAGGACCACCGTGCGGGGGCGGGCGATCGCTCCGAGCTTCTTCGACACATGCTGACGGATCTCCTCGCCCAGCTCGTCGGTCGACTCGTTCCCGCCACGAAGGATGACGTAGCCGACGATCGCCTGGCCGGTCGTGTCGTCGGTTGCGCCCACCACTGCGGCCTCGGCGACGGCGGGGTGGTCGACGAGTGCCGACTCGACCTCGGCGGTGGAAATCCGGTGGCCGGAGATGTTCATCACGTCGTCCACGCGACCCAGCAACCAGAAGTAGCCGTCGTCATCGATCTTGGCGCCGTCGCCGGCGAAGTATCGGCCTTCGTACTCCGACCAGTAGGTGGCGCGGTAGCGGTCGGGGTCGCCCCAGATGCCGCGCAACATCGACGGCCACGGCTTGGTGAGCGTCAGGTATCCACCACCGCGCTCGACGACGTTGCCGTGATCGTCGACGATCTCCGCGCCGATGCCGGGGAGCGGGAACGTGGCCGAGCCGGGCTTGGTCGCGACGACGCCCGGGAGCGGAGTGATCATGTGGCCACCCGTCTCGGTCTGCCACCACGTGTCAACGATCGGGCACCGCTCGCCACCGATGTTGGTGTGGTACCACATCCACGCCTCGGGGTTGATGGGCTCACCGACGGTGCCGAGCACTCGAAGCGACGAGAGGTCGTGACGCTGCGGCTCCTGAGCGCCCCACTTCATGAACGTCCGGATCGCCGTCGGCGCGGTGTAGAGCTGGGTGACGCCGTAGCGTTCGATGATGTCCCAGAAGCGGTCCTTCGGCCACGACGCCTGGGGCCCGTCGCGATGCTCGGCGCGTGGCGTGTCGGGGGTGCCTTCGTACATGACCGACGTCGCGCCGTTCGCGAGTGGGCCGTAGACGATGTAGCTGTGGCCGGTGACCCAGCCGCAGTCGGCGGCGCACCAGTAGACGTCGGTCTCGGCCTTGAGGTCGAACACGTGGTGATGGGTGAACGCCATCTGGGTGAGGTAGCCGCCGGTGGTGTGCATGATGCCCTTGGGCTTCGCCGTCGTGCCCGACGTGTAGAGGAGGTAGAGGAGGTCCTCGGACTCCATGTGCTCGGGCGGGCAGTCGGTCGATGCCTCGGCGACCAGGTCGTGGTACCAGTGGTCGCGACCTTCGACCATCGTGACCTCTGTGTCGCACCGGTTGACCACGACGACCGAAGTCACCGTCGAGCACGACTCGAGCGCGGCGTCGACGTTCACCTTGAGCGCCGAGGGCGCGCCGCGCCGGTAGCCGGCGTCGGCGGTGATCACGCACACGGCATCGGCGTCGTTCACCCTGTCCGAGATCGAGTCAGGGCTGAACCCGCCGAAAATGACCGAGTGGGCGGCACCGATGCGCGTGCAGGCCAGCATCGCCATCGGCAGCTCGGGGATCATCGGCATGTAGATCGCGACGCGGTCACCGCGCTTCACGCCCACCGACTTGAGCGCGTTGGCGAATCGGGCGACGTCATCGGTGAGCTGGGCGTAGGTGATGGTGCGGGTGTCTCCCGGCTCGCCCTCCCAGTGGAACGCGACGCGGTCGCCGAGTCCTGCTTCGACGTGTCGGTCGAGGCAGTTGTAGCTGACGTTCAGCGTGCCGCCGACGAACCACTTCGCATCGGGAAGGTTCCATTCGAGCGTGGTGTCGAAGTCGCGGAACCACGTGACGAACTCGCGGGCCTGACGGGCCCAGAACGCTTCGTAGTCGGCGTCGGCCTCGTCGTACAGGGACCGGTCCGACGCGTTGGCCGCCGCCACGAACTCCGCGCTCGGCGCGAACACGCGGTCCTCGCTGTAGTAGTCCTCGATCGTCGGCTCCGACATTGCGTCCCCCTGTGATTGCGATGCGGACCGAAGATAGCCCGCGAAGGTTGGCGCAACGTTGGCCCAGCTGATCGTTCGCGTCCGCGCCAGCCACCCAGCTCGTTCTGTCCTGCGAGAGCACCGGACGGGTGGTGCTCTCGCAGGACAGAACGGGCTTTTGGGTCAGGCCCGCGCCACCCCTTACTGATGCAGCACGAGGTTGGCTGCGAGGCCGCAGATGAGCAGCGAGCCCGCGACCCGAAACCAGATGGCACCCAGTGGTGGCAGCGCACGGCGAAGCGAGGACCCGAACCCCACGAGGAGCAGGTGCACCGTCGCTGAAGCTGCCGCTATCCCGAGCGGCCAGCCGAGGTTGGACGCGCGCTCCCCCGTTGCCAGCACCAACGTGGTGAACGCAACGATCGTCATCGGGTTCATCAATGTCAGCGCGAGCATCCGGGGTGCGAGGCGGGCGTCGGCGCGGACCGTGGGCGTGGCCGCGCTCGTCCCGTCGGCGACGCTGGCACCGACGCGGGTGGCACGAAGTTCTCCGATAGCTCGCCGCAGCATCACCGCCGCCATGAGCAACAACGCTGCCGCGGCGAACACCCGCATGGCGGTGGCGTACGGGTGCAGCGCCCGTTGCAAGCCCGCACCGGACAACGCCGCGATCGTCGCAAACGTGAGATCTGCGGTCGCGACCCCGATCGCCGCGGGCCACGCCCGCCGGAAGCCCTGTCCGATGCCGAGTTCGACGAGCAGCACGGCAATCGGGCCGACGGACACCATCAGCGGCACGCCGGACACCACTCCCAACCAGAATCCGTTCATGAACCGAGAATGCCACAGCGCTGACCGAGCGTTCGGGGTATCTCTCCGCTCGATCTGGGCAGATAGCGTGGATTCCGTGGAGATTGATGCGATTGACCATGACATCCTCGGCGAGCTGGCGAAGGACGGTCGGATCAGCTGGCGAGAGCTGGGCGAACGGGTCGGACTCGGGGCGACCGCCACAGCGGATCGAGTTCGACGCCTCACCGAGGCCGGGGTGATCACCCGCTTCACCACGGTCATCGATCCGGCTGCGCTGGGCATCGGGCTCCGCGCCATCGTCGATCTTCGGATCGCGTCGGCAATCAACGCGGACGAGTTCGAGCATCACATCGCGCGGAGCCCCGAGGTGCAGTCCGCGTTCCACGTCACCGGGCCGTTCGACTACCAGATCCTCCTGTCGTGCGCCGATGTCGCCGCGCTCGATTCGTTACTCCGCGGCTGGAAGCGTGACGGGTGGGTCGTCGAGTCGAACACTCGCATCCTGATGACCGAGGTGGACCTCGCCGCCGCTCGTTCTGTCCTGCGAGAGCACCGGACGGGTGGTGCTCTCGCAGGACAGAACGAGCTTGGGGCGAGTCAGGGGCGGGCCAGGTAGCGGGTCGCGACGGCGACGTGGAGGGCGATGCCATGGGCCATGGCGTCCTCGTTGATCCGCATGTGGTTCGAGTGACACGACGGCGCGGCGAGCGAGTTCTCGATGTCGGTCGGGCACACTCCGAGGAACGCCATCGCACCCGGCACCTCCTGGAGCAGGTAGCCGAAGTCCTCGGCCCCCATGATCGGGGACGGCAGCTCGAAGTACTGGCCCTCGCCGAGCACACCGGTGGCGACCTCCTCGACGAACTCGACGAACGCGGCGTCGTT
>JAIBBP010000036.1 GCA_019694615.1 Microthrixaceae bacterium | reverse complement strand
CGTTCGCTGCTCGGGCCGGAGCGTCAGTCCGCCTCCTCGACGCTAGGCACGAGATCGGCGGTCGGGCCAGAACTGCGAAGACCAACGGCTTCTCCTTCAACGAAGGCCCCCACGCGTTGTACCGGGCTACCACCGGCCACGCCGCACTCCAAGAACTCGGCATCAGACCGAAAGGGGGGAACCCGCCCTTCGACCGCACGCGCTTCGGCCTCGACGGTCGCCAACTGCGAGTGCCGCCGGCGAAAGCGGTCAGTCAGGTGTGGGGTCTGTTCTCGCGCCTCGGCCGCGACCGGCACGATCCCGGACTCGTGCGAATCAGCGCCCGCGAATGGATCGACGGCCGCGTCGCCGATCCCGTGGGCCGAGACCTCGCTGCGGCACTTGTACGGGTGAGCACCTACTCCGCTGCGTTGGATGGCCTGTCCGCCGACGCCGCATCGGGCGAACTACACGCAGCGTTGCGTGGGGTCACCTACCTCCATGGGGGGTGGGCGCAGATCGTCGCCGCCCTGACCGCGGTCGCCACCGGTGCCGGGGCGACCATCGGCACGCCAACCAAAACGACCTCGGTTGTGCCCGACGGTCGACGATGGACGGTCACCGGGGCCGATGGCTCGACGGTCGACGCCGGGGCCGTCGTTCTCGCCGCCGGCGGGCCGGACGAGGCGGCCCAATTGGCAAGCGAGAGCTCGACCCTGGCGGCGACCGCCGCGGCGGCACGGCCCGTTCACGCCGCTTGCTTCGACCTCGGCCTCCGCCGGCTCACCCGGCCGTCGGTCCGATTCATCCTCGGGCTCGACGAACCGACCTACGCCAGCGTCCACACACCGCGGGCGCGACTCACCGACGATCGCCGCCACCACGTCGTTCATCTGATGCGCTACGAACCTCCAAGCGAGGTCTGCGTTCCCGAACTCGAGGCGTTGGCTGATCGGCTCCAGCCCGGGTGGCGGAACGAGGAGCTCGCCCGGCAGATCGGCCGGCGCCGAGTGGTCGCGTTCGACCGGCCACAGCCTGGTACCGGGCTGAGCGGACGTCCGACGATCGAAGCAGCGGGAATGGTCGGGCTGTTCGTCGCCGGCGATTGGGTCGGGCCCGACGACATGTTGGGCGGCGCAGCAATCACGAGCGGTCGAGCGAGCGGTCTCGCTGCCGCTCGCCACGCTGGTTCACTACCCCGGCGGCAGCCACAGACAACCGCCCCATGAGCGACCTCTCGGCCGTCGAGCGATTCGAACCACATCGCGGTCGGCTGTTCGCAGTCGCCTACCGAATGACCGGTTCGGTGGTCGACGCGGAGGACTGCATTCAGGAGGCCTTCGTTCGTTGGCAACGCGTCGACCTCGACACCGTTCAAAACGACGAGGCATACCTGGTTCGTGTGACGAGTCGGCTCGCCATCGATCGGCAGCGGCAAGCCGCGCGACGCCGCGAGACCTATGTCGGCCCATGGCTCCCCGAGCCACTACTCGCCCCGCTCGGCACGGCGCCGGCGTCGCCATTGTCGAGCCCGGAGCACGAGGTCGAGCTGGCCGACTCCCTGTCGTTCGCGTTCCTCGTGCTGCTCGATCGACTGTCGCCAGCAGAGCGCGCCGCGTTCATCCTGCACGACGTGTTCGGGGTGCCGTTCGACGAGGTGGCTCAAACGCTCGACCGTGACACCGACGCCTGCCGCCAGCTGGCCAGCCGGGGGCGCCGCAAGCTGCACGATGTGTCCGACTCGGAGGGACTCCAGCTGCACGGGCGTGCACGCTATGATCTGTCGAGCTCCGCCATGGCGGCACTCCTCGGATCGTTGTTGAGCGGTGACGTCGAGGGCTGTCTCGCCCACCTCGCTCCCGATGTCGTGCTCGTCAGCGACGGCGGCCCCAAGCGTCGAGCAGCTCGTCGCCACGTGGTCGGGGCCGATCGCGTTCTCCGACTCGTCATCAATCTCTTCAACCGGGACGTCGAACGGGTGAGCAGCATCGCACCAGTGTCGGTCAACGGGTCGACAGGGCTCTACGTCGAGCACGAGGACGGACCCATGGTGTTCACCGGCGACGTAGGTGACGACGGGCGGCTACGCCGGGTGTGGATCCTGATGAACCCCGACAAGATCGCGCGCCCCGAGCACCTGTGATGGTGCGAGGGCTGGCTGACTACGGCGTATAGAACTCGACGCGAACCGTTCGGCGGGTGGCCGAGTAGGGCGCTCCACAAGACGGCGAGCACTCCATGGCTCGCAGCTCCAGTATCCGCACACCGGGTGTCTCCGCCGCCACGAGCAGCCCCGCTCCTTCACAGTTCATGCCATCGACCCACCAGTCCTGCGTGACGGGGAGCGGCTGAAGACAGAGCCAGCTTGCGGTTCCGTCCGGGTCGGACCAACCCTGCGAGAGGCGCTTGTCACCGGCAGGGACGATCGTCGTGTTGACGTTGGTCGGCACCCGGAAGTCGAAGGTCGCAGCGGGAAGAACCGGAGCAATGTTGCCTGGCGGAGCAGCCGTCGTCGCCGGTGCAGCCGTTGTCGCCGGTGCCTGAGTCGTGAGTTCGCTGCCTCCACCGCCGGTCGACTCACCACCCGACGTTGCTCCACCCGAGGTACCCGAGGTTCCGGGCGTTGCTCCACCCGATGTCGGCGAGCCCCCTCCGGAGGTCCACCCCGTACTCCCCGATGTCCCACCCCCAGCCGCGCGTCGCGTCGTCTGCGTAACTCCGCTGTCGGACGTGCTCTGGTCCGCTGGAGAACCGCCGAGACCGGTCGGAACGTCGGTTCCACCGACGATTGTGGTCTGCCCCAGGACCGACACCTCGACCGGAGCCGTCGGCTCAGTCGAGGTGGCCGAATCCGAGGTGGTCGTCGGCCGGCGATCGTCGACGGTCGCGACCATGAGGTTCCCGTCTGAGTCGTTGGCGCTCACCAGCGCCGCCACGACACCTGTCCCGACGATTGCGGTGACTGCCGCCGCGATCATCCAGCGATTGCGGCCGGCGTGAGTCCTGGTCGGCGTTGAAGCAACGACCCCGACCGGCAGTGCGTCCGGCACTGGCCCGGTTGCCCACCGTGGATCCGAGACGCCATCATCGAACGACGGGGCGACCACGGCGACCGCTCCCGTGAGTGCAGTCCCCGGATCGATGCCGGCGGCGGCCGCGAGCTCGCGACCGAAGGTGACCGCGTCGGCCTGGCGCTCTTCGGGTTGTTTCGACATAGCGCGCTCGAGAACCACACAGACCGCGTCGGGAACGCCGAGCGGGCGGAGGTCCGGGATGGGCGCAGTGGCGACTCGGGCGACGAGCCCGGCGACCGAGTCACCGTCGCGCTGGAACGGACCGCGCCCGAGGATGGCACCGACGACAGTCGCCGCGAGGCTGTACAAATCACTTCGGACACTCGCGGGCCGGGCGTCGAGAACCTCGGGAGCGGCGTATCCGAGCGACGCCGTCACCGATCCTGACCGGGTCTCGAACCCGTCGACGATCGAGGCGATGCCGAAGTCAGCCAGCTTCGGAGTCCCGAACTCGGTGAACAGGATGTTCTGCGGCTTTATGTCGCGGTGGACGATCCCGCGGCGGTGAGCGGCAGCGAGGGCCGACGCGATCCTCACGCCAACTTCGCAGGCTTCGGCGTGAGGGATCGCGCCGCGCTGGGCCAGAGTGCCGGACGAGAGGTACTCCATCATCAGGTACGGACGGTTGTCCGCTGTGGTTCCGTTGCCGTGCACCGCGACAACGTGGGGATGGGAACTCAAGGCTCCGATGGCGTGACACTCACGTTCGAAGCGAGCGAGCACCGCCGGATCCGACGTATCGGCAGTAAGGATCTTGACGGCTACCTCACGGTCGAGCGCCGGCTGTCGGGCGAGGTGCACAACGCCGAACCCACCACGCCCCAGCTCGCGCTGCAGCTCGAGACCCTCGACCACGTCCGCCATCTGATTCCCCGCTCATCCGCCAGCAACACGCTCGATTGTGGAGGAGTGGCGCGGCGCTGTCCACCCTGGCGCGGCATCACTGCAAGGTTGTCGAACCGGCTGGATCGGGCGGGTTGGCCGGATCGGGGGCAACGGGCGCATGAAACACGAGCGTGAACCGACCCACCTCGATCTCGTCTCCGTCGCCGAGTTGATACTCGGTCGCGTCAACGCCGTTGACGGTGATCCCGTTGGTGGACCCGAGATCGGAGATCGCCCAGCCTCCGCCATCGGTCGGCCGCAGCTCGGCGTGACGTCTCGACACGTCCGGCGACGCCAACACGATGTCGCTGTCGGTCGACCGTCCGATCGTCCAGTGCCGATCCACCAGCTCGAGGCGCGAACCGTTCGGCAGCGTGATGTTCGGTGTCGATCCGGTTGGCCCCCGCCGGACCGTGGTCGTCGTTCCGGAGGGGTCCCCTCCAGCGGGCTGCCAGTCCAGTGACGGGTCCTGTGAGAGAATCGCCGATTCCAGCCGACGGAGTTCTGCTCCTGGATCGATGCCGAGTTCGTCGACAAGCGTCCGCCGGGCAGATCCGTAGGCGGCAAGAGCATCCGCCTGCCGGCCCGATCGATACAGAGCGACAAGCAACTGCGCCCACCGGCGTTCACGGAGGGGCGTGTCGGCAACCGCTCGCTCGAGCTCTGCGATGAGCTCGTGGTGGTGACCGAGAGCGAGTCGTGCATCCCATTCCGACTCCTTCGCCGCCTCCCGCCGCTCGGTCAGGCCTGCAACGATCGACGGCGCGAACGGCTCGTACTGGAGGTCGGCGATCGGTTCGCCGTCCCAACACGCCAACGCCCCCGCAAACGCCTCCTCCGCCTGCCGGTGCCGGCCCGCCGAAGCGTGCTCGATGCCGGCTGAAACCTGCCGATCGAACCGGGTCAGGTCCAGGTCGTCATCGTCGACGACGATCCGATAACCCGGGCGCTCGGTGAGAATCCGATCGGCACCAATCAACTTGCGGAGATTGGAGACGTACACCTGAAGGGTCGACGCCGCTCGATCGTGTGGTTCGTCACCCCAGACTCCGTCGATCAACCTGTCGACCGAAACCACTCGCCCAGAGTCGAGCAGGAGCATCGCCAGTACGCACCGCTGCTTCGGACCGCCGAGCGGGAGCGGTCCTTCGGGGCCGACCACCCGAAGGGGTCCGAGGACGGAGAAGGCGAGTGGGCCGGACATGCTCTGCGACCCTATCCACCGGCGGCGCCGTCATTCAGCGATGAGTCGCAACGTGATGCCCTGGCGGCTGGTCGGACCGACTCCGCCCGGCGAGGCAGCCGTCGCCTCACGGACCCGGACGTCGACGACGTAGACACCGGGGGTCGACACCCGTGCCCAGAGGCCCTTGCCTTCACAGTCGGCGCCGTCCAGCCACCAATCACGCCGCTCGGGCGTGAACGTCAGGCAGAGCCAGTCAGCGGTGCCATCGGGGTCGGACCAGCCGGCGGCCAGCGATGCGTCGTCGAACAGGTCCACCCGCTGTCCGACCGGGATGCGCTTCTCGATCGTGCGGACCGGTAGGGTCGGTACGAGGTTCGACGGCCGCGGAGCGAGCGAGGAGGTGCTGGTCGTACTGGGGATGGTGTGCTCCGAGCCGGCCTCGGCTCCCACCCATTCGTCATCGGGGTCGAAGTCCGCTCCGTCGTTGATCGACGAGCTGGGGCCGGGCTCCTCAAGGTCGTCGCTGTTGGTCGTTGTCGGATTGGTGTCGCCGTACTCCTCGCCCTCGTCATACGACGCCGAACCGGCGTCGTAGTCGTCGGACCCCAGGGTGGGCTCGGCATCGTCGGAAGCGTCGAGGTCCCCGCCGTCCCCGCCGTCGTCGTCGAACTCGTCGAACTCACCCGATCCGATGTCGCTCGCCGCCGATTCCCACGAGCCGCCTTCGGCTGAGCCCGACGACTCGTCGAAGTCGCCGTCGCCGTCCTCGATCGACCATGACGAGTCGGTGTCATCGGAGGTGCCGACTTCGGATTCGCCGCGCTCTGACCCCCGATGGGTCGCTTCGCGCTCCTCCGCCGACGACAGCTGGGATGGCCCGACATCGCCGACCATCGAGCCGACGGCGCCGGCGCCAACGACCGCGAGCGCAAGGAGCACTGCCGTTCCGGCCCGTCGGAGAACGGGAACCGGGCTCGGCGTCGTGGGGTTGGCGGTGGGAACGCTGGTGGAGGTCATGAGGCCTGCTCCTTCTCGGGTCTTGATGAGCCCAGCGTGCGGCGCCATTCCTCAAGACTTCTTTGAGAACACTTCAAGTAGGGTCAGAGGCGATGATCGGGGGCCTCGGGCGATGTCGACGTGCGGCCGTAGCGGTCGCCGTCGCGTTGGCGGCGGCCGGATGCGCTCCGGACGTCCCGCCGCCGACCCGGGAACAGCAGGTCGACCAACTCATAGCGTTCGTCGAAGCGGTGCGTGGCCACCGGTTCGTGACACGACCGCAGGTTGACTTCGTGCCCGATGCCGAGTTCCGCCAGCACGTGCTCGATGCGATCGAAGCGACCGAGCCCGCACTCGACGTCGACGAGGTCGCGTTCAAGGCGCTCGGCTGGATGCCTCCCACCGATGACCTGTTCGAGAAGTACAAGATCGCCTTCGGCGGCACCGTCGTCGGGTTCTACGACCCAGCCACCAAGGTGCTGGAGGTTCGCGGGGACGAACTGACGCCGTATCGCCGGGAGGTCGTCGTCCACGAGCTGACCCACGCGCTCGACGACCAGCTGTTCGACCTGAACGTAACGATGGGCGACGGCGTGCTCAGCGAGCAGCAGCTGGCGTTTCTCGTCGGCGTGGAGGGCGACGCCGTCAACGTGCAACGGTCCTACGTCATCAATGTGATGACACCCATCGAGCAGCTTCAGAACGTGGCCGAGCAGCTGTCGTTCCAGATCGACCCGGCGATCCTCAGCGTTCCGTTGGCGCTGCTCAGCACGAGCCAGACCCCCTACCTGCAGGGGCCGGAGTTCGTAGCCGGTCTCGGAGGCAACAACGGAGTCGATGCGATGTTCGAGCGGTTTCCCGCCACGGCCGAGCAGGCGTGGAACCCTGCCAAGTACCTGGCAGACGAAGGCGCCGTCGCGGTGGCAACGCCACCGTCGGCCGGCACCGTCGTGAACTCGGGGAGCTGGGGCCAGTTCTTCATGAGCCTGATCCTGTCGAACGGCGTCAACCTCGACGGCAGGGTCGACCCCGTCACCAACGGGTGGGCGGGCGACGCCTACGTCAGCTGGACCGACGGCGACGTGTCATGCATCCGCATCGACACCAGGCAGGACACAGCGGCTCAGGCCGACAGCCTCCAGGCGGCGCAGGCCACATGGGCGTCCTCCAGCGGCGCTGTGGTGTCCCGCCTCGACCCGACGACGACACGACTCACGTCCTGCAACTGACGCGACGGGCCCGGCAGAATGTCGGGGTGACCGAGCCGGGCCGATTCGTCGCCGCTGCCGATCTGCTGAAGGCGTTGGCCAACCCTCATCGCGTGGCGATCGTCGATCTGCTCGCCGCCGGGCCGCGGCGCGTCCACGAGATCACCGAGACTCTCGGCCTCGACCAACCCCTCGTCTCCCAGCACCTGCGGGTGCTCCGCGACGCCCGCCTGCTCGGTACCGAGCGCCAGGGCAAGGAGGTCGTGTACTCCCTCGCCGACGACCACATCGCCCACATCGTCGGCGACGCCATCACGCACGCCGGGGAGCGCTGAGGTCAAGCGCCCCCGACGGTCACATCAGAGGTCGAGCGCCGCTTTCGGATCAACCATCCCCGCGCCCAACGCCGGGTCTCCCGACGGGTTCGTGGCCGTGGCCACGAGGCGGTCGACTGAGTCGGGCCCACTCCTCCCCTGCCCGACGAGCAGCGCAACGGTCCCCGACACGATCGGTGCGGCCATCGAAGTGCCGGACAGGACGTCGTAGCCGTCGGGAACCGTCGACAAGATGTCGACCCCCGGAGCCGCAACCGCACGGGCGTCGCCGACATTGGAGAACTCTGCCACCACGCCATCGGACCCAACCGCGTTGACGACCAGGACCGGGACTCCGAGCCGGTACACCCGACGCGTCTGCCCTTCGTTCCCGGCCGCGGCGACCACCACGACGCCGGCGGCCTCTGCACGGCGAATCGCCGGATTCAGCGGTCCCCCTTTGGCCAGGCGGGCGACAACACCGGACATCCCAAGCGAGAGGTTGACGACGTCGGCGCCGTTGGCCACCGCCCAGTCGATGCCTTCGGCGATCGTCGCGTCGTCACCGACCCCATCGTCCCCGAGCACCCGAACCGGCATGATCTTCGCGCCGGGGGCGACGCCCGACACCCCGACACCGTTGCCGGTCGTCGCCGCCACGATGCCGGCGACGTGGGTACCGTGACCGTTGCTGTCGTCGGGACGGCCGTCGCCGTCGACGAGGTCGATTCCGGCCACGAGTTTGCCGGCGAGGTCCGGGTGATCGAGGTCCACGCCGGTGTCGACGACCGCGACCACCACCCCGACGCCCGACGCGTGGGGCCAGATGGCAGGTAGGTCCAACTGCTCGACGGCCCACTGCTCGGCGCGACGCGGGTCGCCGCCGTCCACGAACGGCGTCGAGTTCGGAGGTACCGCCGATTCGGCAGGCGAAGTCGTCGACCCGGTTGTGCTCGGTGCCGGTGTCGTGGTCGAAGTCGGAACGACCACGACTGTGGAGTCAGGGGCAGCGTCATCGGGCTCGGACCCCGAACCACACCCGGCAACCATCACAACGAGTATCGCTGCCCCGGCAACGGCGATCCGACGAGGACCTCGGCGTCGATCAACTGCCTTCACGAGCACCCGTTGGAGCAGTACCGCAACGACGGCGCGAAGGCTCCCATGACGTCGAACGGGTCCTCTCCGCCATCCACCTCGTGAATCGACTGCCCGAAGGCTGCCGACGGGATCATGTGGCGAACGGCGACGCCGGCGTTGGGGATCGGCCCCCAGGGAAGCCAGTTGGACGCGCCGACGGGCCGGTCAGCCGAAGCCGAGATGAAGACCCGCACGTTGCCGTCGGGGTCGACAACCGTCTCGTGGTCACTCAGGCACTGCACGGTCTGAAGGGTCGGGACCGAGCTCACACAAACCGACCAGTAGCGGAGGTCCCTCTCAAGCCCCGGAGACTCCCCGCTTCGAGTGTCGGGAGTACTCGGAGCCCGGAACTCCACGACCGCCACCCGGCCCGGTCCCCATCGCAGAGGTGCCGCCAGATAGCGGTTATCGGCGTTGGGAAACCTCGTCAACGAACTCGGCGGGAGTGCGAAAGGTGTGGCCGGTTGCGCGGCGTCGGGAGACGTGACGAACGGGTCGGCAACCGACTCGACGTCCGGGTTGCCCCAGGAATCGGGGTCCGATGATGCGCACGGTTCCAGCGTGCCGGCCGGCGCCCCGTCTCGGTGGGTGACCGCGAGGGTGGGCAGCGGCACGCCACCGGTCGGCTCGGCGGGATTGTCGGGTAGGTAGATGCGCAGCATTACCCATGAGATCCCGACGTCGGTTCCGGGAGGTAGACCGCTGATCTCACCGGGCGCTCGGGAGTGAGCCCGCATCACCAGCTCGTAGCTGTCCGCGGTAGAGCCGTGTTGGCCGAGGTACGGATTCTGTCCGGCGACCGCAGGTATGTCGCGGTCGAGGCGAGCGTCAACTGTGGTCGTGAATCCGTCGGACAGCGTGTATGTCTGCACCGAGAAGTAGCGGGCGTGAGGGAAGGCTCCGGAGATGACGACCCTGGTTTCGGGGCCCATCGGGATCGGGGTGAGCCAGTAGATGGCCGCGGTGTCGCCCGCTGCCGCTGAGGTCGTCACCACCGGCCACCCGCACGGCGGGATGGCTTGGGATCCGGTCGCCGGCGTGCAGTTGCCGGCTACTGCCAGAAGTCCTGCAACCAGGAACATCACCCGAACTGTCTCACCACGTCCACAGCCGCCCATAGCCAACCCTGACATATTGGCAGTTCAACTGCAACTACTTTGCTGGGGCTCCCGACTCCTGCGAATCCCTCACAATCGCCTCCACCGCCCGGGCCATCACCCTCACTGCGTCGCCGACGCCCAGCCCGAGATCCACTCGAAGCGACCTCCACGACGACCACATGGTGATCACCTCCACCGCATCGAGGGCCTGCGAGCCGCTCGGTCGGTCTGCAACAGCGAGTTCAGACGCGAACAGGCCCTCCAGTTGTTCGCGGAGGAGAATGCGTGCCGATCCGAGAATCTCGTCGACGGCCACGAGCTCACGGCGCATCGGCTCGGCGACGAAACGCAATGTCGAAGTCGCCTCGTAGAGGATCGCACGATGCTCGCACAGTCGGTTGACGCGCTCGACGAGCGGCAAACCCGACGGCACCTCCAGGGACACGAGCGGCACGACCATCTCGACACGGCGAGCGACCGCAGCGGCAACCAGTGCGTCGAGCGACTCGAAGATCCGAAAGATGGTCCGCTCCGAAACCCCCGCCCGCGCGCTGACCTCTTCGACCGAGGGACGACGACCCGACTCCTCCACAAGCTCCAGGACGGCGTTGACGACTGCGTCGCGGCTGCGAACGGTTCGGGCGTGGCGGCCGTCGGCGGGGACTGGCGTGGCCACTCCGACACTCTAGGACTACCCGGGTCGGGCGTTCCTCACGCGTCTGGTCGCGGTGATGACGGCCCGGGAGCTGCCGGGCTGCGCAGCCTCTCGGCGCTAGCGTGACGCCAGCCCATGCAGACCGTCTACCTGAGCAACCGACCGCAGGTGATGCGCGAGACGTGGCGTCACGTGCGCCACTTCATGCCGTGGGTCGACCGCGCCGTGATCGTGGTGCCGGGCCGGTCCATCGAGGAGTTCCAGGGGTGGGCGGCGGACGAGCCGATCGAGCTTCTGACCGACGAGGACGTCAGTGGACGCACGGCCCCAGAGCTGACCGCGCTCGACCACGTGCGCCGCAACGTCACGCTGCGACGGGCGCTGATCGCCGTCGGCTCCACCGACGACGTGTTCCTGCTCTCCGACGACGACTACCGGCCCATGCGACCCGTCGACGAGTCGTTCTTCACCGACGGCACCACCGACACCGCCTACTACAGCTACGAGCTGGCCGAATGGCCGGGCTTCGAGACTCCCTACGACGAGGCGCAGCACGTAACCCACGACGCGTTGGCATTTCTCGGCCTTCCTCACCTCGCGTACGGCGCTCACATGCCGCAGATCATGCGGCGCGAGCTGTGGACCGAGGCGTTCGACCTGTTCTCGACCGTCAGCGATGACGACATGGTGTGCGAATGGGCCCTCTACTTCAACGTCGCCCAGCACCGTCACCCCGACCGATTCACCGAGCCCCGCGCCTTCGAGGTGATGGGCTGGCCGCAGTACGGGGCCGAATGGCCGTGGTGGGTGCGACCGCCGCGGTGGACGTTCGAGAACTTCTACCCCGACATGTACGAGCCGGGGCACCTGTTCGCCGGCCTGCCCACCGACCTCGATCCGGAGCGGGTCACCAGGACCAACTTCGAGAAAATCACCCGCTGGACGTCATTCGCGCGGTCGGCCGAACGCCTCGACTTCCCTGCCGGGGTGCACAATCCGTGGACGAAGGACTCGGCGCTGCGCCGCGCCTACTTCGCAGCGCTGCGACCCGCACGGAAGACCCTTCGCTACCTCACCGAGACGCGTAACCCCGACCGACGCCCCGACGCCGAATGACAGATCTGCCGTTGAATACCCAACCAGGCGAGTCGGCCGGCGAGGACACCCCCGGCGTGGTCGCAGCGATCCGATCGTTCGCCTCACTCCCCACGCTGGTGCTCCTCGCTGGGGTCGTCGCTGTTTCGGTGCTCGGTCGCTTCTTCGTCCGGTCGCCCCTGTGGCTCGACGAGGCGCTCAGCGTCAACATCTCGAAGCTCCCGCTTGGCGAGGTCGCCGAAGCACTCAAGCACGACGGCCATCCGCCGCTCTACTACTACCTGCTGCACGGATGGATGTCGGTGTTCGGCGAAGGTGACCGAGCCGTACGCGCGTTGTCGGGCTGCATCACCATCGGCACGCTTCCTCTCGCTTTCCTGACCGGTCGACGGATCGGTGGCACCCGACTCGGACTCGGCGTGACGTTGGTGTTCGCGGTGTCTCCGTACGCGTTCCGATACGGCAGCGAGACGCGCATGTATGCGCTCGTGATGGCCGAGGTGCTCGCCGGCTACCTGTTGGTCGACGCCGCACTCAAGCGGCCTCGATTTCCCACCCTCGCCGGGGTCGCCGGGGTCGCCGGCCTTCTTCTCTGGACGCACTACTGGTCGATGTGGCTGCTCGCCGCGACCGGGATGGCGATCCTGGGACGCCTCTTCGTCGCACGGCGACGCAGCGACACCGCCGCGGCTGTGTCAGCCGCCAAGGTCGCTGGCGCACTCGCCGTGGGCGGGCTCACCCTCTTGCCCTGGCTCCCGACGTTGCTCTACCAGAACGAACACACCGGCACCCCGTGGGCGCCGAGCTTTCGTGTGACAACCATGGTCGTGACGTCGCTGACCGATTTCGCCGGCGGCCCGTACTCCGAGGCGCAGCTCGGGATGTTGCTCCTTGCGATCCTGGCGGTTATCGGCGTCTTCGGCACCGGCCTCGATTCCCATCGAATCGAGCTGGACTTCCACGCGCACGAACTCGCACGCCGGCCGCTGTTGATCCTGGGCGCCACGATCGCGATCGCCGCCGCAGTCGGGCTGCTCAACGGCATGGCTTTCGCTCCGCGCTATGCGGCCATCTACTTCCCATTCTTCATCGTGCTCGTGGCACTCGGGCTCGAACAGTTCCGTCCGGGCGTTGTACGCGACGTCGTGCTGATCGGGTTCGCCGCGACGGCTCTCGCTGGAACCTTCTTCGTGTTCCGCCTCGACCGGACCCAAGCAGGCAAAGCAGCGGACGCGATCGCTGCGGCCGCAGCCGACGGCCTCGTCGTCACCTGTCCCGATCAGCTGGGCCCCTCGGTCGATCGCGTGCTCGATCGAGCGAGGTACGACGTCGTGACCTTCCCGAGGTTCGAGTCTCCTGAGCTGGTCGACTGGGTCGACTACAAGGAACGGAACTCGAGGAACGATCCCAAGGCATTTGCGCAGGAGGTTCTCCGCCGAGCCGAGCGTCGTCCCTTGTTCCTGGTGATCGGCGACAACTTCCTGACGCTCGAAGGCCAGTGCCAGAAGGTCGTGGAGACCATCGCGGCCGTACGCCCCCCCAACACCCTGATGCGCCCCGTCACCGAGGATTTCTACGAGCCGATGACCCTGGTGGAGTTCGGCCTGCCCGGAAGCTGATCGACCCGAACGCGACTACCCGGCGATGAGCGTCACGAGCGCCCACACGCTGACTGCGACGCCGAGGAGCACCAAGGGGATCGCGCGGGAGATCGACGCCGGTTCACGGCGAGGCGAGTTCGGATCCGACGGGTCCTCCCGCGGCGGACGCACTACCGCCGCGATGTTGGCGACCGCCAGAGCCGCGCCGACGGCAAGCAGGAGCCAAGGAAGGAGGTCGTCTCCGAGGAACAACGTCTCAGCAATCAGAAGAAAACCTCTCAAGGTTTCGGCGTCAGGTTTCGATACTCATTGTGCCAGTGGATATCGCCCCCACTGGTGCAAACAGCCGGGGCAATGGAGTGGGGGACACTCTCTCCCTCCAAACACATCGCCACCAACGCTTTCCAGGTGTTGGCGCACGTGGCCCTCGCTCCGCCCCGGACTGCTTTCTACGACACACCCTCCCTTCACGGACACCGACCGGGTTTCGCCCGGGCGGTGTCGCGTGCGTGACAATGTCGGGATGGCCGAGCCGACGACCTCCACCGATGCAGCACGCCCCAAGGATCGCCCCTGGCTGATGCGCACGTACTCGGGACACAGCACCGCCAAGGCGTCCAACGAGCTCTACCGCACGAACCTCGCCAAGGGTCAGACCGGCCTCTCGATCGCGTTCGACCTTCCCACCCAGACGGGCTACGACCCCGACCACGTGATGGCGCGGGGAGAGGTCGGCAAGGTGGGCGTGCCCGTTGCCCACCTCGGCCACATGCGCACGCTGCTCGACGGGATCCCCCAGGGCGAGATGAACACGTCGATGACCATCAACGCCGTTGCCGCGTGGATGCTCGGGCTCTACGTCGCCAACGCTGAGGACCACGGAGTCGACTCGAAGGTGCTGCGGGGCACCACCCAGAACGACATCGTCAAGGAGTACCTGTCCCGGGGCACGTACATCTTCCCGCCCGAGGCGAGTCGGCGACTGATCGTCGACATGTTCGCCTACTGCAACAAAAACGTTCCCCACTGGAACCCGATGAACGTCTGCTCCTACCACCTCCAGGAGGCGGGGGCGACGCCGACCCAGGAGATCGCCTACTCGTTGGCATGCGCGATCGGCGTGCTCGACGCGGTGCGCGACTCAGGCCAGGTGGCCGCTGATTCGATGAGCGAGGTGGTCGCGTCGGTGTCGTTCTTCGTGAACGCCGGCATCCGCTTCATCGAGGAGAACGCCAAGATGCGGGCGTTCACCCAAATGTGGGACCGACTCACCGAGGAGCGGTACGGCGTCACCGACCCCAAGGCGAGACGCTTCCGCTACGGCGTGCAGGTCAACAGCCTCGGGCTGACCGAGGCTCAGCCCGAGAACAACATCCAGCGAATCGTCCTGGAATCGCTGGGTGTGACGTTGTCGAAGTCGGCGCGGGCGCGGTCATTGCAACTGCCCGCGTGGAACGAGGCGCTCGGCCTGCCGCGCCCGTGGGACCAGCAGTGGTCGCTGCGCATCATGCAGGTCCTCGCCTACGAGACCGACCTGCTGGAGTACGGCGACATCTTCGAAGGCTCGAAGGTCGTCGAGGGGCTCACCGCGGATCTCGTCGAGTCGGCGCAGGCCGAGCTCGACGACATCTTGTCGCTCGGCGGCGCCTTCGAAGCGATCGACGAGATGAAGGGCCGCCTGGTGCGCAGCCACACCGAAAGG
Organism: Microthrixaceae bacterium; assembly: GCA_019694615.1. Lineage (GTDB taxonomy): Bacteria > Actinomycetota > Acidimicrobiia > Acidimicrobiales > Microtrichaceae > SSF14. The sequence continues at coordinate 1,146 of JAIBBP010000036.1, read as the reverse complement.
ATGCGCCGCATCGAATCCGGCGACCAGATGGTGATCGGCGTCAACGCGTTCACCGAGACTGCTGATTCCCCGTTGGCCGGTGAGGACAACATCCTCAAGGTCGACCCGGCGGTGCAGGCCGCGGCAATCGAGGAGCTCGCCGAGTGGAAAGCCAACCGCGACCAGTCGGCGGTCGACGCCGCACTCGACGAGTTGGAGCGTGTCGCTCGAAGCGACGAGAACATCATGGCGGCCTCGATCGCGCTGGCCCACGCCGGAGGAACAACAGGCGAGTGGGCCGGCCGTCTCCGCGAGGTGTTCGGCGAGTTCCGAGCACCCACGGGCGTCGGGGCTGCGACCGGGGCCGGCGGCTCGGCGACAGGGCTGGGCAAGTTGGCCGAGCGGCTGAAGGCAACCCCCGGTGGCCCTCCCCGCGTGCTCGTTGCGAAGCCGGGGCTCGACGGTCACTCCAACGGTGCTGAACAGATCGCCGTTGCCGCCCGCGACGCCGGTATGGAGGTGATCTACCAGGGCATCCGCCTCACCCCCGAGCAGATCGCTGCCGCTGCTCGCGACGAGGACGTCGACATCGTCGGCCTGTCGATCCTGTCGGGCAGCCACCTCGAGCTGGTTCCCGAGGTGGTCCGGCTCCTTCGCGCCGACGGCGTCGGGTGCCCCGTGGTCGCCGGCGGCATCATCCCCGAGGACGACCGACCCAGGCTTCTCGACGCCGGGGTTGCGGCGGTCTTCACCCCGAAGGACTTCGAGCTGACGAGACTTATGACCGAGATAGCGGATCTGGCACTGGAGTACCGTTCCGCCTCCGTCTGATCGGCCGCTCCAGCCTGCCATCGCGCAGGGCGGGTTGGGCGACGAGACTCTCAGCGTCTGCCGATCGCGAGCACGACCCTGCCGTTAGCCCGGATTTTTCAGTAGCCGGGGGTGGTGGCGGTTGGTTGTCGTGCGCGGCGGGTGTGGTCGCTGTCGGTGGGCGCGTTGTGGTTCGGGGACGCGTTGAAGCAGGCGGGCGTGGTCGGTTGGGGGTGTCTCCGGTGGGTGGGCGTTCTGCGCGTCCGGGGTCCGCTGGTGCTCAGGTTTGTAGTCGGAGTGCCTCGACTCGGGTGAACGCGTTGAGGAGGTCGTTGGCCCAGGGCCAACCGGCAGCGA
>JAIBBP010000223.1 GCA_019694615.1 Microthrixaceae bacterium | reverse complement strand
TCCGACGGTTGATCGCTCGCTCGTTGTACAACCTTCGTCGCACGCCGTTGCCCGGTCCGAGTTGGTACCGGCCGTCTGCGGCGACGATCACCGACATGCTCACCTTCGCCGTCGACCACCCCGACATCTGGCGGACGTGGTGTGACGGCGACTGACACACTGAGGTGATGGAGGCGAGTCACGATCCCGCCCGATCCGGCGACGTCGGCGACGCGCAGGGCTACGACATGACCTGGGCCGGGCAGCTTTCGTTCGCGCGGCTACCCGCGACCCGCGACCTCACCGGCGTCGACATCGCGATCGTGGGCGTCCCGTTCGACAACGCGGTGACCAACCGGCCCGGCGCCCGCTTCGGACCCCGGGCGATCCGCGAACAGAGCACGTTGACCGCCGAGTTCCCTGATGGGCTGTGGCCGTGGGACCACAACGTGTTCGATCGCCACCGCGTCGTCGATTACTTCGACATCGGATACCGCCCCGGCGTTCCTGCCGAGATGACGACGAACGTCACCAGTCACATCGGTCGAATCCTCGACGCGGGGGCCTCGGTGCTCGCACTCGGCGGTGACCACTTCGTCGCCTATCCCCTGTTGCTGGCGACGGCCGAGCGGTTCGGGCCCTTGTCGCTGATCCACTTCGACGCACACTCCGACACCTGGGACGCAGGCGACGAACTGAACCACGGAACGATGTTCCTTCGCGCGGCACGCGACGGCGTCATCGACCCAGCGACGTCGGTGCAGACCGGCATGCGTACGCCGAACGTGTCCCACGGCTTCAACGTGATCCACGCCGACCGACTGTTCGACATCGGCGTCGCGGCCGCGGTCGCCGAGATCCGCAACATCGTCGGCGATCGCCCGGCCTACCTCACCTTCGACATCGACTTCCTCGACCCCGCGTACGCGCCCGGTACCGGAACGCCGGTCGTCGGCGGACCGACGACGTGGCAGGCGCGGCAACTGCTGTTCGGTCTCGCCGGAATGAACATCATCGGCGCCGACGTCGTCGAGGTCGCACCCGCCTATGACCCGACTGGCCAGATCACCGCTCTGGCAGGCGCGACCATCGCCCATGACGAGCTGTACCTGCTGGGTTTGGCGAGGGACCGCCGGGCTGGCCGTACGCGCTAACGCGCGTCGAATCGCCCGATGAAACGCCGGCTCGCCTGACGAAGCTCGTCCTCGGGGTCGATTCCCGCGATGCGAGCGACCTCCGCCAGGCCGAGCAGCAACTCCCCCATCGAGGGGGCGTCGAGATCGGCGGCAGCTACCCCGGCCACCAGCGACGCTACCGGTTCGGGCGCTGCCTCGGTGTAGTCGGATGCGGCGGCCTTCTTGTGCACTTTGAGTGCATACAGCAGCGCCGGAAGCTCGGCCGGGATGCCATCCATCACCGAACCGCGGGACTTCTCCGCCTGCTTCGACGCCTCCCAGTTCGCGGCGAGCTCGTCAGCCGACTCGAACTTGGCGCCCCCGAAGACGTGGGGGTGACGGTCGTACAGCTTGTCGTGCACCGTTCGGGCGACGTCGGCGAGGGTGAACCACCCCTGCTCGGCGGCGATCGTCGCGTGAAAGAACACCTGGAACAGCACATCGCCCAGTTCCTCGCTGAGCGCTTCGGAGCCCTCGCCGCTGTCGGAATCGAACTCGTCGATGGCTTCGAGCAGTTCGTAGCACTCTTCGAGGAGATACCGCTTGAGCGAGTCGTGGGTCTGCTGGCGGTCCCACGGACAACCCGATCGCAGCGCGTGGACGAGCTGGTCGAATCGAACCAGCTCGGAGGCAACCGGCGACTCGAGGGTCGGGATGTACACCGACGTGAGGTGGTCGGCGTCGACCGATCGATCGAGGTCGGCCCACTCGACCTCGAAAACGCGCTCGTCGGGGAGGCCGAGCCGTTGCAGCACCGTAACCGGCTCGTCCGGCCAGTCCTCGATGGACAACTTCACGTCACTCAGCACCAACGGCGAGTCGCACTGGCAGACCAGCAGCGGACCGCGTTGACCCGCGGCGTCGACGTCGAACCGGTGGCCATCGACGACTCGCACGCCAGCGTCGATCGGGTCGATACCCAGCCTCACCCACGTCAGGTCGAGAAACGAGAGTGCCGGGACCACTTCGGTCGTGATACGTGGGTCGGCCAGCAACAGTTGTACCGTCCGCTCCGCAACTACCGGAGAGCCGGGAACCGCGTAGACCGCGCTCCCCCGTTGCTCCGCGTCGCCCACGACGCGTTCCACGATCGAGGTGTAGACCTCCTCCATCGTGTCGGCGTGCTCGTAGAGGTCGTCGCAGAACGCTGTGGCGGCAGGGAGGACCGTGACCGCGGGGTGGCGCTCGGTGCGCGCGATCACAGCCGGAGCCGTCGACAACGCGTCGAGAGTGCCTGCCGTGACGAGGTCGGCACCACCGGGACCCAACCCGACGATGACGACGTGTGGCGTCACGATGCGGGGATCGTGAGCAGGTCCTCCGATGAGGGAGTCGCCGATGCCTTCGCCGACAGGCGGGGAGTCGGCGGCGCCAGCACGTTGCCGACCTCGCGGTCCCACGATCCGTAGCGGGGGTCGATCTCGATGTCGGGAGAGTCCCACGACGAGGCGATGTACTCGGTGAGGTCGGCTTGAAGTTCAGCCGCTGCCGCCTCCTGGATCGCCGTTTCGATCTGCGCCCGGATCGAGGGAAGCTCAGGGGTCGCCGGACCGCGGAACGACGGCAGGACGAAGACGGTCAGCATCCCGGTTGGGCCCTCGAGGCTGCCGGTACCCCAGACACCGATGGCACCGGTGTTCACCAGCTCGGCGAGCACCGGCTCAGCAATCTCCTCCGGCCCAACGCACACCTCCTCGCCGGTCTGCGACAGCGACTGAGCTCCGAGCGCCGAGTCGGCGAGGACCGCCGACACGTCGTCACCCCGATCGACCGCAACCTGCGCCGCGCCCGCCTGCGCCTCGGGTACGGCGAACCCGTCAACGCAGGTCACTTCACCGAACTCGTCTGCGTGCTCCTCGAAGTAGGCCTCGATGTCGGCGTCACTCGGTGCGGCTCCAGACTCATCGGCACCGTTCATTCGTCGCAGCGCCGACTCGGCTGCGACGTTGCGACGGAAGAGCGCCTTCACCGTGGGCTCCAGCGACTCCGACGAACCCGCCTGCTGTGCCTGCTGCTCGGCGGCCTCCAACGCGTCGTCGGCCGTGGCGAGATCTTCGCTCGTGATCTCTCCGCCTCGACGCTCCACGGCCTCTTCCATCGCGACCGTCTGTACCAGGAGGTTCAGGGCGAAGCGACGCGACTCGCTGCCGGTCGTGCCGTTGGTGGATGACACGAGACCGGCGCCGGTGGACTCGAGACGGGACTTGACGAAGTCGGTGCGTGCCAACTCGTCGACCTCCTTGACGGAGATGTCCTTGCCGAAGACCGAGGCGGCGGTGTCGTCCTCCGCGATGCCGCAGGACGCGGTGAACAGCAGAGCGGCGAGAGGGAGGGCAAGAAGTCGCTTCACAGAACCTCAGATCGTACTGGGCAGGGTTGCACGGGCACAGTTGGCGGGATCAGGCATCCTCATCGGGGGGAGCCAGCTGGGCGAAAGCTTCGAGCAGCGTCGGGATCATGGCCCGCCCGTTGCGCACCGGAACGTGCACCTGTGCGAGGTCGGGCTTGTAGACCGACCCCTTGTACAGGCGTTCGAGTCGCATCTGCTTGGACTGCGCCAGCTTGAACGGCGAGATACGGGCAACGAGTGGAGGCCCCCCGAAACCGGTCGACTTGGTGACCGAGATGTCGGTGGCACCGACCCGGACGCACTCGGCCCGAACTCGAGCAACCTCCAGGAGCGCGACCGCCTCGTCGGGCACGGGCCCGTACCGATCCACCCATTCGGCCGCGATGTCGTCGACGTCGGTCTGGGAGCGAACCTCGGCCAACCGACGGTAGGCGTCGAGACGAAGGTCCTCACGCTCGACGTAGTCCGCGGGGAGGTTGGCGTCGATCGGCAGCTCGATCTTGATCTCGACTTCCTCGGGCTTCGTCTCGCCGTTCAGGTCGTTGATCGCCTCGTTCACCATCGAGCAGTACAGGTCGTAGCCGACCGCGGCGATGTGACCCGACTGACCGGTACCTAACAGGTTGCCGGCACCGCGGATCTCCAGGTCACGCATCGCGATACGGAACCCCGAGCCCAACTCGGTCGCCTCGCCGATCGTTCGCAAGCGCTCATACGCCTCCTCCGACAGCTCACGTTCGGGCGGAAAGAACAGGTATGCGTACGCACGCATACCGGCGCGACCCACGCGCCCGCGCAACTGGTGCAGCTGGCCGAGACCCAACAGGTCGGCACGCTCGACGACCAGCGTGTTGACCGTAGGCATGTCGATTCCAGACTCGATGATCGTCGTGCAGACCAGCACGTCGTAACGGCCTTCCCAGAAGTCGACGACGACCTGTTCGAGGGAACCTTCGTCCATCTGGCCGTGCGCCACTGCGATGCGTGCCTCGGGTACGAGGCCGCGAAGATCAGCCGCCTTCTCCTCGATGTCGGCCACCCGGTTGTGCACGAAGAACACCTGTCCCTCACGCAACAGCTCGCGACGAATCGACTCAGCGACCGCTCGATCGTCGTACTCGCCGACGTAGGTGAGGATCGGCTGCCGCTCCGCCGGTGCCGTTTGCAACAGCGACAGGTCCCGGATGCCGGTCAGCGACATCTCCATCGTTCGAGGGATAGGCGTCGCCGTCAGTGTCAGGACGTCGACGTCGGCCTTGAACTGCTTGATCGACTCCTTGTGCGACACGCCGAAGCGCTGCTCCTCGTCGATGACCAGGAGGCCGAGCTTCTTGAACTCGACGTCACCGCTCAACAGGCGATGGGTGCCGACGACGACATCGACCTCGCCGGACTTCAGGCCGTCGGCGACCTTGCGGCTCTGCGCCGGTGTGAGGAACCGGGAGATCACCTCGACGCGGACCGGATACGGAGCGAACCGGTCGCTGAACGTCGCATAGTGCTGCTGCGCCAGCAGCGTCGTCGGAACGAGGATCGCCACCTGATAGCCGTCCTGCACCGCTTTGAACGCGGCACGGATCGCGACCTCGGTCTTGCCGAAGCCGACGTCTCCGATCACCAGCCGGTCCATGGGGCGCTCGGCCTCCATGTCCTCTTTGACATCGGCGATCGCCTGCAACTGATCGGGGGTTTCGGCGAACGGGAACGCGTCCTCCATCTCCTTCTGCCACGGGGTGTCCTCGCCGAACGCGTGACCTCGGGCGTTCACCCGCTTCTGGTAAAGGACCACCAGCTCCTGGGCGATCGTCGCAACCTCCGAGGCGACCTTGGCCTTCGTCCGGGCGAAGTCGGCGCCACCCATCTTGGACAGCGACGGAGAATCCCCACCGGTGTAGTGGCGGACCGAGTCGATCTGATCCGACGGCACATACAACTTGTCGTCGCCGCGGTACTCCAGCAGCAGGTAGTCGCGGTCGACGCCGCCGATGTTGCGTTTGACCATGCCGCCGAACCGGGCGACGCCGTGGTGCTGATGCACGACATAGCTACCGACGGTGAGGTCGTCGAAGAAGCCCTGCGCCTGGCGCTTGCGCTGCCGCGCCACCCGGTGGGTTCGCCGGCGACCCGTGAGATCGCTCTCACTCAGCACAGCGAGCTTCACCGACGGGAGGATGAACCCCCGATGGATCGGTGCGACAGTGATGTGACCGCCCGGTTCGGCGAGGATCGCTCCACCGGAGGGGTGCAGGCGATACGAGACGCCCTGCTCGCCGAGCAACCGGTCGAGCCGTTCGGCCGAGCCGGCGCCCTCAGCAGCGACGACGATGCGATAGCCCTGTGACGACAGGTCACGAAGCTGGCCGATCAGTCGCCCCCCGTCGCCGCTCGCCTGGAACCACGCTGCCGCCGCAACGGTCTCGACCCCAGGGCCTTCGGGAGCCGTCGTCATCGTCCATGCGTGCGCCGTCGTACGCGACAGGAGGCGGTCGAAGTCGAGATGCAGTCGCGGCAACACGCCATCCGCGCTGGCACCCCAGGTGCCCGACAAGGTTCGGGCGAGATCGACCTCCTCGGCGATGATGTCCGCAGCGCGATCGCGCATCCGTCGCGGCTCCACGAGAATCACCTGGGCATCGGGCCCGACCAGATCGAACAGCACGTGGGCGGTCGCGGCGGCTTCGCTGCCGTGGTCCGCCGTCAACCACGGCAACCACGACTCCATTCCGTCGAACGTCTCTCCGTCTGCCAGCTTCTCCCACTGATCCCGACCCCACGGTTCGGTCTCGATCAGTGCCTCAGCCCGCGCACGCACGTCGTCGGTCGTCATCAACTCGCGGCAGGGGAAGATCTCCACCGCGTCGACGTCGGCGTCGGAACGCTGGTCACTCACCGAGAACGTGGTGAGACGCTCGACCTCGTCTCCCCACAGGTCGATACGAACCGGCCCGTCAGCCGTCGACGGGTACACGTCGACGATGGAACCCCGGACGGCGATCTCGCCACGGTGCTCCACCTGGTACTCGCGGCGGTAGCCCGCGTTGACGAGCCGTTCCACCAGGTCGGCCTGATCGATGACCCCGCCGGGCCGGACGACGATCGGCTCGACGTCCTCTACGTGCGGTCCGAGACGTTGCACGAGCGCCCGGGCAGGAGCGACGAGAACTTTCGGGGCGCGCTCCGGATCACGAAGATGCCACATGGTTCGCATGCGGCGACCCATCGTTTCCACCGACGGGCTCACGCGTTCGAACGGCAACGTCTCCCACGCCGGGAAGACATCAACGTCGTCGGCGCCGAGAAAGCACGCGAGATCGGCGGCGAGCCGCTCGGCATCAGCGCTGGTCGGCACAGCGACCACAACCGGTGACCGTCGCGACAGCCGGCTAATGGCAGCGATGGTGACGGCACGCGCCGGCTCTGGCACGGCCAGCGTCGCGTTGGAGCGACCGAGCGTGCCGAGCAGGGCGGGTTCGTCGCGCAACAGCGTCGCCAGCGCTCCCAGGGGCGGTTCAGACATCTCGGAAGCCACGGTCTCGCTCATCGCTGGTTGTAGCGCGCCATCGCGGCGTCGATTCCTTCGGCGAGGATCATCTCGACCGCGTCGGCCGCCTCAACGACGCACACACCGATGAGTTCTCGGTCGCGCTTGGCCGGTGAGCTCAGCACGTGATCTGCGCCGCGGTCCTTCCCACCAGGGGGCTTGCCGACACCGATGCGGATGCGAGCGAACGCGTCGTCGTGGAGGTGTGCCTTGATGGACCGTAGACCGTTGTGGCCCGCGAGGCCCCCGCCAAGCTTGACCTTCATTCGGCCGGGCTCGAGGTCAAGCTCGTCGTGGACCACTACGAGTTTGTCGAGTTCGTCGATGCCGTACCGCTTGACGAGCGGAGCGACTGCTCTGCCCGACTCGTTCATGTAGGTCTGCGGAAATGCCAGAGCGACGCGAGCCGTCCCGATCCGCAGTTCGGCCACCAGCGCGTGGTCCTTGGAGGTCCGGAACCGCTCGCCGTATCGCTCTGCCAGAACGTCAAGCACCTCGACGCCGACGTTGTGCGCCGTGCCGCGGTACTTCGCACCAGGGTTGCCGAGACCGACGACGAGAAGGTCCCACGGGGTACTCGAGTGTTCCTTGGCGCCTCGGGCGCCAACCGATCGCGCGCTGCGGCGCATCACCACCGGCGAGGGATTAACTCGCCGCGGCGGCAGCGGCCTCCTCGGCCTTGGCTGCCTGGCGTGCCGCGACGATCGCGGCGCGGGTGAGGTTGGCCGTGACGACCGGCGTGCCCGGATCGAGCTCCGTCGTCACACCACTCGGAAGGACGATGTCGGCGACCGTGAGGACCTCTTCGACGTCCATGTTGGAGATGACGGCAGTGAGCTCGGTCGGGATTGAGTCGGGACGGACCGTCACGCGAAGCGTGGACAGCTTCTGGTCGATGAAGCCACCACCACCGGTGACCTTCTTGGCCTCACCGGTCAGGATGATCGGCACGTCGAGCACCATCGCCTTCTCGGGGTCGATGCGAAGGAGGTCGATGTGAGTGACATCGCGACGCACCTGGTGACGCTGGATCTCCTTGACGAGGGCATACTCGGTGTCGAAACCCTCGACCTCGAGGCGAATGAGAGCGTTGACGCCCGCCTCGGTCGTCATGGCGCGGCGCAGGTCGGCGCGGGTCACGGTGACCGACACCGCGTCCTTGCCCATTCCGTACACCGTGGCGGGGATCTGCCCCTGTGCACGAAGTCGACGGGACGCGCTCGAACCCGTGGGACGACCGGTGGTAGCGGTGAGCGTGACCTCAGCCATGACTGGAACTCCTCGAAAACGATCGATGTGGCGGCGCGGGGAAGCGCTCGGGCCGACGGGCAACGTTAGTAGGGAACGTCACCGCCCGCCAGACGCCGCCCGAGGTGCCGAAGCGACCGAGCCTGACCGGAGGTGGCCTCGGGCAGTCAGGTACGCCCGAGGTACCGAAGCGACGCCGCCGCTGGGGCTGCCCGCAAGAAGGCCGACGAAGGAGGCCGAACCTGAGGACGTGAGGTACGCCCGAGGTACCGAAGCGGAAGCAGGGAGCGAAGCGACCGAGCCTGACCGGAGGTGGCCTCGGGCAGTGAGGTCAGGACTGGTTCTGGCCGTCGAAGATGTCGGAGACGGAAGTGTCTTCGAACACCGCGTCGATCGCGTCCGCGATGATGCCGGCCGCGGAGAGCACCTCGATCTTGTCGATCTGCTTGTCGGGCGGAAGTGGCAAGGTGTTGGTGATCACGACCTTCTCGAGCACGGAGTTCTTGATCCGGTCGATCGCCGGTCCGCTGAACACGCCGTGTGTGGCCGCGGCGTACACCGATGCGGCGCCGCGTTCGGCGAGCTGCTCGGCTGCGGCGCAGAGCGTCCCGCCGGTGTCGATCATGTCGTCGATCAGAACGCAGGTGCGGCCTTCGACCTCACCGACGAGGTCCTTCGCTTCGACCGTGTTCTTGACCCCACGGACACGGCGTTTGTGCACGATCGCGATGTTCGCGTGGAGCTGGTTCGCGTAGCGCTCGGCGACCTTGACCCGACCGGCGTCGGGCGACACCACCACGAGTTCGCCCTCGAGGTTGTTGGCCATCCAGTCGACGAGAACCGGCATGGCGGTGAGGTGGTCGACGGGGCCGTCGAAGAACCCCTGGATCTGACCGGAGTGGAGGTCGACCGACACCAGGCGCTTCGCTCCCGCCGTCTTGAACAAGTTGGCGACCAGCTTCGCCGTGATCGGTTCGCGACCCTCGGCCTTTCGGTCCTGGCGGCCGTATCCGTAGAACGGGGCGACGACGGTGATGCGCTTGGCGGACGCGCGGCGGGCGGCGTCCACCATGATCAGCTGCTCCATCAGGGCGTCATTGATCGACATGTCACTCGTCGAGCAGTGCCCTTGAAAGATGAACACGTCGGCACCGCGGATCGAGTCGCCGTACTTGCAGTGGAGCTCACCGTTGGCGAACTCTGCGAGGCTCACGTGGCCGAGATCGACGTTCAGCCTCTGGGCGACCTCCTCGGCCAGCGCCCGGTTGTTGCGACCTGCTACGAGGTGCAACCGCTTCTTGGTGATGAGCTCCATGAGCTACTCCCCTTCAGGCCGTCGCCGCGGCCGAGTTGTAGAACGGTCCGGTCGTGGTGCCGGAGGCGACCTCGGTGCCGGGTGCGAGATGAGCGTACGGCCCGACGTGGGCCTCGTTGCCGATGGCGGCGCGACGGGCCGACGTTTGTTCCACGACCGAGTTCGCTCCGACTGTGCAGTCGACCAGACGGGTGTTGGGGCCGAGTTCGGACCCGTCGCCAACGACGGTGGAACCTTGCAGCATGACCCCGGGGAACAAGGTGACGTCGCGGCCGACCCGCACTGTGGTGTCGACGAACGTGCTCGATGGATCGACCATGGTGACGCCCGAGCGAAGCAGCGCCTCATTTGTTCGCCGGCGCATCTCGGCTTCGGCCAAGGACAGCTGCAGGCGATCGTTCACTCCGGACGCCTCAGCAGCGGACGGGGTGACCACGGAGTCCACGGCGTGCCCGGCCTCGGCGAGGACCGAGACAACGTCGGTGAGGTAGTACTCGCCCTGAGCGTTGTCGGGGTTGAGGCGTCGCAAGGCCGGGGCGAGGAGTGAGCGCTTGAAGCAGTAGATCGACGTGTTGATCTCGGCGATCGCGCGCTGCTCCTCGGTCGCGTCGCCGTGCTCGACGATGCGTACCACGCGATTGTTCTTCCCGCGGACGACTCGCCCGTACCCCGTCGGGTCCTCCATGACGGCGGTGAGAACGGTCGCTGCAACGTCGGTGCGGCGATGCTGATCGACGAGCCGACCGATGGTGGCGGCGGTGAGCAGCGGGGTGTCGCCCGGCAGCACGATCACGTCCCCGTCGTCGTTGGGGTCGTCGGGAAGGCCTGACAGGCCGATCAACGCAGCGTCCCCGGTGCCGCGTTGGACGGCCTGCTCGACGAACTCGAGGCGTACCCCGACGTTCTCCTCCGCGATCTTCTTCGTGACCCATTCGCCCTTGTGGCCGACGACGATCGCTGCGCGTTCGACGCGGCAGTTGGCGAGCGACTCGAGCACGTAGGCCAGCATCGGCTTGCCGCACAGCCGGTGCAGCGGCTTGGGGCGTTCCGACTTCATCCGCGAGCCCTCGCCGGCGGCTAGAACCACGGCGTAGAGAGGACGATCGGAGACGGGCTCAGTCACGTTTGCGCTTCCTTGTCCAGGTGGTAGTGGTCGAATGGCGGTTCCCACGAGGTTCGCGGGGCAGGGATCGAACCTGCAACCCCCGGATTCAAAGTCCGGTGTTCTGCCAATTGAACTACCCGCGACCGACGGCCCGAGCGTATCGAACCGGAGAGGTGCCCCCAAGCAGGTTGAGAACGCACACGTTCATCGTCGGTATCGTCAAGGTTTTCGCCGTCCGAGCAGCGATTCCCAAAAGCCCATGCCGTAGCCGACATGCATCGCAGCGAACGCCATCGGCAACCATCGGCGGGACTCTCGGACCGACAGATTCGGAGCGACGGCTGCCGAAGCCCCGAGTAGCCCCCCGACATAGGGGCCGACGATCGCGAGCGCCCACCGGGGTCGCACCGGCGCAGCCACGAGCGCTGCGGCGAGCGCGGCAACGAGCGCAGCCGGAATCAGGTGTCTCGGCGACGCTGAGTTGGGGTGCTTGCGGAGCACCAATGCCTTTCCTCGTCCGTATCGGCGGTACTGCTGGAAGAAGTCGGCGACGGTCTGGCGCGTCTCCCAGAAGATCACGAGGCGAGGGTCGAACAGCAGTTGGCGGCCGGATTGACGGACGCGGTAGTCGAACTCGAAATCCTCGTTGGCGGAGATGGCTTCGTCCCACCCCCCGAGCTCGCGTGCGACGTCGACGGGGTACGCACCGAACGGGATGTGGTCGACGGGCTGGGGCTCGGTCCCGTGGTGATAGGTCGAGTTGCCGACCCCGAACTTCGAGCCGAGCGCAGCGGCGATGGCCCGGCCCTGGACCGACGTTGCCACACCGTCCTTACGTCCTCCGACCCCGCCCCAGTCACCGGTGGGAAGGTTCTCCATGACCCGCTCGACGTAGTCCGCGGGGACCGTGCTGTGCGCGTCGACCCGCACCATCCACGGCGACCTCACGTGGTCCAGCGCCGTGTTCATTGCTGCCGGTTGCGTGCGGCGAGGGTTGTGAACGAGACGAACCCGCTGATCGACAGCGACGTACGCCGCGACGAGATCGCACGTTGCGTCGGTCGACCCACCGTCGACGACTAGGACCTCCATCTCGCGCCACGACTGCGCCAGCACCGAGTCGAGGCACGTGCTAATCGAGCGCTCCTCGTTCAGGGTCGGGATGACGACGCTGACGAGCTCCTCGGATCGTTCCGGGCGTGCGCCGGCGGCGCCGGTGCTCAACGGCGCTTGCCGAGCAGCGTCGGGATCGTCCGCAGCCCGATGACGAAGTCGCGCCACGGCGACCAGCTCTCGATGTAGCGGTTGTCGAGCCGGACCCTGGCCTCGAGCGAGGAATCGCCCCAGTAGCCGTTGACCTGCGCCCAGCCCGTTATGCCAGCAGGAACACGATGCCGATGGGCGTACCCCTCGATCTCCTCGGAATGCTGGTCGACGAAGTACGGCCGCTCGGGACGGGGGCCAACGATGGACATCTCGCCCTTGAGCACGTTGATGAGCTGCGGGAGCTCGTCGAGGTGCGACTTCCGGAGGAACCGCCCGATTGGCGTGATCCGGTCGTCGTCGAGGTTGACCGCCTGCGCCTTCTGGTCGAGCTGCGCCTGTTTCTCGGGGTCCGCGACGTACTTCATGGTGCGGAACTTGAGGATGTCGAAAGGCACGTGATCGACACTCACTCGAACCTGCCGGAAGAACACTGGGCCCGGGCTCGTGACCTTCACGGCGATGGCACAGGCGGCGAAAATCGGCGAGGCGAGCAACAACGCGACGCTCGAGGTGACGACGTCCACTGCCCGCTTGAGCGGCCACATGAGGTGGTGACGGCCCGCACGACCCAACCGGGTCACCGCGAAGCCGTCGACCTCGAAACCGGTCTGGCCGACCGAAACGCCGAGCTCAAAGAATCGAGGCACGGTGTAGAACTGGACCGGCAGGTGCGCGCAGTCCCGCACGTAGCTCACCAGCTCCGACTCGGTGGCCGCTCCAAAACCCAAGATGACGTGTCCGGCCTGCGTTTCCTCGAGGATCGCGTGCAGATCTTCCGGGCGACCGATCAGCGGGTATGACAGCCGCTCCTCGAAGCGGTCGACGAACCCGACAGGGAGGAGCCCGCAGTCGGGATTCTGCTCGATGGCGAGCGCAAGATCGCGGCCGACCGAACCGGCCCCGACGATGATCACGTCCTCGAGGTCGTACCCTCGGGTTCGCACGGTGTGAACCAGCTTGAAGGTGAGCACCCGGCCTAGCAGAACGAGCGAAACGGTGACTGCCACCAGTTCGAGCCACATCAGGAGGTCCAGCGTGCGGATCCACCCCGTCAGGAGCGCGGCGATGATCGGGGCCAGACCAAGGCGAGCAGCAACCGTCACCGCGAGCTCGCTCGAACGAGGCACCAACCGTCCGCGACGGTGCAACGGCAGGAGGAGCGCGACGGCAACGATCGTGTAGCCGAGAAGAGCCCGCCGATAGTCGACCGTGATGTCGTCGCCCGCCTCGTGGACGACGGTCACACCGTTGAGCCAGTCCATCTTGATCGCCGGCCACAGCGCGACCATCAAGGCGTCGAGACCCACGCCGATGAGGACCGTCAGAAAGCCGACGCCTCGCCGTTGCTCCTGGGTGGCGAGCCGCGGCTTCGCCTCGCTCGCCGCCGACGGGACGAGCTCAAGTCCGTGCCGCCGAGTCGAGGAATCGGCCGGCTTTCGAGCCTCGTCCGCCCCCTCCTTCACTCGCAGCATGCAACAGCTCCCAACAGCCCCATCGTGGTGCACCATTTCACTCATCGGTCAGCCCGACCGAACGGTGCGCACCCAACCCCAGTTCGACGTGAAGCTAACCACGCACGTTCTGGAACATCAAGAGGTCGCCTGCAATTTCGAGGCGTACTCACCAATCCATTGCTCGGAGCTTACGCTTCGCTCACGAGCGTGGGAAGCCCTCCCTCGGCGCTACTTGCGGAGGACGACCGCACCCACCGGGTTGTTGGTGTTCGAGCGCAGCGCGTTGCCGGTGAAGCGGGCATCGCGAATCGACGTTCCCCCCTCGGTCACGACCACGATCGTCGCGTCGGCCATCGACAGCAGCTGCGTGACCGGAACGGGACCCGGAACCTGCGGCCCGTCGATCACGACCACGTACTTTCCCGACATCGCGCCGAGCACCTGGTGCAGGTTCGACCGCATGCGCAACAGCGAGCCGCCGCGGTTGATACCGGCGGGCATCACGCGGATCATTCCCGACGGGGGGACCATGCCGTCGAGCAGCGCCGGGGTGTGGCCGTTCTCGAGCCGGAGCAGCGTCTGGTCAACGCGCAGCTCGCCAGTGAGACATTCAGCAAGGCCGGGCTCATCGGTGGCGCCGATGAGCTTCGTCAACGATCCGTTCTCGAGGTCGGCATCGACCAGCGCAACGGGCTGGTCGAAGTTGCGGGCGATCGCGCACCCGAGTGCCAGCACGAGCTTGGATCGTTCCAAGTCGGAATCGGGGCCGACGACCACGAGCCGGTGAATCGGACCCGACGCTCCCAACCGCTCGATCGCGGACAACATGCCGAGCACCGCGTCCTGGGGATTAGTACTGCGGCCGTCGCCAACCGCCGCGATTCGAGCGAGCACCGGAAGATCCAGAGCGTCGCCGACATCACGAGCGGAACTGATCACCGGTTTGCGGTACTGACGGAACGCCGCGATGACGAACGAGATCAGGAACGCGATCGCGGCCCCGCTGAAGAGACCGACCCACCACGGGACGAACTCCTCCTCCTGAATGGGGCGACTGAAGATCTCCTGCACAATCGGGCCGGCGAGCCGATCCTCGATCGGAAGGTTCCGTTGCCCGCTCTGGATGACCTCCTCGAGCGTGGGCACGATCGCCTCGGACACAATCTGCGCCTGCTTGATATCGGTGGAACGCACCGACACCTTGATCGTCGCCGACGCCGGCGGGCGGCTCGGCTGAATCATCGCCTTGATCGTCTCGGCCGGAAGCTTGAGGCCGGTTCGCGCCTTGATCTCGGCGGCGAAGCCCTTGTCCGCCATGATCTCCTCGAACGCGCGCACCAGGGTGTCGTTGTCGTTGGGGTTGTTGCCCGACATGATGAGCAGCGACCGGGACACCACGAACTGCTGCGGAAGGAAGAACGTGGCGGTCATCGCCAGAACGCCGGTCGCCAGCGTCACCGCGCCGATCACGAGCCAAGTGCGTCGGCTGAACCTGAAGCTGATCGAGCTCCTCTCCTCGACCAAGGTCGGATCCGGCAACGTCGCCAGCGTCCCCACGTCTGTCATCTCGCTTCCACTCCACTCGTCCGCATAAGCCCGTCCCGTTCCCTTTGGCTCGTCCCGGGTGAGCGCCGCCCTCGGCGCCGACACTGCTCGCGCGCAGATCCGTACTCGGAGCGCGCGTGTCTCGGAATCAGGCTACCGACGCCACGGTCGGAGCGAAAGACAGGGGAGGTGAAGAAAACGTGGAGAACAGGGCGGAGGACCACCGGTTCGCACCCATCACGCGCACATCGCTAAAGTGCCCACCGCCATGGGTTCATTGATCAAGAAACGCCGTAAGCGGATGCGGAAGAAGAAGCACCGCAAGCTCCTCCGTCGCACCCGCCATCAGCGCAGGGCCCGCGGCAAGTAGCCAACCAACGGGACGGCCCGGCGACGTTGCGTTGTGGACATCGGAGCTATCGAGCGCTCGGCACTGTCCGCACGACCACTCGCTCGTCGCCAGGGAAGTCACCCTCGACGAACCAGGTCGAACCGCTCCCGGCCAGTCGTGCCGGGAGCTTTGTCGCGTTCTGCAGGCGTTCCCGGGCCGCAACGATGTCCGGGAACGCGGCCTCAGCCGCCGACGTGAGATCGTTCGGATCAATCACCTCGGGCCCGGCAGTCGGACCCCCCATCGCGTCCCAGGTTCGGTAGACGACGGGTGTCGAACAGTGCACGGCCGGAGTCAGCAGGGTGAATGTCCGATCGACATCGGGGAGCGGCTCGACGATCTCGCCGATGCCCGACACCCTCGCCCGTCCGCCGAGCAGGCAGAAGGCCACGTCGGCACCGAGCCGAGCAGCAGCCTCGACGTCGTCGAAACCGGCCCAGCGAAGGATGGCTGCAGCATCACTGCTTCCACCGCCCAGACCGGCGCCCGCCGGGATCCGCTTGTCCACGGCCACCCGTACGTCGTCGTCGCGGCCCACTATCCGTAGCGCGGCGCTCACCAGGTCGGTCCCATCGGTCTCGCCCCGCATCGCACCCGCGTGAGGACCGTCCATCGTCACGCCCCTGCCCTCGGTGAGCACCAGGGTGTCGCAGAGGTCCACCGACACCATCTCTGCGTCGATGAGGTGCATACCGTCGGCACGAAGGCCGGTGAGCCTGAGCGAGACGGTGAGCTTGGCCG